>NZ_JBHWUE010000022.1:0-119001 GCF_042738615.1 Rhodococcus sp. NPDC059968
GGCATACCGCCGCGCCACCGAGTCCGCCACATCCGTCATAGCTCAACGGTAACGCCCGAAACCAGCTAAAGCGACATTATTTTGTCACAGGCCCTTAGAGTCTGAAGACGGCAGTTTCCTATCCCTCAGCGTCGTGGCAGACCCACCTTCCAAAGCCTTACCAGTGGACCGATGGGGTCGTCATTTGTATGGTGTACCTCGGGAGGGGGACCCGATGGACGATTCTGCATTCAAGGTGATGCGCGCTCGGCGGGAGTTCGAGGACTTGGTGCCCGCGCCGTGGAACAGGGAACAGTTCCTGGCGAATCTGAGCGCCAAGCGCGGGCGACCCATACGGCTGACAGCGGTCGACACCTCTGCTCTGGAGCAGGCTCCATGCGGGGTGTGGCTGTCCTACGCCCTATACGACGAAATTGTCTACGACAGCTGCACTTCGCGACTGATGCCGCTGCCTCGTGATCATGTTAATTAACATGATCGTCCGGAGCCAAAGCCGCCTACGAACAAAGCCGGTCAACGCGCCTTGGTAACACTCTGAGGCCGAACTAATCGAAGCTGAAGTCCGCACCAGCGCTCGTCATGCGAGTGTGCGTCACATGAGTGTGCGTCACCGCTGACCGACTTGGCACGCCGGATGATTTGGTTACCTCAAGCGGTGTCCGGATTGCAACATGTGGCACGTTTCAGGCTGCATACGGCCAGGCAGTCCCACCGGGGTTACAAGAGGGCAGTTATTTTGAGTTGTGACATTCTGTGACACCGAAGTGGGTGTTCGAACGCCCCGCCGCAGCCTACACCCACTCTGACCTGCGGTTTAATGGTGCCCCCAGTCGGACTCGAACCGACACTGTGCGGATTTTAAGTCCGCTGCCTCTGCCAATTGGGCTATAGGGGCTACCGGTCGCCGAGGGTGTCGCTCGGCGACCGTGCGCAGATCACCCTAGCTCAGGCGATCGACAATGCGATTCCGTCGAGGATGTCGTGTTCGCTGACGACGAGTTGGTCGATGCCCGCCTTCTTCTCGAATGCGTCGGCCAGCGCCAGGGTCACGATCGCGCCGCCGCCGATGACGTCGACGCGCCCTGGGTGCATCGGGCCGAGCGCGGCCCGCTCGGTGTGGGTCATGGCGATCAGCGAGTTGCAGACCTCCCGCAGCCGGGGCATCGGGATGCGCGACAGATGTACCTGTTCGGCGTCGTATTCGGGCAGTTCTTTGGCGAGCGCGGCGATCGTGGTCATCGTTCCGGCGACACCCACCCAGGTGTGGGCCTGTTCGACGGGGACACGCGCGAACGCCTCGTCCAGACGTTCTTGCGCGAAGGCGCGGGCCTCCTCGACCTGTGCCGGTGTCGGCGGATCGTCGTGGAGGCAGCGCTCCGTGATGCGCACGCATCCGATGTCGGTGGAGAAAGCGGCGTGGACGCCGGATTCGTCGCCCAGCACCACTTCGGTCGAACCGCCGCCGAGGTCCACGACCACAAACGGTCCCTGCGACGGATCGAGTTCCCCGACTGCCCCGTTGAACGACAGCCGTGCTTCCTCGTCGCCGGTGATGACCTCGGCCCCGGCGCCGGGGATGACGGCGCCCAGCACCTCACGGGTCATCGAGAAGAAGTCTTCCCGATTGGACGCGTCGCGGGTGGCGGACGTGGCCACCATGCGGACGGCCGTGGCGCCGGCGTCCGCGATCATTCCGGCGTACTCGCTCAACGCGACTCGGGTGCGTTCGATGGCCTCGGGCGCCAGACGTCCGGTGGCGTCCACGCCCTGTCCCAGCCGGACGACGCGCATCTCGCGACGGACGTCGTGCAGTACGCCGTGCTCGTCGACGTCGGCGACGAGCAGACGGATGGAGTTCGTGCCGCAGTCGACGGCGGCGACGCGGGTCACTGCTCGGGACTTTCGATGTCGTCGATGCCGGGCCAGTCCGCGGGAATCGCGGTGCCCCTCAGCTTTCCGCCTGCCGCGGACGCGGCGAGCGCCACCGATTCGTCGCCCAGCGGGTTGACGCCCGGTCCCTTCGCCAGCGAGTGGGCCATCAGCACGTGCAGGCACTTGACGCGCTCGGGCATTCCGCCGCCGGTGAAGTCCGTTCCCAGGGGCTCGATGGCGTCGCGCTCGGCGAGATACGACTGGTGGGCGCGCAGGTACGCGGCCGCGAGTTCCGGGTCCTGCCCGAGACGCTCGGTCATGTCACGCATCACCCCCGCGGACTCCTGCCGGCTGGCCTCCGCGGTCAGTCGCGGATCGGTCAGGTAGTACAGCGTCGGGAACGGTGTTCCGTCCGGAAGTTTGGGCGCGGTCTTCACGACGCCGGGCTTGCCGTCGGGACTGCGGTACGCGATCTCGAGCACTCCACGCGGTTCGCGGCCCAACTGGGCGGCGACGGCGTCGAGGTCTTCCTGCGGCACGGGGCTGGACGGGTCGGACGAAGTGGTCACCCGGTGGGTTCTCCTGGTTCTGGCGGTACGGGCGGCGGCACCACGGGGGGCGCCGGAGCCGGTGCCGGCTGCACCTCGGGCGCGGCCGGCGGTTCTGAAATGGTCTTCCACAGGTCGGAGTACCAGGGGCCTGCCATCTCGGCGTCCTTCTCCTCCGGCTTCTCCGGTTCCTTGTAGTCGCCGGGCAGCTGCACCTGGAACGGGGTGTCGCCGGGCTTCACCCACCGGAGCCGGCCGCGTGCCTGCGCCTCGATGTAGGCAGGGTCGGAGTAGCGCTCCTCGAATATCCGCAGTTCCTGCAGATCCTTCTCGAGCTGAACCTGCTCCGCCGCAATACGATCCGCTTCACCACGCTGGGTGAGGTAGTTGCGCAGCGGAACTGCGAGGGTGAGCGCGAGAAGCAGCACGACCATCACGAGGACGAGCGCCTGGCCCGTCGACAGCCCGAGGATCGTGTGGTCGGAGCGTGTAATCCGGGCGGCCCCGGTCGCGCCCACCCGTCTCGGGCGGGCGCGACCAGGGAGCACCTTGCCGGTGTCGGCGCCGTCGACGGCGTCCGGCTTGCCGTCGGCCTGGCCCGGCGTCGTCGACTTGGTGGTGCGGGGGCGCCGCGCTCCGCCGGGAGTGCCGTCCGCCCGGTTTCCGCGGGCCCGTTCACCACGCCCGGAGCCCCGGCCGCCCGGACTTGCTCCGGACGACCGCAGCCTGCCGCGCTGTGCCACCTACCCCAACACCCCTTACTCGACTGTCGAACGTCAGCCTTCGAACGCGAACCGCGGGAACGCGACCTCGCCGGCGTAGCGCGCGGCGTCGCCCAGGTTCTCCTCGATGCGCAGCAGCTGGTTGTACTTGGCGACGCGCTCGCTGCGTGCGGGGGCACCGGTCTTGATCTGACCGCTGCCGACGGCGACCGCGAGGTCGGCGATGGTGGTGTCCTCGGTCTCACCGGACCGGTGGCTCATCATCGTCTTGTAGCCGTTGCGGTGCGCGAGGTCGACGGCGTCGAGGGTCTCGGTCAGCGTGCCGATCTGGTTGACCTTCACCAGCAGCGCGTTCGCGGCGCCCTTGACGATGCCCTCTTCCAGACGCTCCGGGTTGGTGACGAACAGGTCGTCGCCGACGAGCTGGACCTTGTTGCCGATCTGATCGGTCAGGGCGACCCAGCCGTCCCAGTCGTCCTCGTCCAGCGGATCCTCGATGGACACGATCGGGTAGGCATCGACCAGCTCGGCGTAGAACGCCGACATCTCGGCCGCGGTCCGGTTGCTGCCCTCGAACTTGTAGCCGGTGCCGTCGGTGTAGAACTCGGTGGCCGCGACGTCGAGTGCGAGCGCCACGTCGGTGCCCAGGACCAGGCCAGTCTTGCCGATCGCGACGCTGATCAGATCCAGTGCCTCCTTGGAGCCCGCGACGTCGGGGGCGAAGCCGCCCTCGTCACCGAGACCGGTGGCCAGGCCCTTCTCCTTCAGCACCGACTTGAGGGCGTGGTAGACCTCGGCGCCCCAGCGCAGCGACTCCTTGAACGTGGCGGCACCGATCGGGGCGACCATGAATTCCTGGACGTCGACACCGGTGTCGGCGTGCGCACCTCCGTTGAGGATGTTCATCATCGGGACGGGAAGGACGTGGGCGTTGGGGCCGCCGACGTAACGGAAGAGTTCCAGACCGGACGACTCGGCGGCCGCGCGGGCCACTGCCAGCGACGCACCCAGGAGCGCGTTGGCGCCCAGACGCGACTTGTCCGGAGTGCCGTCGGCGTCCAGCAGGGCCTGGTCGACGGTCCGCTGCTCGGTGGCGTCGATCCCGATGATGGCCGGGGCGATCTCGCTCAGGACGGCCTCGACGGCCTTCTCGACACCCTTGCCGCCGTACCGGTCACCGCCGTCACGCAGTTCGACGGCCTCGTGCTCACCGGTGGATGCACCCGACGGAACCGCGGCGCGGGCGAAACTTCCGTCGTCGAGCAGCACCTCGACCTCCACCGTGGGGTTACCACGGGAATCGAGGATCTCACGGGCTCCGACCTGCTCAATGATGGCCACTTGCTGATTCTCCTTATATGGGCTTCACAACTGTGCACCGACCGGTCCGATCGTGCCAGGGACACCAGATCGTGCCAGCACACAGCGTAACGGCACACCGAAACCGGCGCGGGATGGCGCGCCCCGCGGACGGCGAGCCGCCCGAACGACACCTACCGATGTGGCGTCGATCACGTCACGAGGGGGTGGCGGAAGGATCACGGGCGAACCCCGACCGAATAGGCGGACGCCCGGTCGCGTACCAGCGTGAGGTACTCGCCCGACAGGTTGTAGGCCATCAGCGCCGACTGCCAGCCCTCCGCAGCGGTGAGGTCGCCGCCGCGCTCACACAGGTAGCGGGCGGCGGTCAACGCCGCGTCGTCGATGTTGTCGGCGTCGGCCACCCCGTCACCGTTCGCGTCGACCCCCCACCGCTTCCACGTCTCGGGAATGAACTGGAGGGGACCCATGGCGCGGTCGTGCACCGGGTCGCCGTCCATCGCCCCGCGGTCGGTGTCCGGGATCTCGGCGACACCCGGTCCCCCGTCGAGGGGGATGCCCCGGATCTCGGGCGTCACCTGACCGGTAGGCCCGACCGTCGAACCGGCGTGGGTGCCGTGCCGGCTCTCCACGCTCGCGATTCCGGCGAGGGTGGTCCACCCGATCCCGCATTGCGGCCTCGTCTCGGCCATCACCGTCGCCGCGTAGCCGTACGCCTCGAGCGCAGTGCTTCCGACGCCGATCGCGTCGGCCAGCCCGGCGGACCATTCGTGCAGCTGATCCGCCGAACGTCCCGGCGCGTTGATGTCGATCGGCGGGGTGGCCGCCCCCGGCCCGGGTGGGATGCCCTCCGGTATCGCGATCCTCGGTTGCTGCTCCCGCGAGCAGGCGCCGTAGGCGAGAACCACGACAACCGTCGCCGCGAGAAGAGCGAACAGCGGTCCGGGCCATCGGGAACGACGTTTCGGCCGCGCGGGATATCGGTTCACGTCTCCATCATCCACACGAAATTCGTCGATCCCGGCCACGCGAGACGGCCCCCACACCGCGCGGGGTCACGGCGAGGCAACACACCAAAGGTAAAGGGTTGTAAAAGTGCTGGTGAGGGCTTCTTCGGACAAGGAGGCGCGGTGTATGTTTTCCTCAGGCTAAGGTTCGCCTTGCCTATCGCAAGGTTGCCTACCCAACCTTGCAGACCACTCGGCTCGACCTCGCCTCGCCCAGGAGTGTGCATGTCCGTCCTCGCCGCAGGGACCGCGCCGTCGATCGCCACACAGCTGTTCGGCAGTGGATTGATCGGTCTCCGCGAGGGACTCGAGGCGGGCATAGTCGTGATGATCCTCGCCGCGTTCCTCGTGAAAGCGCAGCGCAAGGACGCCCTCAAATGGGTGTGGCTCGGCGTCGGCATCGCCGTGGTGATGGTGGCGGCCATCTTTCTCGTCATCCACTACGGAACGTCCACCGTCACCGGACTGACCGCGGAGATCATCGCCGGCGTCGCGTCCCTCGTCGCGGTCGCGATCGTCACCGTCATGGTGCTGTGGATGCGGAAAGCCGCGCGAACCATCTCCCACGACCTCAAGGCCGGCATGGAGAAAGCGCTGGTCGCCGGTCCCGTCGCGGTACTCACCCTCGCCTTCTTCGCCGTCGGCCGGGAAGGCGTCGAGACCGCGCTCCTGATGGTCGGGTACGCCGAGAACACGGCGGGCAGCGCCTGGCCGCTCGTCGGGCTCCTGCTCGGCATCGTCGCCGCCGCGGTCCTCACGGTCCTGCTGTACTTCGGTGCCGTCCGGCTCGACTTCGCAAAATTCTTCAAGTACACCGGCGTCTTCCTGATCATCGTCGCCGCCGGAATCCTCGGGTACGGCATCCATGCCCTGCAGATCGGCGGCGTCCTGCCCGGCGGCTCGGCACTCGCCTTCGACATCTCCGGCGGCTACGACGCCTCCAGCTGGTACGGCACCGTCCTGGCCGGCATCTTCAACTTCCGGCCCGACCCGACCGTCCTCCAGGCCGTCGCCTGGGTCGTATACGTCGTAGTGGTCCTGTTCCTGTTCCTCCGGCCGGTCTCCGCACCCACACCCGCCCCCGCGGCACCCGAGCGCACCGCCTCTCCCACCCCCGACGAGACCGTTTCATGAAAGGCAACTTCCGCCCATGAAGACCACGCGCCGCACTACCTTCGCCCTCGCCTCGGTCGCCGTACTGCCGCTGGCGCTCGCCGGCTGCACCGAGAAGTCGACCGCGAGCACGGACGACATCACCGTCACCGCGAGCGACGACACGTGTGACGTCAGCACCGACTCCGGGACCACCGGCAACAGCACGTTCCAGGTCACCAACAACGGCACCAAGGTCACCGAGTTCTACGTGTTCGCCGAGGGCGACCGGGCGATGGGTGAGGTCGAGAACATCGGTCCCGGCCTCACCCGCCAGCTCATCGTGTCGTTGCCCGACGCGGGCACCTATCAACTCGCGTGCAAGCCCGGCATGGTCGGCAACGGCATCCGCCAGGACTTCACCGTCACCGGCGACTCGATGAGCGCATCCGACGAGAGCGGACAGCTCGCCGAGGCCGCCGACGGCTACCGCCGCTACATCCGCAGTCAGGTCGTCGCCCTGCAGGACACCACGCAGCAGTTCGTCGACGCCGTCAAGTCGGGCAACATCGATCAGGCCAAGGCACTCTTCCCCGTCTCCCGCACCTACTACGAGCGCATCGAGCCCGAGGCGGAGAGCTTCGGCGAGCTCGACCCCAAGCTCGACCTGCGGGAGGCCGACCTCGAACCCGGGCAGGAATGGACGGGCTTCCACAGGCTCGAGAAGGATCTGTGGGTCACCGGTCCCCAGCCCGACACCAACGCAATCGCCGACCAACTCGTCGTCGACGTCCAGTACCTCGCCGACCAGGTGAACGCCGAGGACTACACGATCGACCCCACCAAGATCGCCGGCGACGCGCAGGGGCTGCTCGACGAGATCTCGACGTCGAAGATCACCGGTGAGGAAGACATCTTCTCGCACACCGACCTGTGGGACTTCCAGGCCAACGTCGACGGCTCGCAGGCCGCGGTCGCCGCACTGCAACCGATCATCGAAGAACGCAATCCCGAACTGGCCGCGAACATCACCCAGCGATTCGCGGACCTCGATGCCGAACTCGCCCAGTACCGTCAGGGTGACGGGTTCGTCTTCTATGACACTGTCAACGAACAACAGCGCCAGGAACTGTCGCGCAAGATCGACGCCCTCTCGGCCGAGGTCAGCCAGGTTCAGGGCGTAGTAGCAGGCGCATGATCATGACTGATCCAACCGGTACGACCGACACGACCACCTCGGCGGACGAGCGCAAGGGTATGTCCCGACGACGTCTGTTCGGCGCCGTCGGGGCGGGTGCCGCCCTCGCCGGCGCCGGTGCAGTGGTCGGGCGCGCCACCGCAGCCGAACCGCCGTTCTCGCACGCCGACGTCGTCGCCTTCCGGGGTGAACACCAGGCAGGCATCGTGACGCCGGCGCAGGACCGGATGCACTTCGTGGCGTTCGACGTCACCACGAAGTCCCGTGAGGAACTCGAAGCGCTCCTGAAGAAGTGGACTGAGATGGCCGCGCGGATGACGGCCGGCGAGGAGGCCACCCCGGACGGCGCCATCGGCGACGGCGCCTACGTTCCGCCCAGCGACACCGGTGAGGCGCTCGGCCTGCCCGCGTCCCAGCTGACGCTCACCATCGGGTTCGGGCCCTCACTGTTCGACGACCGGTTCGGCTTCGCGTCCAAGAAGCCCGCCGCGCTCGAAGAGCTTCCGCACTTCCGGGCGGACAACCTGGACCCGGCGCGCAGCGGCGGCGACATCGCGATCCAGGCGTGCGCCAACGACCCGCAGGTGGCCGTGCACGCCATCCGCAACCTGGCGCGCGTCGCGTTCGGGACAGCCTCGGTCCGCTGGTCACAGCTGGGGTTCGGCCGCACCTCGTCGACGTCGACCACTCAGGACACGCCGCGAAACCTGTTCGGGTTCAAGGACGGAACGAACAACATCAAGGCCGAGGAACCCGGTGTCCTCGACCAGCACGTGTGGGTGGCGTCCGGCGACGACCAGGCGTGGATGGGCGGCGGCGCGTACCTCGTGGCGCGGCGGATCCGCATGCTCATCGAACAGTGGGACCGCACCGTGCTCGGCGAGCAGGAACGAGTGATCGGCCGGTCCAAAGGCACCGGCGCTCCCCTGAGCGGCAAGGCGGAGTTCGACGAACTCGACTTCGATTCCAAGAAGGGTCACGACCCGGTGATCGACGTCGACGCGCACGTGCGGCTCGCGTCCGCTCAGGAACTCGGCGGCATCCAGATCCTGCGTCGCGGATACAACTTCACGGACGGCTCCGACGGTTTCGGCCACCTCGACGCCGGACTCTTCTTCATCGCCTACTGCCGCAACCCGCAGGAACAGTTCGTGCCGATGCAGCTCAACCTGTCCAGGACCGACGCGATGAACGAGTATATCCAGCACGTCGGTTCCGCCCTCTTCGCCTGCCCACCCGGCCTCGCCGAGGGGCAGTACTGGGGTCAGGGCCTGTTCACGTAGCGGTAGGTCCGCCGATCGACCGAAGGTCGAGTTGTTCGGCGGGTAGCGGGCGGCCGTGGTAATGCCCTTGGGTGACGTCGCAGCCGTATCGACGCAGGGCCCGTAAGGTGTCCTCGTCTTCGACGCCTTCGGCGACCAGCGACGCACCGAGACTGTGCGCGAGCTCCACTGTCGAGCGCACAATCGCGACCGATCGAGGATCGCTGGCAAGGCGCGCGACGAAGACACGGTCGATCTTGAGCTCATCGACAGCCAGGTCCTGCAGGTAGGCCAGGGAAGACCACCCGGTGCCGTAGTCGTCGATCGACAATCCGATTCCCAGCGCCTGCAGCGCCTCGACCACCGTCCTCGCATGCACGTAGTCGGTCATCAGAACGCTTTCGGTGATCTCCAGGATGAGTGCGTCGGCGGGTAGTCGAAAGTCCTTCAGGAGTCGGTCGATCTCGGCAACCAGGTCTGCGTCGAGCAGATTCGTGACCGACAGGTTCACCGCGACGGTCAGCGATATCCCGCGATCGAGCCAGCTGCGCGCCTGACCCAAAGCAACCTGCAGCACTCTCGTCGTCAGTGGGCGCATCAGTCCCGACTGTTCGGCACGAGGAAGGAACTGATCCGGCAGGAGTAAGCCGTGACGGGGGTGCTCCCATCGAACGAGCGCCTCGACGCTGTGCACCTGCTCGTCGCACGCACTGACCTTGGGTTGGTAGTAGCACGTGAGCTCGTCGCCGGCGATCGCCGTGCGCAACTCCTCGATGGACTGCCTCTCGTCGATGCTGCGTTGGTGCTCGGCGGCGTCGTACACCGCGAGCGCGCGGCGGTCGGACTTGGCGCGATACATCGCTACTCCGGCGCGCTGCAGCAAGTCCTGGGGGTTGGTGCAATGTTGTGGGCAGAGGGCGATCCCGATGCTCGCCTCGACGTGCACGGTGATCTCATCGAGGTGGAACGGCTCGCGCAACGCTTCGAGGAGACGACCAGCCAGTGCACAGGCGGTCGTGATGTCGATCTCTGCCGGGAGCAGAACAGCGAACGCGTCGCCGCCGAGTCGGGCGGGCAGATCCCCCGGCCGCACCGACCGGGACAGCCGGTCCGCGACCTGGCACAGCAATTGATCGCCCACGTACCGTCCGAAGGAGTCGTTGATCTCCTTGAAGCGGTCCAGATCCATCAGCAGCATGCCCGGACCCGGACGGTGGGTGTGTCCGATCGGCTGTGCCACCTGGTCGAAGTATGCGGCCGTCAACGCGGCCATTATCGCCCGCCGGTTTGCCAGGTTCGTGAGGTCATCGGTCCTCGCCTGGCGGTGGCTGTCGGCCAGGACGACGACTTCCCGGAACGTCACCGCGAATCGGGCCGCGACCGCGACCAGGCTGAGCGCGGCCAGAACCACCGCGAGCCGCGGTAGCCGCGCATCGTGGTCGAGCACCAGGAGGCCCACCGCCGCCGCGGTGCACACCAGTGGTGGGACCCAGATCGCCAGTCCGGGCAGCTGACCGGACCGCCGTCGACCGGGGGCCCGCCAACTGGCCACGGCCACCAGCAACACCGCGGCGTGCGGGAGCGCATCGATCCACGTGCCTTCGACATAGCCGTCAGCACTTCGGAACAGGTAGATCGTGTCGGCCACCGCAAAAAGCATGAACCCCGCAACCAGCAACACCCACCGCTGCTCGGCACGCCAACCCAGCACCGCGAGCGCCCCGACGGCGAGCGCCAGGAGCAGCACGTCTCCCACCGGGTACGCCAACCCGACGATCACCGCTGCGGGCGATCCGCTCGCCACCGACTCGATCGGACCGAATGCGAGGGCCGCTGCCAGCGCCGCCAGCGTCAACCCGGCGGTGAGGGCGTCCAACCAGATCTCGGCCGGTAGTCGCCGCGCTCGCGCGCGCAGGAGCAACACCAGCCCGATGTAGACGAGTGGGTAGAGCGCCAATTTCAGCGGATCGGCCACCGATGGGGACTGCCCCTCAGGCACCCACGACATCGCCACGACATCGCCCACACACCAGCTTGTCAGCCCCAGCGCGATCAGCCACCACGCCCGGCGCTCGGCCGGCACACACCATGCGCGAGCGGCGACCACGAGGGCGGCCGACAGCGCCAGTCCGTCGTAGAGCGCCTCGAGCAGCACGATCCAGCCCGCCTGATCACCTACCGCGATCGAGATCCCGTACAGGACCGCACCGATCAGCAGAACCCCGGGCACCGCCATCACACCGCACCGTGACCGACCGGGTGGCGACACCCAGCCGGCCCGAAACGGCCGTGTTCGGCTGTGGGCCGACGTCAATCCAGTCGGGTCGCCCCACCCCGAGAGAGCCTGGTCTGTTACGGGTCCCACGGCTCGCGGCATGGTCTCGACCACCCCGGGACCGGTGTCGATGGTGCGGGGAGTGGGGCGGTCGACGTAGGGCCGCCGGTCGATCTCGTCGAAGCCGGCCGGATTCGGCATGAAACTGCGAAGGCAGCCGCCGCCGCAGCGTTTGGCCGCGTACATTGCCAAATCTGCCTGTTTGAGCAGGCTCTCGGTCGTGGCGTCGGGGACCTCGGATGTGGCGATGGTCAGCCCGATGCTGGGACGGATGGAGAGCGCGACACCGTCGATGACGAACGGCGGGATGAATGCCTCCAGCACCCGATCTGCGGCCGACAAGGCGTCCTCGACGCTCCCTTCGACCAGTGCCGCGAACTCGTCACCTCCGAGCCTGGCCACGGTGTCGGTGCTCCGCACGCACCCGGTGAGCCGTTCGGCGACGCGGATCAACAGTTCGTCCCCGGCGGGATGGCCGAGGCTGTCGTTGACTGTCTTGAAATCGTCGAGGTCCACACACAGCACCACGATCGGTGTCAGTTCCCGCCGCTGGCGCTGCACTGCCTGGTCGAGCCGGTCGAGAAACAGCGCACGGTTCGCCAGTCCGGTCAGCCGGTCGCGAAAGGCCTGCCGGGCCACGGTCAGCAACAGCCGCCGGTTCTCGGCCAATACGATGAACTGTCGTGCCAGCAAGGCGAATACCAGGACCATGATCGCAACGGGAATCGGGCCCGAGCCCAGGCTGGGCAGCTCCCGCTGCAGGCCGACGGCGACGGCCAGCAACAACGGAATGTACGGCAACCACAACCGTGCCCGGGACGGAATCTGCACCGGAACCGGTTCGGGTGACGGTTCGCGGGTGCTCGACCGGGCCGCCAGCCCAATCGCGACGAAGGCGGTCACCCAGCCCAGGTCGGTCACACCGCCGTTGTGATAGGTGCCGAGCGCGGTCAGGTAGGAGACGGCGCTGGCAGACAACGCCATCAGGATGATCCCGATGCACAGCAGGCCCAGGGTCAGGCGTTGCCCGGCCCGCGCCCGGGTCAGCACCACAATCGCCATCGTCGCAATCATCAGGTCCGCGACAGGATATGCGAGGGACAACACGAGGGCGAGCGGGGTGTCGCTCCCCGCGCGGTACACGCTGCCGAGAACGCTCACCCACGACACCACGAACAGTGAACCGGCCACGATGATTCCGTCCAGAATCAGCCGGGTACGGGACTGTCCGCGGTCACCGGCTGGGAACAGCAACAGCGCCGCGCACGCGCCGACCGGAAACAGCAGGTACGCCGCAGCCGCCGAGGAGGGGAACGGTATCTGATCACTTTTTTGGCGCACCACGTAGTAGCACCAGATGGCTTGGCCGACCGACCAGGCGGCCAGCCCACCCGCCAGCGCCAGCCAGCTGTTGCGCCCCATCCCCCGCCCCACCCAGGCAGCCCAGGCGGCGCACCCGGTGGCGAGCACGGCGAACACCAGCAAGCCCACGTCGGCGATCACGATCGTCGTAAACGCTTCACCCCATCCCCACCACAGACCCAGCACGAACAGCAGCGCCGGGACGATGAATACGACCGCGATCGCCCACAGACCGCCTCTCCACACGACCTCGGCACTCGACGAGGTCCCCACCCGCTCGGCTGTCCGATGTCCCATCGTCACCACCCGAACTGCCGCCGGCCATCACTACATAGTTGGATTCAAAGTTTCCAGAGATCCATCTTTGCACGACGTGCATACTGAAATATAGTCCATAAACAGACCTAAGGTATGTTTATGCGTCTCCGTAAGGCACGCGCAAACTAGGTGCGCGGATCCTGGTGCGCGGCTACCGGCCCACGAGTTTCCGGATCCACCGGGAGAACGGTCGCCGGAAACGCGGGCACTCACACAGTGCGCAGGACGTACCCGCGCGGTAATGCTCGTGGGCGGAGAAGGGGTGGCCGCAGCGGCACTCGGAGTTCGATACGGCCATGAAACCGATTCTATTCACACCGGAAACGTCGGCGTCCGGGGCGTCACTGGGAGAATCTCACCCAGTCGACCAGCATGGTGGCCGGGAAGCGTGTCGACGGGGTGACCGGGCCGGGCCAGTTTCCGCCGACAGCCACGTCGAGCAGCAGATACGCCGGCGCGTCGAACACCCAGCGTTCCTCCGGTCTCAGGTCCGCCGTGGTGACCGTGCCGACGATGTTCCCGTCGATGCCCACCGAGATGCGGCCGGGAGCCTTGATCAGCGCGTAGTCGTGGAACCCTGCGCTGAGATTCGCGCCGATCGAGCCGTCCGTCGAGCGTTCCCAGTGCCCACCGTTCACGGTCGGCCCGTGCACACCCGCGTGGTACCGGGAACCGTCCCCGATCACCTCTAGGATGTCGACCTCGCCGCAGGCCGGCCACCCCACACTGTTGATGTTGCTGCCGAGCGTCCAGAACGCCGGATGGATCCCGGGACCGGACGGCACCTGGATCCGCGCCTCCACCACGCCGTACGTGAAGTCGAACTTTCCGCGCGTCACGAGACGAGCGGAGGTGAAACCGGCACCGTTTCTGCGTGCCTCGACGACGAGACGCCCGTTGCCGTCGAGTCGCGAGTTCTGCCGGGAATCGGTGTACACCTGCTTCTCGTTGTTACCCCAACCGCCGCCCCCGAGGTCGTAGCCCCAGAACAGTGGATTGGGCGCCGCACCTGTGGGTCCGTCGAATTCGTCGCTGCCGATCATCGTGTATCCGGGGTAAGCGGTCCGGACGCTTCCGGGTGCGGCGACGGCCACGGCCGGGGTGAGGGACAGTGCGCACAGCGCCATCGAGCACGTCAACGCAATCTCGAACATCGTCGAGCGCATCCGCTGCATGAGCAGATGCTAGGCGTCGCCGGCCCCCGGTCGTGACCGAACGCGTGATGCGGCCGCTACCTGCGCGGCCCCGTGTATCGGAAAATGGTGTTGTTCTCGTCCTGCGAGTACACCGACCAGTCGGGGCTGGACCTCATCTGGTCCTCGAAATTCTCGACGGACCCGTCCGCAAGATAGCCGTAATAGCGGATGGCCGCGGTGCCCTGCGTGTTGAAGGCGAGATACGTGTCCCCGTCGCGTTCCGCCGCATCGGCGGTGAGCATCTCGATCTGGCCGCCGTGCGGGAAGCCCTCCAGCAGGTCCGGGGGAAACGCCAGCAAGGGTTGATCGAAATCCTTGTCGACCACGGCGAACTTGATGTAGTCGGCGCTCACCCGCGTCGGGAGACCGGCGGGATACAGCGACATGATCGTCGTCGGCGCGGTCTCGCTCGCGAGGATGTCCTGCGCGAACGTCACCTGGGACTGATACCCGACGACCAGCGACCACAGCCCGAAATAGCCTTGCAGGCCCGCGAACGTGACGTACGCCAACCCGCCGGCGAGCCCGACCGGGACGACTCGGCGGAGCAATCCGGATCGGAACCGGACCGTGAGCGCGTCCACGAGGATCGGGGCGATCAGAATCGCACAGCCGGGCACGGCGTAGAGATAAACCCGGAAGATCGCCTCACCGCCGTAGCTCTGACCGGCCAGCAACGCGAACGAGCTGAACGCCATGACGGTCGCGACCCAGGCGGGGCGCTTCGTGCGCCAGAGCAGGATCGCGCAGATCACCGCGAGCAGGATGATGCCCGCGGACAGGGAACGGCACACCGTGGACGTGAAGATCTTCCCGAACGTACCGACGGCGGTCACGTTGCTGGTGGCGTTGTCGACCGGGTTGAAACCGGACAGCAGCCCGTACGGTGCCACGATGTCCAGCCGGGGAACGAGATAGGCGACAAGGATCGCGAAGTAGGGAATGGGGAGCCACCACGGACGGATCTTCCGCGTCACCGCCAGGGCCACCGTCACGCCGAACAACCAGTACGGGGTCAGCTGATGGGTGGGCACCAGAGCGGCGAAGACGAGGATCGACAGGTACGCCGCAGAGCGGTGTTCCGTCGACACCACGAGCAGTGCCACCACACCCAGCGCCATGACGAGGGCGATGGCCTGCGGCGAGAAGTAGTCCTGCCCCACCCAGTTGGCGAGTTCCGCCACCATCGCGGCCGTCAGCGCGACCCGCATGCCGAACCCGAGGAGCCGGGCGATAGTGGCGATCACGACCGCGAGCAGTACGTGGATCACCGGCGCGAACCAGTGGGCGATCGACATCATGTCCGCGGACGTGATGTCGCCGAACCACGCGAATGCGGTGAAGAAGCCCGGCCACTCGCCGTAGATGTCGACGCCTTTGGGCGGCAGTGTCTGGAACTGCTGGATGTAGTCGACCACGCCGAGGTGTTTGTACGTCCACCCGTAGATGGGGACGTCGGTGATGAGCGTGGGGGTGAGGCGTTCGACCGCGATCACGCCGAGCACGGCGGCCGCCGCGGTTCCGATCCGGTTCTCGCGCAGCGCCCAGACGAACGCGCCGAGCATCATCAGCGCGCACACCACCACGCCCGGCCCACTGCCGACGAACAGCAGACCGAACTGGGAGTACGCAGTCGAGCCGAGCCCGAAGAGGACCACCACCCACACGGCGAGGGCCACGGCAACGAGGATCAGAGGCCGGTTGCGGAGGGCAGTATGCCACCACTGCGACAGACGGAACGACACCTGGCGCACGGTCATCGCGCGAACCGGCTCGGCTCCGGTGTCGTGCCACCGATGCCGCAGCGCGGACGCGACGACGGCCACGACCATCACCAGCAGCAGACCCGTCGCGGGCCATCGGTAGAACCAGGCCAGGACGGTGGTGGCCGCAGTCACCACGGACAGCCCGAGGACGGGGACCGCCGCGACGGCTGCGGCGACCGGTAGCCGCAACCACGTCACGACCCCGAGACCCGGTCCGATCAACACGAACACCGTCAGCAGCACCGCACTCACCGACGACGGAAGCGGCGCCAGGGACGCCAGCCCCGCGACCGCCGAGGCCAACGCGGCGACGTCGTAGTACCGGGCCAGCTCCGGAGCCCTCGAGTCGAGGCGCTCCGCAGCGAGGAGATCACTCATCGGTCACCCTCACCCAGTCGACGAGCATCGCGGCAGGGAACGTCGTGTCGGCGCCGACGTCGCCCGGCCACCCTCCCCCGACGGCGACATTCAGCAACAGGGAGAACGGTTTGTCGAACACCCACTCCTGCCCCGAGGCCAGGTCGGCACGCGAGAACTCGCCCGTCACCGCGTCGTCGATGCCGAACGTGATCCGGTCCGGCGACCGCTCCACCCAGTAGTCGTGGAAGTCGTCCGACATGGTGCCGCTGCCTTCGGCTTTCAGCTCCCAGGGTGTGCCGTCGGCGGACGGGCCGTGCAGCCCGCTGTGGAAGAACGACGCGTCGTTGATCGTCTCGATCACGTCGATCTCCCCCGACTGCGGCCAGCCCACCCGGTTGACGTCCGTGCCCATCAACCAGAACGCCGGATGCAAGCCCTGCCCACCCGGCAGCTTGATGCGTGCCTCGGCCCGGCCGTACTGGAACGCGAAGCGGTCCAGGGTGATCAGCCGGGCAGACGTGTATCCCGATCCGTCGCTGCGCGCTTCGATCACGAGGTTGCCGTCGCCGTCGAGCCGGGAGTTGACGGGATCGTCGGTGTAGACCTGGGCCTCGTCGTTACCCCAGCCTCCTCCCCCGACTGCGTGCCCCCAGTAGCGGGGGTCCGGCGAGGTTCCGGCGGGCCCGACGAAATCGTCGAACATGAGCACCGACTCGCCCTTCCTCGATGCCTGAGCGACATCACTCGACGCGTACCACCCGGTGGCGCCGATGCAGACGAGCGCGAGGAACACCGTTGCCGCGGACACGGCGCGGGTCCTGCGTGGACGGTTCAGCGGCCTATGCACCGGCACTGTCTCCGACCCGGACGACAGCCGAACGTCGAACCGACTGCAGCTGCGTCATGAGGTGGACGCACACGACGAACCCGAGGGTCGCCGAGTACGCCGCGACACGTTCGATACCACCGACGCCGAGACCGAGGTCCCAGGAGTAGGTGAAGCAGAAGTACCCCACCAATCCGAGTACCCCCAGTGCGAGGGCGACGTACGTTGCCGGTCCGGATAGCTGAGGCCAGACGGTGAGTGCCGTCGTCAGTGTGAAGAGACTGCCGAAGATGAGGAACAGCGTGGCGCCGAGCGAATGCACTTCCCAGTGTGTGTTCGACGGCGCGAGACCGACCACTATTCCGCCGATCCCGGCCACCGCCAGGAAGACGACAGGGGCCGGCGGCAGCACCCGATCGATGCGGTACCAGAGGACGGCGGCAACCATGTAGGCGAGTCCGGTCACCACGAACGCCGCGTCCATCAGCAGTGACGTCTTGCTGCACGGCGCGTTTCCGTCCGCGCCGCAGAACGGGACACCGAGGTCGCTGATGAAGTTGGCGGAGTAGCTGTAGTGACCGCGCCACGTGCCGGCGACGAGGAATTCGACGACGAAGAACTGCAGTACGGCAACGGTGAGGTACAGCGGAGTCCGCTTCGAAGTCTCGAGGACGTGTGAGGGCATGGTCAGAAGATCCTTCGAGACAGTAGAGACAGTGGGTCGCACAGCGCGTCCGCGAGCGCGGTGCGGACGAGTTCGGGGTCGAAGACGTTGTCGTGCAGGGACGCCGACACGTCCAGGTCGGGACCACGACGCACCAGGTTGAAGACGATCGATGCAGGGTCGGCCGGTTCGCTCAGCGCGGTGACGAGACGCCGGCCGGGCTCGTCGGTCCAGTCGAGATCGGCCAGCAGTGCGGCCTCTCCCATGTCGGAGTACACGAGCCTCGCCCGGGGGTTCGCCGCGACGTGAGTGGCCCTTGCGTGCGCAACACCGGCACGCTCGCGCCTGCGGAACTTGGCGGTGCTGAGCGCGAGCGAGGCGAGCGGCCGGCCCGACTCCGTGGCCTGCGCGATCGCCGCACTCATCTCGGCGGCATCACCCGGGTCCGACAGTGAGAACCGCACCAGGGCAGCGAAGTTGCCGTTCACCGTGGCGGCCTCCGGGAGGTATCGGCGGCAGTCGAAGAGGACGTCGACCTTGTCGTCGATCGCCAGGCCACGACTGCGCATTGCCCGCGCGACGGCCGCGAACAGCAACGAGGACACCGACGCGCCGGGCATTTCCCGATCTCGCCAGCGACGCAGTTCTGCGGTGGTCCCGGACGCTGTGGACGCGATGACCGTGGTGGGCGCGCCGTGCCACGGCACCACCACCGCGGCCGATCCGGAACCCTGTGCGGCAGCGGGCAGGGATTCGAGGAGCCGCGCGACACGTGTGGGGGACGACGTGAAGGTCCGGGTCAGGGCGCGTGCGAGCGGCAGCGCGCTGTCACGTGTCCGCGCCCATTCCGGAACCGGCGTCCCGGTGCGTCCACCGGCGACGGCACGGACGAGAGACAGTGCGAGCCTGCCGTCGCCGAGTCCGTGCGAGATGTCGAGCAGGAGGAAATCGCCCGCGACCGCGACGTTCAGTGGGTGCGCGGACGCACCCGAACGTGCCAGCCGGGTCAGCAATTGCGGCACCTCCTCCCGGGTACAGTGTCCGAGTTCTCGTACCTGTCCGAGGAAGTCCTGCGGTCGGTGCTCCCACCGGTGTGACCCGGTGGTCGGGACGACGCCGATCGGGGTGTGCCGCCCGCCCGCGTGCGCGAGCAGCGTCAGCGTGTCCCGGATCTCGCCGATGCTCGGAAGTCGGACGGGACCGATCGCGGTGATCATCCGGCTCCCGCTGCGCATCAGGTCGCGGGAACTCGCTCTATGCGTCGACATCGGACACCTGCCACATCGGTTTCTGGTTCACGCTCTTCTTCGCCAGCCACCGCTCCCACTTGGAGCGGTTCTGGAGTCGGCGGAGCCAGGAGATGAGTGGTCCTGCGAGGATCACGGCGGTGAGCGCCTCCGCGGCGAGATACGCCCAGCCCACACCCGCGACCCCGATCGATGCGCTGAGTACCAGGCTGCCGACGATGATGACCACCGTGGCCAGGCACTGGGTGACGACGGCGAGGGTCAGCCGGCGGTACACCCGCGCGAGACCGTCGTAGACGGCGCCGATGACGGTGAGGGGCACGAACACCGCGGCGAGATGGAGCAGAGGCGTTCCTTCCGCACGGTATTCGTCGCCGATGAATCCGAGCGCGGGCGGCGCGACGAAGGCCAGGCCGAGCCCGCCCACCACCGCGACCACGGCAATGGTGCGGACGAACCGGCGGGACAGGCTGACGATCTTGTCCGGGTGCGCAGCGGCCTCGGCCACGAACGGGCCCACCATGAGGTTCACCATGATGTAGAGGGCGCTGACGATCGACCAGGTCACTGCGAAGTAGGCGTTCGCCGCGGTGCCGACCCGGGTGACGACGATCAGCGGGACGACGAGCGGGGCGATGGCCCCCAGCGCCGAAATGCCGTACGAGGAACCGAAGTACACTCCGAGTTCCTTGTTGGAGGGCAGCGCGGGTGACTGCCGGTATCGAGGGTCGGACCGGATGCGCAGACCCATCGACGTCAACACGACCACAACGGCGATCGCTGCGGTGGCCCCCCAGGACGCGACGATGGCGAGCGCCGACCCCGACGCCGCGAGCACCACGACCGCGAGCAGTTTGGCCAGCGCGTGGAAGACGTTCTTCGACGCCGCCCAGCGGGCCACGCCCAGCCCGGAGACGGTCTGGTCCTGTAGGGCGAAGAGGGCGAGGACGACGACGAACACCGGATAGATCGCGATTTCCAGGTTGTTCTCGAACAGAGTGTCCCGTGGACCGAGGACGATGAGCCCGACGGCCGACACGAAGGCCAGCGTGGCCACGGCGGCGAAACCCTTGACCAGCAACGGTCCCGCGCGGTGGCCCGCCACGGGCAGGAAGCGCTCGAACATCGAGCCGAGGCTGAGATTCGACAGCGTCGACAGCATGATCGCCGTCGAGATGAGAGCGGACGCCACGCCCACCTGATCGGCGGGGAACAATCGCGCCGACGCGCCCCAGAAGGCGAGGCCGAGTCCACCGGTGACGACGCTCGACAGCATCAGTGCCATCGAGTTGAGCTGCAGATTCCGCCCCGCGGAGCGCGGTGGCTGCTCGGCACGGCGCTTCGCGCGTAGTTGCGACTGCGTCGCTGTCGGGGATCCCATGACTACCCGACCAACTCCGGCCGGGAAGCGTCACGGGCGTCGTCGACGCGGTCCACGGTCAGTTCACCGAGCGCGGTGGCGAGGACGTCCCGCAGGACCCTGTCCCGCAGGGCGGTGCTGTACAGCGAGTGATCGCCGGACGGATACGTCACCAGGCGTCCGTTCCATCCGGCGCGCCGGAGCCGGCGAAGGCTGCGCTCTCCGTGGTTCTCGACGAACGCGGCGTAGTCGATCGGTGAGAGGAGGACGGTGGTGTGCACGCCACGGTCGTTCAGCGGAGCGAGCATGACCTCCGGCACCTGCAGCAACCCGGCCCGGCCCAGCCATAACCAGCAGCGGTACGGCATCCACACTCGCAGGTACTTTTTGGCCGTCGCCGCGTGCCGGTGGAGCAGCGCGAGCGCTGCACCCTTCAGGGAACCCCGGTCGGCGTTCATCGTCGACTGCTTCACGAACGCTTTGCGAGTAATGGTCCAGTCCGCCATGTTGACCAGGACCACCGCCCGGACGGGACGCCGGAGGGCGGCGTAACTCGAATTCCACGCCCCCGAACACATCCCTGCGAGCACAACCGATTCGGGCTGCGCACCGCTGACGGAGAGGATGTCGACGGAGTCGTCCCGGGATTCGTCCGTGTAGATGGTGGTGCATTCGCCGTGCTGCACCATGCCGGTGTCGCCGGTGCCGCGACGGTCGAAGCGAATGCTGACGATCCCGTGGGCCGCGAGTTCGCGTGCCGTCTCGGTCCACAGCCGGACCGGTCCGACGCGGTGCTCGTTGGCGGTGCCGTGGAGAATCACCGTCGGTGCCGCAGGGTTGTTCGCCGCACCCCGCTCGGCCGCGACGGACGTGCGGATCGTGAAGAGTTCGGACACTCCCGCGAAGCCCAGAGTCTCGGTGATCTGCCTGCCGTCGAGGGTCCCATCCACGACGGCGGTGGTGCGGAGATCGAGTGCGGCACCGGTGTGGTGGTCGCCGAAGGACGCGGACATCCAGTCGGCGATCCGGTCGATGTCGCCGAACGGGAGCCGGACCACGAAGTCTGCCGGCTCGAGGAACGATTCGTAGTCGTGAACTGTGAAGTTCTCGGCGTTCCAGGCCGCGACGGCCTCACGCATCCCGACGGAATCGACCTCGCTCTCCCGCAACGCCATCAGGACCTTCGCGCCCGGCGGCGGGGTGGCCGCTCGCAGACTCATCACCGACAGGGCCGTAGCCGCGGCCGGTGCGAGCACTGCACCGATGAGGGTGACCCGCGGATCGTCCGCGTCCTCGGGGCCGACCACCATCTGGTGGAGCGCGGTCTGCTTGCGCAGGTAGGCGCGGCCGCGCACCACCGGATCCCACAAGGTCACGGCCCGCACCGGACCGCACGTCGCGGCGACCTGCGCGGCGAGCAGGGCGCCGACCCGGAGGCCGACCAGCCCGATGTCCGTGATGCCGCAGCTGCGCACGTAGTCGACAGCCGTCCGGATGCTGTCGAGCCATCCGGCGACCGCGTCGGAATCGTCCTGGGCGCCCGGCGAGTCACCGGTGCCTCGGTAGTCGAACCGCAACACCAGGAGCCCCCGAGCCCGCAATTGCTGGGCGAGGTACACCATTCCGCGATACGAGTCGACCTGTTCCTTCCCGATCGGCGGGCAGAGAACGACGGCACCGCGGCAGCGGCCGTCGGCAGGAAGGTCGACGACACCGAACAGCGGCGCATTCTCCGGTCCGAACCAGGTGGCGAACCGGGTGCCGTCGGCGCGGCCGCCCCGGGAGGCGGAGCCGGCAAGATCAGGATGGGCCGTCATAGGTCATCCCTCTCATCGGTGCCGGATCCCGGCCCTCCACTCGGGCCTTCAGATAGGCGAACGGGCCACGCGCGATGGACCGCAGCTCGGTGGCCCCGATGCCCACGGGGAGTTCGCCGGCGAGGCCGTCCGGTGGGGTCGCGACGTGGGACATCTTGCGCGACAGATGGAGAAACGTCGGCGCCTGCCGCACCGCGATCCGTAGGGCGAGCCAGGCGGTGCGCGGGTCGAGGGCGATCTTGGCGAGCCAGGCTCCGAGCCCCAGACCATAGCCGCGGGCCTGGACGGCGAGTGCCTCGTTGTCCGCCCGGTGCCGATGCCACACGACCGCCGCGGGCCGGTAGGCCAGCTGCCGCCCGGAGTGCAGCACCCGGAAGAACATGTCGAGGTCTTCGCCGCCGTCGGTGGGGGCGCCCGCCCCGAGTGCCTCGTCGAAACCGCCGAGCTCGAACACTGCCCGCCGGTCGACGGCGAAATTCGCTCCGGTTCCGTAGACACCTACCTGGAACGGGAAGAGCGGCACGTCGGCGGGCGGGTGCGCGAGGTCGAACAACCGTGGGACACAGGAACTCGCCCAGCCCACCCGCTGATCGAAGTACGCCTGCGCGGGTGTGCGGATCTCACCGCTCGGGACGATTCCGCACACGCACGCCACCGCATTCCCGGCGCAAAAGCCGGCGACGAGTTCGGTGAGCCAGTGCCGGTCGACGACGACGTCGTCGTCGGTGAAGGCGACGATCTCCGTGTTCGCCGCGCGGACGCCCGCATTGCGCGCCCTCGACAGGCCCGGTCGGGGCTCGGTCACGACGCGCACCCGGGGGTCACCGAGTTCGGCGACGTACCGCTGCGTGGCATCCGTGCGGGATGCGTTGTCGACCACGATCACCTCGTAGTCGGGATGGTCGAGCGACAGGATCGATTCCAGGGCGACCTTCAGGCTGTCGACCCGGTCCCGGGTGCACACCACCACCGTGACGGAGGGTCGGGATTCGGTAGCGGCCACGGCGCTGTCCCGCACCACCTCCGGCGCGAGTTCGGCCAGTGCGCGGCGCAGTTCGCCGGGTTCGAGGCTGCCGTCCTCGACGTCCACCTCGACGAACCCCAGCAGGGCGCGGTCTTCCCGCACGAGCAACCGGGCACGCCGATAGCCCTCGGCCCGGTCCAGCCGGTACTCGGTGTCCTCCCGCACGGGACCGCGCAGTTCGCCGACCCAGACGGCCCCGTCCCACGTCGGTGCCTCGTCACTCACGAGAGCGGGCACCAGGTCGATCCTGCGGTCCACGGTTCCGGTCATGCCGTCACCCGCTTCGATCGCAGCCCGGCGAGACCTCGGGCGTAGCCGGCGGTGGTCACGAGAAGTCCGGCGACCACGGCACCGGCGCGGGCCAGCCCCCCGTTCCGGGGGGACGCGATCCCGACCACGACGGCGCGCGGGAGAACGCGCGCCGTGTACGCGCGTTCGCTGCTGAGCGCGTCGCCTGCGCCGACGAGATCGGAGACCAACGCCTTCGACATGCCCTCGTGGAAGCACCGCGAGAGGAAGTATCGGAAGGTGGTGCGGTCGTCGCTGACTCGGTGCGCCACCTTCATCGCGGGGTCGAACAGCAGCCGCGCAGTGGGCTGGTGGGCGCGGATCCGGATGCAGAGTTCGGTCTCCTCGCATCCGACCGGTGTCTTCCCGACCCGGCCGATCCCGTCGCTGAACCCGTCGACGGCGTCGAACACCGTACGCCGCAGAGACATGTTGCAGCCGATGAAGTTCCGCACCGGCTCGATACGTGTCGGTTGGCCGACGTAGCTGCAGCCGACCACCCAGTCGAACTCGGCGGGCATCCACACCGGGCGGGCCGAGGGCCACACGGGCCTGGCGAATCCCCCCACACCGAGCACGTCGGGATCGGAGTAGTGGGCGGCGGACACGCGGTACCAGTCGGGTTCGGCGCGCGCATCGTCGTCGAGGAACGCGATCATGTCGCCGCGCGCCGCGTGCACGCCCGTGTTGCGGGCTCCGGACAGCCCCTTCGACCCGGAGTTACGCAGCACGGTCACCCGGGTCTCCCCGGCGAAGTGCCGTTCGGCACGCGCGAACAGCTCCTCGGAGTGGTCGATCACCACCAGGACCTCGAGCACGGGCACGTTCTGGGTGAGCACCGAGTCGACTGCGGCACACAGGTCGGTCAACCGTTCGGTGGTGTAGGCGCAGATCACGACGGAGCAGGACACGAGGGTGGACACCGTCATGGTTGCTCAGCCTCGCGAGACGGGGGCCGGGGACAGGTCCGGTGCGGGGGTGCGCTGTTCGCTCCTGATGGTGCGCAGCACCCGGAGCCCGTCACGAACCGCGTTGAGATTGCTCTCGCCGTGGATGCGGTCCTGTTCGAAACTCGGCACCTCGGTGATCTTCAGGCCCGCGTTGGCGACCCGCACGTTGATGAGTGTCTCGATCTCGAAGCCGTCGCCCCACTGGGCCTCGGCCGCGTCGACGGACGGCAATGCCATCACGGGGACGTGGTGGCGCCAGAAAGCGTTGTAGCCGTAGCACAAATCGCTGAACGAGGCCCCGAACTTGAGGTTGACGATGGCGTTCAGCGCCTTGTTTCCGAGCTTCCTGCTGAACGTGATGTCCGAGCTGCCTCCGCCGGCGGCGAAGCGGGTTCCCTTCGCGAAGTCCGCACCTGCCACGAGAGCCCCGACGAACAGCGGGATCTCGGCCGGGTCGGTGGATCCGTCGGCGTCGATCATCACGATGATGTCCGACGTGGAGGCGAGGAAACCGCAGGCCAAGGCATTGCCCTTGCCTTTTCGGCTTTGTGTCACGACCGTGGCGTCCGGCCAGAGGCTCCTGGCCACCTCGACCGTGTCGTCGACGGAATGTCCGTCGACGAAGACGATCTCGTCGATGTCGGCCGGCATCCGCGCGGCAACGTGCGGGAGGTTCTTGGCTTCGTTCATGGCAGGTACGACGACCGTGACCGTCGGCCGCTGCGACCCGTCCCCGTCGTTGCGACCGTTGTCTTCGCCTCTGCGTTGGTCGACGCCCACGACGTCGGTACCGTCGGAGGGTTCCAGGCGATCAGGCGTGTACAGGCTCATTTGTCCGTCTTTCCTCGTCGGGCGAATGGCCCGGCAGCATCACAGTCGTCCCATGCGAGCAATGACCACCCCTTGTCTGGAGCGGTGTCCTCACCACGTGCAGCGGTGCAAAGGAAGCAGAGACCGTTCGAACCCCCGCAGTTCAGAAAACTTCAATGTTTTCGACCATCGGTCTTCTTTGCAGGGGTAAACCTATCTCAAGTTTGTTTCTCGCGCATCAGTTAGCGCGAAGTGATTTAAAACTCAGTTACATTTCGGCAAACCGAAACGATCGCGCGGAACGGCCGCCCTCACGACGGCCAGTGACCCGACCAGTCCGCTGCTCCGAGCGAGGACTTCCCCTGTGCACGGGCCGCATCCTCGGCTGCCCGGATCCGGGTGATGAACGCGTGCGTCGCTGCCCGGAGTCTCGTCTCGGCGTCCGCCTCAGCTACCAGCCCGGACTCGAGTTCGACGGGCACGAGGTCGGGCGGCAGGCCTGCCTTGCTCGCGCGGGCGATCACCTTCGCCGCGAGGGACGCCGCGGGCTGACTCATCGCGACGCCGTCGAGGCAGGAACTCCGCGCCTTCTCCGCCGCTTTTCGGATCTCCCATGCGCGTTCCTGCTCCGCGATGTCGATCGGCCCGACGACGTCTTCCCCGAGGTGGGGACTACGGTGCACAAGCTTGGCCACCAGGGTCGCGGCCACGTCGTCCACGTCGAAATTGCCCGACGCCGAGGCGATGCGCGAATGGAACAGGACCTGCAGCAGCAGGTCTCCGAGCTCTTCACGCAGATCACCGGGTTCGGACGACTCGATCGCGTCGAGAACCTCGTACGTCTCCTCGACGAGGTAGTGCGACAGGGTGCGGTGCGTCTGCGTCACTTCCCAGCCGCCGTAACTCCACAGTCGGTCCATCACCTCGGCGGCCTCGACGAGGTTGTCGCCCGGGACCTTCGGGGCCGCGATGACGCGCGACCCCGACGCCATCCAGTCGCACACGGTGGGGTGGTCGGGATCGGTACTGACCAGGACGGCGGCCCCGGGTGCCTCGGTCAGCAACCTCCGGACGCCCTCGGGTACCTCGTCGGTGAACTCAACGCCGTCACCGATCACCCCGACGGCCTCCATCGGGATCGTCGTGGGCCGCAACGGGTCGAGCAGGACCACCGTCATCGGGTCAGGCCTCCATCACCACGGACCCGGCGGCCTTGCCGTCCAACGCGAGCACGAAATCGGCGATGTACTGCAGCAACTCCACATCGCGCACCCGCTCCGCGCCGATTCCGCCCGAACCCGCCCGGGGCAGCGGCAGCTGCACCATCCCGGTGGTGGCACGGTACTGCGCGCTCGGGTAGATCCGCTTGAGACGCAACTGCTTCGAGTCGGGTAGGGCCATCGGCGCGATCTTCAGCTGCGTGCCGACCACGGCGATTTCCTCGAGTCCGTACTCGCGGGCCAGCAGGCGCAGTTTGGCCACCGAGACCAGTCGGCGGACCTCCTCGGGGAGCGGTCCGTACCGGTCGACGAGTTCGTCGACCACGGCTGTGATGCCGTCGAGTTCGGTGGCCGCCGCGAGCTTGCGGTACCCCTCGAGCCGGAGACGGTCGCTGGTGACGTAGTCGGGAGGGATGTGCGCGTCGACGGGCAGGTCGATACGGACCTCCTTCGGTGCGTCCTCCGTCGTGATCGGCTTGCCGTCGGCCGCTGCCCGGAAGGCCTCGACCGCCTCCCCCACGAGCCGCACGTACAGGTCGAACCCGACACCCGCGACGTGACCGGACTGCTCGGCGCCCAGCACGTTTCCGGCGCCGCGGATCTCGAGGTCCTTCATCGCGACCGCCATGCCCGCGCCGAGGTCGGAGTTCTGTGAGATGGTCGCGAGGCGGTCGTAGGCCGTCTCGGTGAGCGGCTTTTCCGGCGGGTACAGGAAGTACGCGTAGCCGCGTTCCCGGCTACGCCCGACGCGACCGCGCAACTGGTGCAGCTGCGACAGGCCGAGGGAATCGGCGCGTTCGACGATGAGCGTGTTGGCGTTGGAGATGTCGAGACCCGTCTCGATGATGGTGGTGCACACCAGCACGTCGTAGTCGCGTTCCCAGAAGCCCTGCACGGTCCGTTCCAGGGTGTCCTCGTTCATCTGCCCGTGCGCCACCGCGACCCTCGCCTCGGGGACGAGGTCGCGGATCCTCTGGGCGGCCTTGTCGATCGAGCTGACCCGGTTGTGGACGTAGAACACCTGCCCGTCGCGGAGCAGTTCCCGTCGGATGGCCGCGGCCACCTGCTTGTCGGCGTACGCGCCGACGTAGGTGAGGATCGGGTGCCGCTCCTCCGGCGGCGTGAGGATCGTGGACATCTCGCGGATGCCCGCCATGCTCATCTCGAGCGTTCGCGGGATCGGCGTCGCCGACATCGTGAGAACGTCCACGTGGGTGCGCAGCGCCTTGATGTGCTCCTTGTGTTCCACACCGAAGCGCTGTTCCTCGTCGACGACGACGAGGCCCAGGTCCTTCCATCTGATCCCGGTCTGCAGCAGCCGGTGCGTGCCGACCACGACGTCGATCTCGCCGTCGGCCATGGCGGCGATGATCTCCTTGGAGTCCCCCGCATCCGTGAAGCGGGAGAGCCCGCGCACCGTCACCGGGAACGCCGCCATGCGCTCGGTGAACGTCTGCAGGTGCTGCTGAGCGAGGAGTGTCGTCGGCACCAGGACCGCCACCTGCTTGCCGTCCTGCACGGCCTTGAACGCCGCCCGCACCGCGATCTCCGTCTTGCCGTAGCCGACGTCGCCGATGACGACGCGGTCCATCGGGACCGCCTTCTCCATGTCGGCCTTGACCTCGCTGATGACCGTCAGCTGGTCGTGGGTCTCGGTGAACGCGAAGGCGTCCTCCATCTCCTTCTGCCACGGGGTGTCCGGGCCGAACGCATGACCGGGTGCGGCCTGCCGCGCCGCGTACAGCTGGACGAGTTCACCGGCGATCTCACGAACCGCCTTGCGCGCCTTGCGTTTGGTGTTCGCCCAGTCGGAACCGCCGAGCTTGCTGAGCGCGGGCAACTCGCCGCCGACGTACCGCGACAGCTGGTCGAGCGACTCCATCGGGACGAACAGACGGTCGCCCGGGTGTCCGCGCTTGCTGGCGGCGTACTCGATCACGAGATACTCGCGCCGGGCACCGCCGATGGTGCGTTCGACCATCTCGACGAATCGTCCGATGCCGTGCTGGTCGTGCACCACCATGTCCCCGGCGGTCAGCGCCAGCGGATCCACCTGGTTGCGGCGCTTCGCCGGCAGCCTCTTGCCGTCGCCGACCGCGGCCACCCGGTTGCCGGTGAGATCGGCCTCCGTGACGATGACGAGTCCGGCAGTGGAGTCGTCGCCGGGGAAGACCAGGCCGTCGTGGAGCGAACCGCGCAGCACCCCGACCTGGCCCCGCGGGGGCTCCGAACCGGGCGCGAGTTCCGCCGCGGGCACCTCGGCTTCGCGCAGACGCTCGAGCACACGATGCGCGGTGCCGGCGCCTGCGACCACGATGACGGCCCGGCCGCCGGTGGTGACGTGGGCGCGCAGGCTCACGAACAGTTCCGACAGCAGGTCGTCGGAACCGCGGACCTGCGGTGCCGGCGTGACCGCCAGCTCCAGTTCCTCGCCGTTGCCGGACGCAAGCGGGCTCAGCGTCCACCACGGCAGACCCGTGGTCTCCGCTGATTCACGGACCTGGCTGAGCGAGCGGTACGCGGAGGCGCCGAGGTCGATGCCGTCGCCCTTCAACACCGAGGTGTCGAGCGGGGCGGCGCCGCCGATCGACGCCGCCGTCCACGATGCCTCGAGGAACTCCTGACCGGTGCGCACCAGATCGGTGGCACGCGTCCGGATCTTCTCCGGATCGCACAGCAGCACGTGTGCGCTCTCGGGCAGCACGTCGGTGAGCAACTGGAGCTGTCCCGGCCGCAGCACGGGCAGCAGTGCCTCCATGCCCTCCACCGGGATGCCGGCCGACATCTTGTCGAGCATTTCGACGAGCGCGGCGTCGGCCTGGTTGTCGACCGCGAGCTGCGCGGCGCGGTCGCGGACGTCCTCGGTGAGGAGCAGTTCGCGGCACGGCGGGGCGATCACGGCGTCGATGTCGAGTTCGGCCAGCGACCTCTGGTCCGCGACGGAGAACGCGCGCAGTTCGGTGACCTCGTCGCCCCAGAACTCGACGCGCACGGGATGATCCGCGGTGGGTGAGAACAGGTCCAGGATGCCGCCGCGGACGGCGAACTCGCCGCGCTTGCCCACCATGTCGACGCGCGTGTACGCCATCTCGACGAGCCGCTGCATCAGCCCGTCGAAGTCGTGCTCGACGCCCACGCGCAGCGTGACGGGCTCGATCTCACCGAGACCCGGCGCCATGGGCTGCACCAGCGAACGGACCGTGGTGACGATGACCTGGAGCGGGGCGCCGTACGAGCGGTCGTCCGGCCGCGCGAGTCTGCGGAGCACCTCCACGCGGCGACCGACCGTGTCGGCGCTCGGCGACAGCCGTTCGTGCGGCAGCGTCTCCCACGACGGGAACTGCGCGACGGCGTCGCCGATCATCTCCTGCAGTTCGGCGGTGAGGTCGTCGGCCTCGCGACCGGTCGCGGTGACCAGCAGCAGATGGGTGCGCTCGGCGAGGGCCGCGGCCACGAACGGCCGGGCGGATACGGGCGCGACGATGTCGAGGTGATGGCGTCCGAGAGCCTCGGTCACCTGCGCGACGACTGCGTCGCCCAGCGCGATCTTCGCCAGACCGGCGAGCGGGGTGTCGGACGAGGGCTCGGCAGCGATGAGCGGGGAAGACAACGACGCACTCCTGAGCAGTGATGACGAACTGCCGGCGAACAGCTCGGGCCGGGACGAGCGGCCAGTTGCGGACTGAGCCAGCCTAGTCGATATCGCACACGGACGGACCGGGGTCCGGATCAGGTGGAGGCCTGCACCACCGGTGCGACGGTCATCGAGTTCAGCGCCCGCACGTGGCCGGTCACCGCGTCCGCCGTCCCGGTCCTGCGCACCGGCACGATCCGTGCTCCGCCGGGTGGCAGGTGGAACCAGGAGTCCGCCGGCTCGAAGCCGCGGAGTTCGAGGTGGACGTACTGCGCAGCGCCGTCGGTACCGACGTCGACGACCCAGTCGCCGGACGGCGCCTGTCGCGCCACCGCCGTCAGGCCGACGGTCCGTTCGAGGGCGCGCGCCGGTCCGCCGACGAGGTGAACGGACTCGGCGACGACACCGTCCTCGCTCGACAGCGTGACGGTCACGCTCTCGTAGCCGCGCGGGCCGAAGCGGTGGACGTGGGTCGCGTCGGTGAAGCGGCCGAGCAGCGTGTCGAGCGACCACCGGCGGGCCTCGTGCCCGGCGACGGTCGCCGGTTCGGTGACGTCGAACGCCAGGGCACCCGTGCGGGTGTGCACCTGCACCCGCAACTCCCCCACGACCTCGTGGCCGGTGTCGTTGACCGCGTCGATCCGCAGTCCGTCCAACCCGTCCTCGGCGAGGAGGACCGCGACCGGCAGCGACAACCGCCGCATCACGAACCACGGCGCCTTCGGCCTGCCGTCGGTGTCGAGCAGCCCCCACCCGGCGCCAGGTTCGAGGTCGCGGAGCGCGAGCACCAGGGCGCCGTCGCATCCCGAATCGGGCCGTCGCCAGTAACCGAGAGTCGCCGCGAACGCCTCGCAGACGGCGGCCCGACCGAGGGCGAGGTACCGCTCGGGGTCGCTCCACCGGACCGTCGACGGCTCCTCGCCGAACAGCGTCCGCACATAGTGATCGCGGACGTCCTCGAAGTCCCAGGACGCCCCGTTGTCCCGGGGAACGGCCGCCTTCCACCGTGGATGGTGGCCGGCCGCCGCGAGGCTGCCGAATTCGGCCTCGATCGCCGCGTCCGACGGGGGAATCGAGAACGCGAGGCATTCGGCGGCGAACCGCACCCCGGCCTGGCGGACGTCGGACGGCGGAAGCCGATAGCCCCCGACACCGAAGTAGTGCGCGACACCCGTCCCCACGTGGGTCGCGAGCGCGTCGTCGCCCGGCGGCGAGGTCGGTGACGACGACACCGGCACCACCCCCGGCGCCGTCCTACCGACCACCGCCGGAATCACGTCGTGCACCGCCATCATGTGCGGCAGCGGGAGTCCGAGCATCGCCGGTTGCTGTTCGGTCTCGCTGCCTCCGCTGAACACCGTGAGCGCGGGGTTACCGGACAGCGGCCGCAGCACCGCCTCGACCTCCGCGGTCAGCAGGTCCAGGAACGGCTGGTCGTCGGGCGGGTCGAACGTCGACAGCATGGCGTCCTGCCACACCATGACCCCGAGTTCGGCGCAGTCGTTCCAGAATGCGGCGTCCTCGTACACCGCGGTGCCCGGCACGCGGACCATGTTGAGGCCGGCCTCGACCACCCGCTCGAGAGTGGCCCGCGTCTGATCCCGGCCACCCAGCCCGACCGGATCCACCGGCGTCCAGACGGCGCCTCGGCAGTACACGTCGACCCCGTTGACCGACAGCCGGAATCCGCCGTCGCCGCGCGCCGCGCGCACGGTGCGGAATCCGACCGCACCCAGGTCGACGACGTGCTCCCCCAGGACGACGCTCAGCGGATACGTCACGGGGATGCCGTGGGTGTGGGGCCACCACAACCGGACGTCGGGGACGCGCAGGTGGGCGCGGACATCCTGCGCGCCGGACCCGGAGTCCACAACCGTCGCGTCCACGGTGAGGTCGCCGAGCCGCACGACCGGTGCCGGTCCGGCCGAACGATGCACGCGCACGGCGAGGTCCAGCACGCCCGTGCCGTCCTCCACGGCGGTGACCACGTGACGATCCGACAGGACAGGCGCGGCGCGGTCGTGCAGCCGCACCGCCCGCCACGGACCCACCGGGGCCGGCACACCACCGAAGACCGGGGCGCGGCCGAGCAGGCTCGTGCGGATCCAGCGCAGGCCCTGCGCGCTCACCAGCGACGACCGCCAGCGTCCGCGAGGCCGCCGGCGGCGCAGCGCGGCATCGAGCGACGGGAAACGGATCGCCAGCGTGACCGTGCCTGGGCAAGAGGCGAGATCGACCGAGGCCGGCACGAACATCGACTCCGAAGTCAGGACGAGGTCGGCGCCGGCCCACACCTCCGCGTGCGAGGCGAGGCCGTCGAACTCGAGCCGCCACGGTCCCGGGCCGCCGCCGGACACGTCGGTGACGAACCACCAGTCCACCGCGTCGGTCCTCGCGGCCCGCGCCGCCTCGGCACCGTCGGTCGCCCGGATCGCGCCTGCCGCGGTACCCGGCACCTGCGCGGAATACCACGGACCCGGCGCCACCGCCAGCGCCGACGGATCGGTGACCGCACCCGGTTCCGTTGCCACGCAACGCCACCGAGCGTCGGCGAGAAGATCCACTACACGCATCCGACCACTCGCGCCACGCCGCCCACCGACCGTTCCCACGCCTCGGCCATGCAGTCGAGTTGCGCCGACGGGTCGACACTGCGTCCGCGAGCGGCCCGGGCCATCTGGAACTGCACGCTCTTCGCGCCCTGGGCTACCGCCCGGAAGCCCGGCGCGAACGCCGCCGCCCCCGCGAACCCGTTGTGCTCGAGGTACTCGCACACGTCGGCGGCCAGTTCCGCGGTGGCACCGCACTGCCGTAACACCCCGAACGTCCACAGGTGGAACGTGTCGATGCCCGCGCCGCGGATCCAGGGCACGTCGGCGACCACCCGCTCACCGAGGTCGCGCACCGGATTTCCGTCCGGTCGCGTGGCGAGATGATGGCGCAGTACCGCCTCGAAGCGCGCCGGCCGGTACCCCGGATCCCCGTCGAACCGGACCTGCTCGACGTAGGGGGTGAAGGTCGCCGATCCGGAGACATCGAGCCCGAACAACCCGCGAAAGTCGTCACCGGACAGCCGGTGATACCCACTGTTGTGGAAATACTCGAGCACACCGGCCTCCCGGTCGATGTAGTTCGCGACGATCGTCGTCTTGGTGTGACTCTCGCGGTACCCGGTGCCCACCGTGTCCGGGAGCCAGTGCGCATCCACCTCGACGGTCGACAGCATTCCCGCCGCGAGATTGTCCTCGACGTGGTCGAGGACGCTGCGCCAGACGTTCATCTCCCCCACGTCGATCCCGTACAGCGCGAACAGGTCCTCCGGCTTGAACTTCAGAAACGTCCACTGCGATCCGTCGAACCGGGCTCCGAACGCGCACGCGGCGGCGGGCACCGGATCGAGCCCGAGCGAGTGGAGTACCTCCACCCACAGGTCGAGGTAGCAGTTGGTCTCGGTCCACGTCCGCTCGTCGGAGTGGATGGAATGCGGTTCGTACCCGTCCGGCGAGATGTCGATCAGCCGGGATGTCACAGCGACATCCGGGATTTCACCGCACTCGGCCAGCGCGACGGGTCCATGCCGTGAGTCCGCAGCATCGCGAGTGCGACGCGTTCCATCCCGAATCCCACGCACGCACTGTGGGCGACGTCGCCGTCCGCGGTGTCGATGTCGAACGTGACACCGAAGTGGTCCTGATGGCAGTTGCACGAGACGACGGCGGTCCCCTCGTCGAGATCGCCGTACAGGCGCACCGTGAGCTCGGTCTTGAGGTTCTCCTCGCGCTGGTTGGCGGCGAGCATGCGTCCGACCCTGCCGAAGAACGGGTCGTTAGCGACCACCGGCGTGGCGTCCAGCCGCAGGTCGGACAGCACCTCGAGCCCGCGCTCGATCCACGAATCACGGTGGGTCGCGGCCTGGTCCGCCGTGCCGATCCGCACGAACTCGTGCATCCGGAACGCCTGCATGCGGGCGGGATCGAACGCCGGCTCGTGCCGGAAGCAGTAGCCGTACACGTCCAGCAACGCACCGCCGTCAGGCAGCACACCCGTGAACATCGGGTACGCGGGGTGGCATGCCGCCGACACCAGCATCGTGTCCGTCGGTTCGAGCCACTTGTCCCAGCTCTCGCCGTCGGCTCGCGCCGCCAGCAGTTGGGCGTGCTCGGCATTGGTGCCGGTGAACGTGTTGATCGCACCGGTCAGATCGGGGAACGACGCGATGTAGTCGGTGCGCTCGAAACTGGTGCGCGGGAACATCGGAGGAAACCGGAATCGGGCCGCGGACGCGCCCGGCCCTGCTGCCCGCACGACCGCGTCGATACCGTCGACGATATCCTCGAACAACCCCGACCGTCCGTAGAGGCCTGCGACGGACGTGTCCACCAGGAGTCCGGTCTCCAGCAGTTCCGTCCGGAACGCACGCCGGGCCCGCTCGAGCTCGCTCGTCTCTTCCCGCTCCACCGCTGTATCCGTGCTCATATCGTCCCCCGGTATGCCGTGGCCATCTGCGCCGAGTTGGCCATGATTCGATCGTTGTTGACCATGACGGCCGCTCCGTGCGCATCGCGCAGGTGCCGGCCGAGCGAGTACTCCGTGTCTTCCCGGTAGCCGGCGATCCCGCAGATCAGCAGGGCCCTGCCGACGAGGTCGACAACCAGGGTCGACGCCGTCACCTTCAGGTTGTTCATCGCCAGCGAATAGCCCACTCCGCCCGCGACTTCGGCCTCCGGCGAACCGGCGGGCGCCGCATCGGCGTCGTCGAACCGGCGGGCCGCCGCGAACACGACGTCCGAGAACTGCTGGTGCACAGCGGCCGCCTCGGCGAGACGCGACGCCGCGGGCGAGGCCACGCCCGGCTGCTTTCGCGCAGCCGCTCGCACGTACCGGCGCGCCTTCTCCACCGCCGCGTCGGCGATGCCGAGCCACACGGCCGACCACACCGAGTGCGACACCGGGAGCATCGTCGCCGCCGAGATCTCCGCGTACGGATCGGCGACGACGAGATCGGGAGTGGTGGTGGCACGCAGCACGAAACCGGGACTGCAGGTTCCGCGCAATCCCAGCGTGTTCCACTCACCGGTGCGCTCGAGCGTCACGTCGACACGCCGGCAGATGACGAGCACCTGGTCGCTCGGCGGGCTGTCTGGGGTACGCCGCGCGGTCGTGAGTATCGCGTCGGCGTACTCGCCGTAGGAGATCACGGGGGCGTTCTTGACCAGCGACACCACCCCGCCGGACTGCTCCACCGCACACGTGCTGCGCCGGACGTCGCCCCCGATGCCCAGTTCCGTCGTCGCCGATGCCAGCAGATACTGACCGGCGACCGCGTCACCCAGGAAGGCGGAGACGCCGTCGCCACCCGGATGTCGTACGAGCGAAAGGATCTGGGTCTGGTGCATCGCGAACACCATCGCCGTCGCGGCGCAGTGGCGCCCGAGTGTCCGGGCGATCGTGCACAGTTCGCGAAGCGTCGCGCCTTCGCCACCCAGTTCCGGGGGCACGGCACACGAGAGCAACCGCTGGTCCCGGAGCGCGTCGATCGCTTCCTGCGGAAAACGCGCGTCCCTATCGACGTCGACGGCCCAGCGCGCGGCCACCTCGGCCACGACCCTCTCGGCTCGCGCCGCCGGTCCCCACGACTGCGCAGACTCGATCCCGGTGTCGCTCGCGAGGGCGATGCTCATGCCACTCCGAGTTCGACGAGTGCGCCCCGAATGGAATCCACACTCGCGAACGTGCTCTTGCGCAGCAGCTCGTCAGGGAATTCGATGTCGAACGAATCCTCCAGCGCCAGCATCACGTTGACGCTCGCGTGCGACGTCAAACCCAGTTCGTAGAGATCGGCGCCGACGGCGATGCTCGCGGCATCGACGGACAACCGGGCGTGGTCGCCGAGAACCTTGCGGATGGCCTGCTCGCTCATGGGTGGCGTTCTCCTTGGTGATGGGGTGGTGTGCCGAGCCGGGACGCGGTGACCATGGCGATCGCGACGTCGGCCTCGTGCGAGATCGAGACGTGGAATCCGCCGAGCCCCTGCCGCTCGGCGAGGGCCGACGCGTTGCCGGACAGGTGCACTCCGCATCCGCCCCAGCTCTCGCGCCGGATCTCGATGGACTGCCACGGCAAGGCGACATCCCCGGGTCGCAACACCTTGACCACGGCTTCCTTGGCCGCGAACCGGGCGGCCAGCCGTTGGGCCCGCGCAGGTCCCTCGCAGGTTTCCAGTTCGTGGGGTGTGAAGATTCTCGTCAGATAACGGTCGCCGAATCGCTCGACGCTGCTTCTCACGTGCCCGACCGTCATCACGTCGCACCCGATCCGGGACTCGGGTATCGACCCGACAGAACCACCAGACATCGATCCCCCTGCTCCAGTCTCCGACAGTCCCACCTTGCCGCGTCGACAGCTACCCTCAGCGACTCTCCAGCAAACCCTTCGAGAAGTTACCGCACAACGGCATTTCAAGACAAGAGGTACTGCGGTGTGGGTATAAACATACCCCGAGCCTGTAACGCTGTCTTTGCGACGCGATGAAGTAGCAAATCCGGCGCGAGCGCTTCCTCTGACAACTCGCTGCCGCGCCGTGCAAGGGAGGCGGAGCTACAGCCCGACCTCGATGGCTCCGGCCACCAGCAACTTGCCGATCTTCTCGGCCGAGACCGGGCGGCTGAACAGGAAGCCCTGGGCCCGATGGCATCCCATCTCGACAAGTTGCCGGGCCGACTCGACGTTCTCGACGCCCTCCGCGACCAATTCCAGGCCGAACGATTCGGCAAGGCCGATGATGGACTTCACGATCGCCCGATCCTCGGGGTTGGTGTCCAGGTTCATCACGAAACCCTTGTCGATCTTCAGCGTCCCCACCGGCAGCGCCTTGAGGTGGCTCAGGGAGCTGAACCCGGTGCCGAAGTCGTCGATCGCGACCTCCACGTCCATCGCGTGCAGTCCTTCGAGCGCTTCACGCGTCCAGGTCAGATCACTGAGCACTGCGTTCTCGGTGATCTCCAGGCACAGCGCGCCCTTCCGAAGGTCGAACTCCGTCAGCGCGCTCGCGACGACGTCGAGAAAATCCAGTCCGGCCAACTGCCCCGGCGAGACGTTGACGCGAAGATCCAGGTCCAGTTCGGGAACCTGCGACCGCCAGTCGGCCCACTGTCGGCAGGCCTTCCGGATGACCCATCGCCCGAGCTCGCCCGCCACATTCGTCGCCTCGGCGACGTCGATGAACGACGCCGGCTGCAGTAACCCGAGTAGCGGGTGATTCCACCGCACCAGGGCCTCCACCCCGATGATCCGGCCGGTCCGCAGGTCTACCTCGGGCTGGTACTCGAGGAACAGCGACTCGTCCGCGATGGCCGCACGCAGGCTGAGCTCGATCATGTTGCGTTTCTCGCTCTCCTCCTGCATCTCGTCCGTGAAGACGCTGATCGCGTTACCGCCCTTGGTCTTCGCGACCATGACGGCCTGGTCGGCCTGGCTGAGGAGCGAACTGGTGGTGGCCTTGCCCGGAATTCCGACCGCGACGCCGATACTGACACTGCGGCTGACCACCTCGCGGCCGAGACGCACTCGTTCGGTCACCACGTCGCGGATGTGCTGCGCCCGGACCTCCGCCTCCTCCAGGCCCACCGATCCGCCGAGTACGAGCACGAATTCGTCGCCGCCCAGCCTGGAGACGAGGTCGTCGGTCTCGCTGGTCGATCTGAGCCGGTCCGCGATCGTCGAGATGAACCCGTCACCGGCTCCGTGACCGAAGAAATCGTTGAGAGGCTTCAACCGGTCCAGGTCGAGGAATAGGATCGCGACCGGCCCGGGTTCGGACTCGGCGAGGCGAGTGTCCAGGTGGTGGTAGAGCGCGCGCCGGTTGCTGAGTCCGGTGAGGGAATCGTGGTCGGCCGAGTAGCGCAACTGCTCCTCGACGACGATGCGCGCCTGGACCTGGGCGAGCAGGGCGGCGATCGCCTTGAGGACGTCGACCTCCGGCGGCGTCCAGTCGCGGTCGCCGAACTTGATGAATCCGAGCGTGCCCGTCGTCGTGTCACCGGACAACAGCGGAACGGCCGCGAGCGACACCTGCGGCACCCCGGACGCCTCGCGGACCCGCTCGTTGTAATCCGGACCGGACACCTCCGGCCGGAAGATGGCCACTTCCTTCTGGTGCTCGATCTGGGCGAACGTCGAGTCGGCGTCCTTGAAATAGACGACGCCGAGCGGGTCGGGGTCGGGGATGAAGGGGCGGAGCGGGTACTCCGCGACCAGGACCGTCGCCGCGATCTCGTGGTCGGTGAACCGGAGGAAGCTGGTGTCGACCTCGAAGTGCTCCACGAGATCCTGCAACACGCGGGTGGCCACGGGCTTGAACGAGACCGCATCGACAGGCGTGAGCCGGGACGCCACGGTTGTCACCAGGGTCTCGAGCTTTTCCGTTTGCTTCTCGGTGGTCACTGGCCCTCCTGTCCTTACGATATCCGCCTGCGAACCCGGTCGGCGAGGCGCTCGCTCCGAACCGACGGGCTCGGCGCATGGCTGAGCCGTAACACCATGGCGAGCGCTTCACCTGCCTTTGCTCCGACGACGTCGAACAGCTCCTCCCGCAGCTTTTCCAATGGTGCCGCATACCGTGGTGAGAGTTGTTCGAGTTCCGCACTTTCCACACCGTAGAGAAACACCGGTGAAATCGGCTGGACGGCGAGCCCGAGCGCCTGGGCGTGGATCCACACACTCTCGGTCGCCTCACCTCCGCGCACGTAGTCCCGAGGGGTGCTGCCCGGAATCGCGACGACCGCGACAGCCGAACTCGACGCGACGCGGTCCGCGGTGGACTTGCCCAGCGCGCGTCCCGCGTCCTGTGCGCCGAGTCGTTCCATGACGTCGGGTCTCCGCAGCAGCGCGAGGGTCGACAGTTCCGCCGAATCGAGTTCCAGTGCGCGAACGTCGATGCCGGTCTCGACCGAATCCAGCGGCGGCCACCGCAACTCCCCGATCATTTCGCGGTGCAGGGTCGGTGTGAGGAATCGGATGCGGTCCGACTCCGCGAGAATCGCGCCGATCGTCGCGATGTCGTCCCGGTCGGTCACCAGGCAGAGGCGTGCGCCCTCGCGCGATGCCGCCTCCGCGAGAAGTCCCGCCTGGGTGTCGTCCAACGGCCGGGGCACGCCCGGCCTGCGGTTGGTGGTCCGGTCGAGCATGTGCTCGTAGCGGTCGGTGAGTTCCCGGTCGTTCCCGCTGCCGAACGTCATCGTGGCGACGGGAAGTCCCGGATCGCCGTCGTGGACCGTCACGGCACCGAGCAGTCCGGCGGCCGACGCGGCGATCCGGGCGTTGTGCAGTGCGGCGCCGACCGCGACACAACTGCCGCGGTACCCGACGTCCATGGCCGTCGTGTGCTCCGGGGCCACGGAGATGGTCAGCCCCGCGTCGTCCGCCGCGATCGTCCACGGCTGGACGTTGCCGCCGGAGGGCGCCCGGGACGCGGCATGCACGACGGCGTCGACGGCGTCGACGGCGTCGTGCGGCACCGCTGCGGCCGCCGCACGATCCGGTGCACGCTCCGGCAGATCGTGCGGTCTCGGCGGATCGGTGAGGGCATCGAGATGCTGATCCAGATCCATACGGCACCGACCCGACGCGAGCGGCTGTCCGAGCCCGATGCGCCGCACCGCCGCCGCGACCTCCGCGCCGCCGAGCAGCACCTCGCCCCCGAGCTGAGGCCACGTGGAGATGGTTTCGTCCACCTCCACCAACGACGCCGCCATCGTCGCCGACAGCTGTCCCGCGTCGAGAATGCGAAGTACGAGCGGAATCTTGTCCCGCGAGCCGAGCCCCGCCAGCGACTCCACGTCAACGTCACCGATCACTCCGTGAAAGACGGGTCGATCGGGTTCGAGGTCGAATCGCTCGACGTCCAGCAGACCCCGGTCACTGGTCGCCATCAGCACCGGCAATCCCCTCCGCCTGGCCTCCCGTCGCAGGGACACCTTGACGTCGAGGGAGTCGCATTCGTCGATCACCACGTCGGTGCCGTCCAGGAATTCGGCCACCGACTCGACGTCGAGACCGCCCTCCCACAACGTCACAGTGACGTAGGGGTCGATCTCCGCGATACGGCGGGCGGCCACCACGGCTTTGTTCACGCCGAGGTCCAGAACGGTGCCGGGAACCCGGTTCAGGTTGGACAGTTCGAGGGTGTCGAAGTCCGCGAGCCGCAGGCCGCCGCACGCACCTTCCAGCGTGAGGGCCACCGCGACCGCGTGACCGACGCTCAGACCGACGATCCCGACGGTCACGTCCCTGAGGCGTTCCTGCTCCTGCGCGGTGATCTTGGTCCGATTCCGGTCCAGCCGCAGCAGCCGGAACGATGCGGGGCCGAGGAGACGCACCACGGTCCGTCGCCACGAGTAGTACGCCCACACCGGAGCTTCGTCCAACACGCCGGGTCCCGGCGCGGGCACGAGGGAACGGAGGCTGTCGAACTGTTGGTCGAGCCGATCGACGAAGACCACCGCGGGGTCGCGGCGGAGACGGTCGAGTACCGCCGCGTCCCCGGAGTGGTCCTCGTCGAGCAGCAGGGCGGTGTAGTCACCGCGGGTTTCGTTCACGAGACGCTCCGCATCGACCGGACGACGTTTCCTCCCGTCCCCGTCGCGATGCCTGCCGACGGCGTCGGTCGGGACGTCGTGAGTAACAGCTGGGCCAGCTGCATGGATTCGGCGCGGCCCCTGCGCCTACTCCGATCCCACCACATCAGCCGCGTCTCGTAGCGGTCATCCGGATAGGGCACCGGAGCAATGTGGTCGGCCACCACCCCACCGGTGGTCCGCCACGTGTCCAGGACGTGGGATGCGGCGGTCGCGAGCATGAACTGGACGTCGAGCAGATCCATCGAGTAGGTGGCGAAACGGCCCAGTGCGCCGACGAGTTCACCCCGCCGGGCGGCCGTGTCCGCCACCCACGCCCCCTTCGCCTCCACGACACCGAACGGCAGCCGGTCCTCGATCATCCGGCGGACGGCGGGAGCTCCGGGATCGGTTCCCCATTCCGTGATCGCGTGGGCCTGATCAGCGACAAGATACGGACCCTGGGCGCGGACGCCGGCTGCGACCGAACCGTTCGGATCGATGGCAACGAAGAACAGCGCGGTGGTGTCGCCGGCCTGAATCCGGCGGTACTCGAGCGCCTTCTCGGCGCCGTACTTGCGATAGCCCGCGACCGCTCCCTCGAGATACTCTTCCCAGAGCGCCGGCTCGTCGGACGGCCGGGCGATGACGAAGCGACACTCCGCCCGCGGATCCCACACACTCAGAGTTCGATCGAGTATGGTATCGAGCGATCGTGTATCGATCTGCGGACGCGACAGCTGTTCAACTGGCATTGGCTTTCCCATCGGAGTCGGTGCGGCAATTCCGGGGACTCACGGGTTACGTAAAGACCCCAAGAACTGGACACACGAACCCGGTCACAGCCCCGCGGCTACCTATTTTCCGCGTTTACACCAGATTTGTCACCTGTGATGCCATAAATGGGCCCAAAAACAAACTTCAGGTCGGTAATTGTCGACCTTGGAATTAGTTGAGGGAAATGAACAGCTCGACGCTGCTTGGTGCGCGGAAGACCTCGACCTCCTCCGCATAGGCGCGCTCGATGCGCCCTTCCTTCTCAGCCAGCTCGGCCTGAATCCACACGTCTTCGATCGGGTCGGACGACCGCCCGTCAGGTGTGAACTTGGCAAAAAAGCCCGCCGGGACGCGCACCAGCACGTCACCGATCTCGAGATGACCGAGGTCGATACACCGATACCCGATCACAGCGGTCCAACCCAGATCCGGGACCGCAACGTAGACGGTGATCAGCTCCTCGGTGCCTCGTTGCTGGATGCGCTCACGGGTGAACTTCATCAGGTCGGTCGAGTGCGCCGACGAACTGAGTTCCGTGCGCGGCAGAACAAGCCCACCGAAGTCGGCGGACTCACGCTTGACGATCTCGAAACTCATTGTGGCCCCTACCTCGTGGCGGGTGGCACTATTGCCACATACAAATCGATCCCGAAGGCGTGCGGGTAGAACTCGAAGTCACCGGTGTAGGAGCGTTGAATCTGCTGCGATTCCTCCGCATCACGAATCTGCCCCCAGAGCGCGTCGAAGAGGTCGGGGAAGGTTCCGACCGAGGAGAACTTCGCATACGTTCCAGCAGGAATCCGCGACACCAGATGCCCGCGTCCGACCTGATCGATCGAAGAGCACTCGTAGCCCACGATTTGCGTGTAATACGAATTGATCTCGGGAGCATGGTCGACATAGGCAGAGGCCAACGGCCTGTCCACGTTCTGCGCGAGAAGGGTGGACCACGTCTTTTCGAGATCCTTGTCGCGCGCTTTTCCCAGCGCCCTCTTCGGACTGCGGACGGCCAGTCCGGCGACCAGTGTCTCTTCGCGTTCGACTATGACGAACGGCATCGGGCACCCTCCGATGTCATCGGCACATTGGGCTTTCAATGGCAATTGTTGCTCGCCCGCCTTTAATTTGGGGGACGAGATATCACCATACCTCGTCCGGTATCCGCGGTCTGCGTCCTTAGTCGCGAAAACCTCCACGTCTAAGGATTCACCCATTTGACCGAGTCCCTACGAGTTGTCCAATAAAAGGGCAGTGATCCTTTATTTGGGAATTTAACATACTCAAAGTTGGTTTTGACCCTTGCAAGACGACCTCGAGTGTGGTTTATTGGACGGATCGAGACCTTGGGTGTGACGCAACTAACACACAGAGCGACCTCCAGATCTCGGTGACGAGGGGAGACTGCCCGTGCGCTGCCGACTGTGCGATTCCGATCGCTTGCGAAGCGTCCTGGATCTGGGGGCGACACCGCCGTGCGAGCTCTTCTTGACCGAGCAGGGTCTGGACGCCCCCGAGACGAACTATCCGCTGCACCTGCGCATCTGCGAGGAATGCCTCCTGCTTCAGGTTCCGGCCCTGATTTCTCCGGAGGACACCTTCACCGACTATGCCTACTACTCCTCCTACTCGGATTCATGGGTGGAGCACGCACGGCAGTTCGTCCGCTCCTCGGTGTCGCGACTCGGCCTCGACGCGAGATCGTTGATCGTCGAGGTGGCGAGTAATGACGGTTACCTGCTGCAGCACGCGGTCGACGCCGGGATCCGCTGCGTCGGAATCGAACCGTCGCACAACGTCGGCGCGGCCGCACGTGAACGAGGTGTTCCCACTCTCACGGCATTTCTCGACGAGGAACTCGCCGCCGACGTCCGCGCCGAGCACGGTCCGGCCGACCTCGTGGTCGCGAACAACGTGTATGCGCACATCCCCGACCTCCGCGGGTTCACTCGCGCGCTGCGTACCCTCGTCGCCGACGACGGCCGGCTGAGTATCGAGGTGCACCACGCCCTCAATCTGATCGTCCACGCGCAATTCGACACGGTCTATCACGAGCACTTTCAGTACTACACACTCCTCTCCGCCATGCGTGCGCTTGCCACGGCGGGCCTCTCGGTCGTCGATGTGGAACTTCTGGAGACACACGGCGGCTCGATCCGGATCTGGGCACGTCCCGACACCGCCGGCGCAGTGCCCACCCCGCGCGTTACCGAGGTGTTGAAACAGGAGGACGACGCCGGACTGCACAATGTCGACGGATACACCCGACTCGAAATACAGGCGCGAGTTGCTCGACAAGAATTGCTCGGGTTCCTTCTCGACTGCCGGGCCCAGAACAGGACCGTCGTCGGCTACGGCGCTCCGGGCAAGGGAAACACCCTGTTGAACTACTGCGGAATTCGCCCCGATCTACTCGAATACACGGTCGACCGCAATCCGTACAAGCACGGCCGGTACACGCCGGGCACCCGGATCCCGATTCTCGATCCCCGACAGATCGAGAAAGATCGGCCGGACGTCGTCCTCGCCCTGCCCTGGAATCTCGAGGCGGAGCTGACCGAACAACTGCGCTACATCAGCGAGTGGGGCGGAGAGCTCGTGTATCCACTCCCCTCCCTGCACAGAGCGACATTCCAACCCGACAGCGTGGCAAGGAGGCTCACGACATGAAAGTTGTCCTGTTCTGCGGCGGATACGGCCTACGCATGCGCAACGACCACAACGACGTGATCCCGAAACCGATGCAGATGGTCGGACCACGTCCGCTGCTGTGGCATGTAATGCACTACTACGCGCATTTCGGCCATACAGAGTTCATTCTCTGCCTCGGGTACGGGGCGGAGGCAATCAAAGACTACTTCCTCGACTACCGCGAAGCGGAATCCAACGACTTCGTTTTGCGTGCGAGCAAGATCGAGCTGCTGAATTCCGACATCAGCGACTGGTCGATCACGTTCGTCGATACCGGTCTGGAGTCTGCGATCGGCGAGCGTCTGCGACGCGTTCGACAGCACCTCGGCGAAGACGAGTACTTTCTCGCGAACTATGCAGACGTGCTCACCGACGCCCCCCTCGACGATGTCATCACAAAGTTCCACGAGTCGGGCGCGGCCGCATCCATGCTCGTCGTCACGCCCCAGTCGTCGTTCCACTGCGTCAACGTGGCCGAGAACGGCGAGGTCAAGGAGATCATCCCAGTCAGCCGGCTGCCCATCTGGGAGAACGGCGGATACTTCGTCCTCAGTCGGGAGATCTTCGATCTCCTTCCCCCTGGCGGCGATCTCGTGGCCGATGTGTGTGAACGTCTTGCCGGTGAAGGCCGTTTGTTCGGGTACCGCCATGAGGGGTTCTGGAAGCCGGCGGACACTTTCAAGGAACGCGCCGAACTCGATTCGAACTACTCGCAAGGCATCCATCCGTGGATGGTGTGGGAGCCGTCGCAGCCCGCACACAGCACGTGATGATCAGCCTCAACACACCGGGGCTCCGCGAAGTGGCGGTGCTCGGTGCGCACTGTGACGACGTTGCGATCGGGCTCGGAGGTACCCTTCTCACACTTGCTGCCAGCACTCCCGGTCTTCGCGTCCGGGCGCTCGTGCTGGCAGGCGCCGACGCCCGACGCGAGATAGAGGAGCGTCATGCGTTGGCGGCATTGTGTCCCGCCGCAGACCTCGAGCTCACGGTTCTCGACGTTCCGGACGGGTACGCACCGGCATATTGGGAGCCGATCAAGAAGGCAGTCGAGGCCTTCGGGCGCGATTGCCATCCTGACGTGGTGTTCGCTCCGCAACGAGCCGACGCACACCAGGATCACCGAATGCTGGCGGAGCTGGTTCCGACGGTATTCCGTGACCACCTGATCCTGGGGTACGAGATCCTCAAGTGGGAGAACGACACACCTCGGCCGTCGATCTACCACCCGCTCACCCGCGCTGTTGCGACGGAAAAGGCGCGGATACTGCTGAAGCACTACCCCTCCCAAACCACCCACGACTGGTTCGACGAAGACTCCTTTCTCGGGCTGTCGCGGCTGAGGGGTGTGCAGAGCAGACAACCGCACGCGGAGGCGTTCGTCCTCGAAAAGGCGACCATCCGATTCGGAAGGACCTGACATGCGAGTGCTCCTTACCGGCCACCAGGGATACCTGGGTTCGGTCATGGTTCCGGTATTGCAAACGCGCGGGCACGACGTCGTGGGTCTCGATTCCGGGCTCTTCGCCGGATGCGTACTCGGTCCTGCACCCGCCGACCCTCCCTCTTTCGATATTGACCTGCGGGACGTGACTGAGCAGCATCTGGGCGGCTTCGATGCCGTGATTCACCTCGCTGCGCTGTCGAACGACCCTCTGGGGTCTCTCGCACCGGACATCACGTACGAAATCAATCATCGCGCGTCCGTCCGGCTGGCTCGCCTGGCGAAGCAAGCCGGTGTCCGGCGATTTCTGTATGCCTCGACATGCTCCGTATACGGTTCGGCCGGTAACGAGTTGGTGACGGAGTCCGCACCACTGCGTCCGCTCACGCCATACGCCGAGAGCAAGGTGCTCGTCGAGGAAGACGTAGCCGCACTCGCCGACTCCGGGTTCTCTCCGGTTTTCCTGCGCAACGCGACCGCCTTCGGATTCTCCCCCCGGCTGCGTGCCGACATCGTCCTCAACAACCTGGTCGGCACCGCGATGCTGACGGGCACAGTGCGAGTCTTGTCGGACGGCACGCCATGGCGTCCGCTGGTACATGCCCAAGACATCGCCACCGCGTTCGCGTGTGCACTCACCGCGCCGGTCGATCGGATCCACTGCGTCGCCCTTAACGTCGGTACAGAGACCAACAATGTGACTGTGGCACAAATCGCCGAGGCCGCCGCCGCGGCGGTCCCCGACTCACAAGTCCTCATTACGGGAGAAACAGGCTCGGACCCGCGGTCCTACCGCGTCGACTTCTCTGCCATCCGCACGGCATTCGAGGACTTCGTGCCGCGATGGAGCATCGTCGACGGAGCGGCCGAATTGTACGACCGGTGTACCCGCTGGGGCCTCACGGACGTGCTCTTCACGCAGCGCTTCACCCGACTCGCCCATCTTCAGCAACTCGAGCGCGCCGGTGTACTCGATGAGTCCCTGCGGTTCCAGCGAGTTGGAGCAGGCCATGAATGACAGGAACTGTCAGGAACGATCACAACCGTTCGAGCAACGCCGTCCAACTCCCCGCCGTGGCGTCACGTTCACTGATCAGCGATACCGGAAGCGGCCACGATATCGCGAGGGACGGGTCGTCGTGGGCGACCGCGATGTCAGCCGTCGGATCGTGCTCGAGATTGATTCGATAGCACACATCCGCGACCTCCGTGAGTGCCTGGAATCCGTGCAGGAACCCGGGCGGAACATAGAGATGTGCGAAGTCCACATCATCAAGCCTGAATGCCTGCTTCTCACCGAACGTCGGCGACGCCCTGCGAATATCGACCAGGACATCGTAAATTGCGCCATGAGCACACCGGACCAGTTTCGCCTCACCGGGATTCGCGCGTCCGTGCATGCCCCGTACCACGCCGCGCCACGACCGGGACTGCGAATCCTGCAGGAAGTCGGCGGCCAGGATTCCGGTCGCTCCCACATGTTCATCGAACTGGCCGGCTTCGAACGTGCGAGTGAAGAGACCTCTGTCGTCGCGATAGGGCAGGGGCCGGAATACCCGGACGTCCGTCAATTCGGTGGTTTCAATGTGCACGCTGCAATTCTTGCGCACAAGGGCCGGGTCGGTCACCGATTCCATCGCACCGAGGTTCCGACATGATGGCCTGTCGAGGCTGTGGTGTCGCCGTGTTCGATCGAGTACTCGATCTCGGTTCGATGCCCGCGGCCGACTTCTTCCCTCCGGCCGGTAGTCCGGTCACCCCGGCCGAATCGGCGCATCGCCTGACAATGGCGTTGTGTCGAGAGTGCGGTCTGGCTCAGCTCGTCGACGACGACACGGTGCCGGAGGAGCCACGTGGCGTCGAACCAGAGGCTTTGAGAAAGCAAGCATGCACAGCTGTTCGTGCCGTCGCCGATGCCGGGTACCTCACGGGCGACACGGTCACCGAGTTCGGCAGTCCACACGGCGGAACATGGTTGCCGCTGCTCACCGCGCGGGGGTTCCGTGTCGCGACGGACCGGCACACGGCCTCTGTGGTGATCGATTGCTTCGGGATCATGCACGAACCTGACCAGCGGGCGGCCTTGGCCGGGCGAGCAGCGGCACTCGACGCCGACGGCATCCTGCTCATCCAATTTCATTCTCTTACTGCGATTGTGAAGCATCAGCAGTGGACGGCACTACGGCACGGCCACTTCGCATACTATTCCTTGACCTCACTCCGCCGGTTGCTGGCCGACGCAGGACTTCACCTCACACAGGCATGGGTATTCGACCTTTATGGCGGCACGGTCCTGGCGGCCGCGCGCCGTTCGCCGTGCGCACCACCGACACCCCGTGTCCATCGCATACTTGCCGATGAGCACATGACCGGAGTCACGAACCCTGTTACTGTGCAATCCTTACAGCTCGCCGCGGACACGGATGCGACCGCCTTCCGCGACTGGCTGACAGTGATGGCACGGCGGCATTGTCGAGTGTTTGCCTACGGCGCCGCATCTCGGGCCGTACCACTGTTCGCCCACGCGGGCGTCGACCGGCGCCTTGTCGCGGCCGTCGCCGATGCATCCACCGCCAAACAAGGGCGGCGAATGCCCGGCACCGATGTACCGATCATCTCGCCTGAGCGACTACTTCGCGCTCAGCCGGACAAGGTTGTGCTCACGCTGCCGGATCTGCTTCCCGAAGTATCGCAGCGCTATCCGGAACTCTCCGGACGATGGGTCCTTCCATCTGAGACGCAATGCGTTCCCGCTCCAGCGCTCATCCGCACGCGGAGTCGGGAACGCGTGGCGTCGAGACACCGTGAGACCTACGCGGACACGCCGGCAACCCGAGACGGCCGGCTCGATTCGCGTTCAGCCGCCAGCAACCGAGATGAAGTACAGCCATGACCACCAGCACCCGTCGGATATTGCGAATCGGACCCTTGTATCCACGACCTCCCCTGACACGCGCGGTCCGCCACTCCGCAGACATCGTTCCGGATTCACTGCAGGCTCCCAGCCGGCCCCTGTCGAGAAAGCGTGCACGGACCTACCTGCTCCCGCTCGCTGTGGACTTCATCGTGCTGTCGGTCGTGTGTTCAGTGACACGGATCGATCGCCCCGCGGAGTCAGCAGCGATAATCGTCGCGATCCTGGCGCTCACAGGTGCGTACCGACCTCACCTGACGCTCTCGCTACTCGACGCCCTGCCCCGACTTGCACTCGCGAGCACGCTGGCGGCAATGGGTACCGCGGTGATCTTGACCCCGAACGGCACATTGGTGGGCACGGTGAAGCTGGCAGCAGTGACCCTCGTGGCCGTCGTACTGTCCCGCAACGTTACCTATGCGGTCGAACGTTTCTTCAGACGGAAGCTCCTCGGCGGTCGTCGAACGGTGATCATCGGCGGAGGTCCTGTCGCGAAGATACTGGCGGACAGCATTGTCGCGGAGCCCTCGTGTGGACTGCAGTTGATCGGACTTCTCGACGACTCCTTACACGCCGAGACCGCGCACAATGGGAACGTACCGATCACCCCGCTGCGAGGTAACCTGTGCGAGTACCTCACGACTCACCACATCGACACAGCGGTACTCGCCTTTCCCCACGCCGTCGATGGCGCGGTCATCCACGCGTTGCGTGAATGCGACCGCATCGACTGCGAGATCTTCGTTGTTCCCCGACTGTGGGAGATGACTGCGGTCACCAGCGACATGGAACGTATCGGTGCCGTCCCATTGAAGAAGTTTCGCCGAGCGGCACACCGATCGTTCCTGTGGCGGGTGAAGTTATGGATGGACCGAGTCCTCAGCGCGGCAATGCTTGTAGCGTTGGCCCCGACTCTCCTTGCGATCGCTGTCGCGGTGTATCTTTCGGACCGATCAGCACCGGTTTTGTTCAGACAGAAGCGAGTCGGCTTGGACGACCGGGTATACGAACTTCTCAAGTTCCGAACGATGAACCCAGCAAGCGACCACGAATCCGCTACTCACTGGTGCATTGCACATGACGCCAGGATCGGGCGCCTCGGTCGGATCCTACGGGCGACTTCGCTCGACGAATTGCCTCAGCTGTGGAATGTCATTCGGGGAGACATGACACTCGTCGGCCCGAGGCCTGAACGCCCCCACTTCGTCGACAAGTTCCGGACCACGGTTCCGAACTATGAAGCGCGCCATCGCGTGCCGACGGGAATAACGGGATGGGCCGCGGTCAACGGTCTACGCGGCGATACGTCGATCGGAAATCGCACCCGCTTCGACAACTACTACATCGAGAATTGGAGCATGTGGTTCGATGTCAAGGTGCTACTACTGACGGTAGTGGCGGTAGTCAGACTCGGAGGAAAGTAATCAGCTACAGATGTGCGGTGGCGCAATTCCGCCGGATACGCAATTCCGCCGGATAGTCGGCACCCACGGCCGACTCAGCAGTCGACTTGCAACCGGGTCCTTCGCGACAGAACGGTGCGGGATCGCACGGTGAGCCGCTCGACCGCCGCCCTCATCAGTCGCACGTCACCCGCGAGAACATCTGCGCGACAAATGAACTCGGGGTAATCACGAGCAATTCGGTGATGGAAGCGAAGCATGTCCGACAACTTGCTGACTGTCGATGTTTGACTGCACATGTTGAACGTGGAGTCCCGCCACGCAGCCACGCGCTCGGGCATACCGAAGAACATCCCGAAGGCTGTCACTCGCGCGAACAGATCCACGTCCATGGGGAAAACGAGATCACCGCGAAATCCCCCCACACGATCGAAATGCTCTCGCCTGAACATCGCGGCCGCCGTTGGCCCGAAGTCGGCCGGCCCTCGTCGGACAATTGTCCTCATCAGAGTGCGCGGAGCATGAAGTCCCTCCAAGCCGGGAATCCCCAGTCGTGACTCCCGCAGCACCCCGTCCTCGTCGATCACGTCGAACTTCGCGGAGCTGAGAGTTATTGTAGGATCAGCCATTACACGCATCTGCATCTCGAGCGATCCCGGCATCAGGACATCATCTGCACAGACGACTTTCACCAGTCGCCCGGTCGAGAATCCCACTACCCTGTTCCAGTTGGCGCCGATCGGCAGAACGACGTCGTTGCGAAAGACTCGCACCCGTGAGTCACTGAACGAGTGCGCGATCGATTGAGTGGCGTCCTCGCTCGAATTGTCGAGAACGACCAGATCGATTTCGACATCCTGGTCGAGGATCGATCGCAACGTCTCTTCGAGAGTGTTGGCGGCGTTATATGCCGGAACGCAGACGGAAACCGTGGCAGCAGCCATCGCTATTCTCCCACCAAACCCTCGACGCGAGCGACAATCATGATCCTCTTTGTGCACCAATGCTTCCTGGCGACAGGACTGCCTCAAATTCTATCACGCCGCACGGCTCGAGACATCGACGTGAACGGGCATTGCGAAAGTCTCGCAACGACATCGCGCGTCCGTGTGCAGCAATGTAGAGTTTAATTGTCCGGTACCGAATGGGCCGGCGTGACAGCGCAATAGCAACGACAGCCGGCGCGACATGAACTTTACGGTGAGTAGTCCACAACTCGACAACACTCGGTCTCTTCGACTCCATATGACGGGGGCGGAGTGGTTCACGTCGGGACCTGGCGGATTGAACCGATACTTCACCGACTTGTTTTCCACACTGAATCAACTCCCGGGCGTCGACGTTTCCGCTGCAGCGTTCGGTAAGCCCGAGCGGGGCGGGCGTTCGTGGGGCCCGGTCGGTGCATCGACGTTGAGCCGCGCATACACGGCCTTCCGCGACACCAGCGCTCTACCGCCGGACGCGGTCATCGACCGCCATTTCTGCCTCTATGGACGCTCGGCGATCGGCGCGCATGGCAAACATCCCCTGGTTGTGCACTTTCACGGGCCCTGGGCAGCCGAAAGTCGCATGGTGGGGGCCGGTGAGATGGTTGCGCGGTCGAAGTACTGGATCGAACGGCTCCGCTACGCCGGCGCAGATCGCTTCGTCGTACTGTCCAAGCACTTCCGAAATCTGCTCGTCGACAGCTACCAGGTTCCAGAAGGCAAGATCAGGGTTATTCCTCCTGGTGTCGATCTCGACCGCTTTCGCCCATCGGACTCTCCCTCGGCGTCATGCACCATCCTCTGTGTTCGACGCCTCGAGAGGAGGATGGGTATACATGTTCTGCTCCGGTCATGGCGAGCAGTCATCGCTGCTCATCCCGACGCCCGACTCGTGATAGTCGGTACTGGTACCGAAGAATCGGCCCTCCGGGTCCAAGCTGCCGAGGCTGGCTACCGGGACTCGATCACGTTCGAGGGCAACGCCACCGACGGACGACTGGCTCAGTTGTACGGACAGGCAGCGCTGACCATCGTCCCATCCGTCGCACTGGAAGGGTTCGGGCTTATCGCGCTCGAATCCCTGGCCGCCGGGCGCGCCCCGATCGTGACCGAGTGCGGCGGATTACCGGACTCCGTGCAGGAACTCGACCCTTCCTTGATCGTTCCCACCGGCGACGCCGATGCGCTCGGAGACCGGATCGTCCGTGCTCTGGACGGACAAGTTCCCGGGCCCGAGCAGTGCCGTGCTCACGCCGAAACGTTCTCCTGGGACGCCGCCTCGCAGCAGCACATCTCGATGTACGAGGAACTGGTCTCATGACGAAGGCCCTCTTCATCACACACACAGCCGCACCCTCTGGTGCAGAGTTGGCAACACTTCGATTGGCAATCGCTCTGCGCGACAATAGGCCAGGTGACTCCAGGAGTCGGGGAATCGATGTCGCGGTGGTCTGTGCGCAGGGCGGGCCGATTGTCGATCGCATGCGCGAGGCAGGTGTGGAAACCATCGTTTTGCCAAGCACTTTCGATAGTCGTGCCATGACTGTCCGAAGCAGGAGCCTGCGCCGACTGATCGTGGGATTCATCGGACTCGCCAAGATCGGATGGTCGGCCGGTGCAACCGCGAGGGCGACAGGGGCGACAGTTCTTGTCGCAGAAAGCACCAAGGCACTGGTCATCGGCGCTGTCGCTGCGCGACGCACAAGGATCCCACTCGTCTGGCAGGTGCACGACAGGATATCCGCCGAGTACTTCGGAGGGCTCCTCTCGAGCGTCGTTCGCGGACTCGGCTGGGTGTTCAGCCGAGGTTACATCGCCAATAGCAGATCGACGTTGAGTACACTGATCACCTGGCACAGGGCAACGCTCGTCGCCTACCCTGGAATCCAACCGCGCAGTCTCGCCGATCACGTAGGCCAACGTCGCCCATCCGAGACTGTTGTCGTCGCCGTCGGACGCTTGACGCCTTGGAAAGGGCAGGACGTATTCCTGCGCGCGCTGGCCGATACGACTGTTCGACCTGAGTGCGTCTACCTCGTCGGAGGGACATTCTTCGACGAGGAAGCTTTTCGTGAAAGCCTGGAGCGCCTCGCATGTGAACTCGACCTTCCAGTCATCTTTACGGGACACGTCGATCACCCCGACGCCTACATGCGGCAGGCCGACATTCTGGTGCACTGCTCCGTCATCCCGGAACCGTTCGGTCAGGTCGTGGTTGAGGGGATGAACGCGGGCTGCGCGGTGATCGCCTCGGGCCCCGGCGGCCCAACCGAGATCGTCGAGTCCGGGATCAACGGGCTACTCGTCGACGGCGGTGATCAGGAGCAACTGACAACGGCGCTGAACACATTGATCGGAGACCGCGAGCTTCGTCGACGCCTCTCGGCAGCGGGTCGCCGGCGTGCAGCTCATTTCGACATAGCCGAGTCCGCTCGCGACATAGCATCATTTCTCGACACCGTGACTGCCACGCCGAAACGTAAGCGAGCAGCACATGCATGACGATCGCAAAGAAAACCACATCGTCACTGTCGTGCGTGACATCGCTTTCGTAAGCTTCGGGAAGTACGGCCAGTATGTGATCACGGTAGTAACGCTTCCGTTGATCGCGCGAGTTCTCGGAACCGAAGGACTGGGGCTTCTCGCGATCGGAATGTCCTCCTACTTCATCGGATCCCTGCTCGTCGATCTCGGAATCACCCAGTTTCTCGCCGCTATGGTCCACAGCGCAGATATCAATCAGCTCCGCGGAAACTATCTCGTGATCCGAGCGGCCATCCTCGGGACCATCGGTGCCACATTGCTCGCCAGCCTCGTCCTCGGCGTCGATGTCCATGTTCACATGATCCTGCTCGGGTTGTTCGCCGGTGGCTTCTGGTCCATCTCCGAAGATTGGGTTCTCATAGGGCAAGGTCGATTCGGAGCGTCGATGGCGTATCAGGGCATCGGCCGAGTCGCATATCTCGTGCTCCTGATGTCGTTGCTCCCACGCCTACCCCATCCCTCTGTCGCCCTCCTCTGCTTACTCGTGTCGTCCACACTGACCGTCGCACTGACATGGAGGGACTCTTTCAAGAAGTTCGGCCGCCCATGTCGTCCACACAAAGTGATGACCATCCTCCGAATGGGAGCACCCGTCCTCACCTCACGTTTGCTCGTGGCAAGCTACGGGCAGGGCGCTGCCGCGGTGTACTCCTCGGTGCTCGATGCGGTGTCCATCGGCCTGTATTCTGCCGGAGATCGGCTGGTGCGAGCCATACAGTCCTTGCTCGACCCAATAGGCTTCGCCCTACTGCCACGTATGGCCCGCCACAGCAACGACGACCAGTTCTGGCGACGCGCAACCCAGGCCCTGATCGTATGTCTTTGCGCTGCCGGAGTTGCGACTGTCGCGGTATGGATTGCGGCGCCGACTCTGATCAACCTCATCTTCGGAAGCGATTTTTCCGAGGCGATTCCGCTCCTGCGAGTCGAGGTGCTCATACTTCCCGCGACCGCCTTGACGTCATTTGTCACCACGGCGGTCTTACCCGTCAAGCAGGACACGAGCGGCGTCTTGATCGGTGCAACCGTCGGAACCGGCGTCGCAGCCGCTGCGTTGTTCGTCGCTGCACTGACCCAATCGGTGTGGGCCCTCGTTTACGGCACATTGTGCTGCGAGTTCTCCGTGGCGCTGTGGTACGTCGTCCGGATGCGGCAACTCGCCGGTCGCGAACGGAAAGAACGCAATGCCGACGGCACCGTCACAGAGGTCGCGCTGGTTCACAAGGAGAATCGGCTATGAAGATCCTGTATGTCGGCGACGACTGGGTCGGAAGCAACGCTCGATCGCTCGCCAACGGCTTCCGGCAGGCGGGACACGACGTCGTCGTTGTCGACTCGACGTCCGTGTCACTTCCTACGCGGCTGTCACCTCCGTGGATATATGCGAAGGCTACTCACCGGCGTGCGTCCTGGAGCATCGAAGCCGTTCATTCGCGCATCGATGCCATCGCTGCCGAATTCAGACCCGACATGGTGTTCGGATTCAAGGCCGTCTTCCTTGACCAACGACGCCTCCTCGGCGTCCCGGCCCAGTTCCATGTTCACTACAGCCCCGACGACACCTCGAACCCCTACAACACGTCACCCGGCTACCTGGAACTCGAGAACCAATGGGACCTCGTCGTCACGACCAAGCGCCACAACGTTCCTGAGTTACTCGAACGTGGCGCGCGCGCCGTCAAGTTCGTTCTCAGCGCATACGACCCTGCGTGGCACCACCTCTCGGCGCGGCGCGACTCCCGGCAATACATCGTCGGCTTCATCGGAGCCTGCCGTCCCGACCGTCGCGATCGCTTGATCTCGTTGGCACGAAAGTACGGCGGGAAGATGCTCGTTCGAGGGCCTGGCTGGCGCCGAGTGCCCGAGTTGCAGATCACCCACGCCGACGTCGCGGGTCCGGTGTACGGAGAGCATTTCGCCTCGGAGATCGCGTCCGTGACGGCAAACCTCGTTCTGCTCAACTCCGACAACCGGGACACGCACACCTGCAGAAGTTTCGAAGTGCCCGCCTCCGGCGGACTCTTCGTGGGTGAAAGGACAAGCGAACATGCGGAACTTCTCGAGGAGGGCACGGAATGTCTCTTGTTTTCGAACGAGAACGAGTTGAACGAGATCGTGGAATGGTGCGTGAACAGTCCCGGCCAGGCGGAGAGAATTGCAGAATCGGGTTTCCGGCGGATCGTGGAGGGTAGACACCGGTATGTGGATCGTGCCCGAGAGATCGTCGATGAAATCGGCTGACAATCGAGAATCGGAACGCGAACTATGAACAACCCCGAGTTCCAGATATTGCTCGTCATAGGAGCACTGGCGACGATCGTCGTCGCCGCTGCATACGTTCACGGAATCGCACGCGTCTTCCTCATCGCGCAGGCCGCCTACTGGAGCCTGTCCTACGTCGCGCGGCCGATCGTCCTTCTACTGGTGCGGCCGCAACCACGGTTCGGCGACAGCATCGCCGATCCGCGACTGGCCACGATCGGATACGACCACGGGATCGCGATGGTCCTGCGACCCGTCGTGTTCGGGCTGTGGGTGTATGCGATCATCGTTGTGGCGTATGCGGTCTGGATCCGGCATCGTCCAGGACGTGACCGTGACGCACGCGTTTCAGGCCGTTCCGCCGGCGACGCGAATCTGATTCCTACACTCTGGACCGTTTACGCGATCGGTGTACTCGGGCGAGTCGTGTCGTATGCAACAGGTTCCACCGCCTCGGCCGGACAAACGCAGAGCCCGAACCCGATACTCAGCTTCGTGACGCTGATGGCGGTGATCGGCGCCCTCGGGCTGATCGTCTTCTACCGGCCGGCCAATCCCAGGGTGGCTGTTGCGGTTATCGGTGCGCTCACTGTCATGGAGTTGATGTGGACTGTCGCAATCGAATCGAAGACACCGATCATGGGCGCCGCGCTCGCGATTGCAGTCCGTTTCGCGCTCACCGGATGGTCCAGGGGAAAGGTCGCCGCGATCGCGGCGATCTCGGTTCTGGGAATAGCAGCGTTCGGCTGGCTGCAGGCCATCAAGGCATCCGCTCTCGCGCGAGCGCAGTCCGAGGTGCTCGATGCGAACTATCCCGCAGCCATGCAGCCCTTCCTCAGCATCTTGCGCAGATTCGATCTTCTCGAGGCTGCGACGGACAGCTACTACCTGGGCGGACGGCCTTGGCTCACCCTGTCGGACGTCGCACACCATGCGCTCATCAGCATGGTGCCGGAACAGTTGCTCGGGACCGCAAAGTTCCAGTCCGGGACCGCGTGGGCAATCGAAGTCCGTGGGTCGTCTGTCGACATGACGAGGGTGTCCGTCTCACTGGCCGAGGGAAACATCAACGAGGGTTTCGTGCTCGGCGGGTATCCCGGGGTCGCCGTCGGCGTTATCTTCACTTTCGCGTTGGTGTTGGCCGGAGTGCGTGCGTTGCATTCATGGCACATCATCCCGATCTCGATGGGTCTCATGCTGATCGAGGTACCCGTCTTCTTCGAGCGAGGAATTCTGGGCAGCATGGAACTCCTCGGAAAGTCACTTCAGGTGGCCATTCTGGTCTGGATTGTCTACCTGCTCGTCGGAGAATACCGAAGACGCACTGAAGCGTCTTCGAAACAGAAACCGCAGGAACCGCCACTCACACTCGTCGGCGCGGCGCGGTCGAAAGGTTGGAGTGGTCCGTCGATCTCGCCGATCTGCCTGCCCGCGCAGTCGGCGATCACCCCGCCGTTCACGGTCGGGCCACCGAGAACGCGCGCAGGTCCCGTCTTCTTCGAGCGGGGAATTCTGGGCAGCATGGATCTCCTCGGAAAGTCACTTCAGGTGGCCATTCTGGTCTGGATTGTCTACCTGCTCGTCGGAGAGCACCGAAGACGCACTGAAGCGTCTTCGAAACAGAAACCGCAGGAACCGCCACACACACTCGTCGGCGCGGCGCGGTCGAAAGGTTGAAGGACATGCGATTGATCGACTATTGGCACATAGCTCGCCGCCGCTGGATACTCATCTCGGCGATAACGCTTCTCTGTGTGGCGGGCGCTGCCGGCTACAGCTCCATGCAACCGACCACATATCAATCGACCAGCCGACTGTATGTGACTATGGCAACCGGAACGTCGGTGAACGACGTTTACCAGGGTGGCCTTGCCGCCCAGCAGCGAGTGACGTCATATGTAAACCTCGCCGCGAGTTCCAACGTCGCTCAACGCGTCGTCGACCAACTCGGGTTGCCGATGTCTGCCGGCGAGCTGCAGGGCAAGATCACGGCCTCATTCCCCCCTGCCACCGCGCTGCTGGACGTCACGGTCACCGATTCGACCGCCGAGGGTGCCGTCATGTTGACCGACGCCGTGGTAGCTCAGTTCCGCAGGCTGATAGACGAATTGGAGACCATCCAGACCGACGCGGCTCCTGCTGCGAGGGTTTCGGTCGTCGATCCGGCCACAGATCCCACCGCGATCAATGGACCCAACTCGCGCCGGCTGCTCGGTATCGGCCTTCTCGCCGGATTGGCGCTCGGCTGTTTGGCGGCGCTCGTGAAGGACCGCATGGACCGCACGATCCGGACATCACATGAACTCGGTGAAATTCTGCCGGTCCCCGTTCTCGCCATTCTCGATGTCGGGGAACCCGGTGCCATCGGGGAGGCTCGGCGACTGCGCACTCGATTGATCCAGGCGGGTGGTGGCGACAGTGGGATGACAGTGATGCTCACAAGTCTGTCGGCACGTTCACAACCGGATGTCTCGGTCATGCTCGCGAAGGCATTCGCCGACAGCGGTCGGCGGGTCGTGTTGATCGACGCGGATACCACGGGAAGTGGCATCTCCAACCATCTTCCCGTGTCCGACTCGGGCCTCGCAGACCTCCTGCGCACGACTGCGTCCCCCGTCGACGAGTTGTCTACGTGCGCTGACACCGGGATCAGCGTGCTGGCCCTCGGATCTGTCGACGATCAAACAAGTGATCTGCTCGCATCCGAGCGCCTCACTCAGATCGTATCCGCACTCCGTAACGACTTCGACTACGTCGTCATCGACGCCGCCCCGGTCGGATCTGCCGCCGACGCACTGACGCTCTCCGGGCGTTGCGACGGCACAGTCGCTGTCGTCGAAATGGGGAGATCGACGTCGCCGCAGGTACTCGGCGCACTGGCGACGTTCGATCAAGGTGGATCCCGGCTGGTCGGAGCGGTAGCAATATCGAAGAAGCACGCCAACTGGCTTCGCAAGATCTTCCGCCGGCCGAACAGCGGACCAATCCGAACACGGAGTACCGACACGGAACCGCAGAAGGAGGAACCCGCGATCGTCCTCGATGCAACGGCAGACACACTCGAGGCGGACCGGTGACCGACGATGTCCTGAATCGGCGGCGGTTGCTGGCTCGTTCACTGGGTGTCGCTGCAGCACTACCGCTGGCGGTTGCCGCATGTTCGTCATCGGCCGAAAAACCGACTGTCGAGTTCACCTCGCCACACGTCTCCGATGTCCCCTCCGCGCGCAACGTCCGTGATTTCGGGGCTGTCGGCGATGGCAAGGCCGACGACACAACGGCGATCGCCACCGCTTGTGCGGTCGGCGACGGGCCCCTAGTTCTCTACCTGCCCGCCGGTGCCTACCGCGTCACCGCATGGCCCGACCTGCCCGACTACGCCGCAGTCATTGGGGACGGCAGCGACGTCACAACCATCGGTTACGCCGGGGACGGACCATTGATCGCACTTCGAGGAAAGCATCGGGTGAGTTTCAAGCGCCTGGGGATCTACGTGACCGGCGCAACCGGCGCGGCGGTGTCCCTGTCCGAATGCTTCAGATGCTCGTTCGATTCCGTCGTACTCCGTGGCGGACACGTCAGTAACAACTATCCCGAGTTCGCACAGCAGCGAGGGGTAATACTCGACCAGAACACGGGTGGCACTGCGTTCATCAATTGCGATGTCAACAACTTCGGAATCGGACTCACGACGTCATGCATTCAGAATTACGTCACATCCTCGAAGTTCACGAGCAATTACGTCGGAGTCCTGGGGACGGGAAACGATCACAGTGCCGGGCTGTCCATGGTCAACGTCGAGTTCGTATCCGACACCGATCCGAACACGACAGACAAGCACGTGTTGATCGACGGAGCCGCAAATGATTGGTGGTTGACGAATGTATGGTTCGAGGGCGCCGACATCGCCCTGTCGATCGGGAATCGCGATCGTGGTGGGCCCGCACAATTCGGCCTGGTCAACTGCAAGGTCGCAGCACGCTCGGTGTGTATGGACCTGGTGTATTGCCGACAGCCCTACCTCGCCAACGTCCAGTTCGATTCGGATACCCAGCGGCCGGCAATCGAAGTCCGCGTCGATTCCGAGGGGTGTCCGGATGGCACCGCTGTCAATCTGCTCTCCAGCACAACTTCCGACATCGATCCGAAATCGTTTCCCGAAGGGTGGAGCGTGACTGGTCGCGGGCAGGTAAGTGGAGTTACCTTCGTAGGAACCGTGATTACTCGCGCAGGCATTGGCAGTGCCGACCTCCTGCAAGCGCAATCCCCCGATGGTGAAGTACTTTCCGCGGTTCTGCCGTCCGGAGAGTGGCTCGTCGACCAAGCGGACGGCGGAGTCGTACTCAAGGATTCGGCCGACAACTACTGGAGACTGACGGTCTCGACCGATGGCAGCGTGAAGACCTCACCGCTCGGCAGGCGCCGACCGACGGGCTAGGCATGCGCCGCTCGCCTTGCAACCCCGAACCACGCTCGGGCCGACGCCCTGAATGTGCGCATTCTCCGTTGGCATCGGCCTTGTTCCAGCGTGCACTCTGGATGCTCGTCATCCTCCTCTCTGCTGTCGCCGCAATTACGGCGGCAGGATGGCCGGTCTATGTGCGCCCGCAGATCGACCCGCTGAGAAGGGCAGACGCAATTGTGGTTCTCGGCGGAACTCCGTACGAGCGATTCGACGTCGGCGTCGAATTGGCCGAGCGCGGATTTGCACCTCAACTCGTCATCTCGAACTCCGTCGGGGGTGGCGACACGACGATGGACAAGTACTGTCAGGGCCACTTCGACTTCGTGGTGAGTTGCTTCGAGCCCGATCCGTGGACCACCAGAGGGGAAGCCCAGGAGATAGGGCGCCGCGCCACCCAGCAAGGGTGGCATCACATCATCGTCGTGACCTTCACGCCCCACATCTCGCGGGCGAGGTACATCGTCGAAAAGTGCTTCGACGGCGAACTGACCATGGTCGCAAGCCCGAGCCCGTCCGGGCTACTCTTCTGGGCCGGAATGTACATCCGTCAATCCGCCGGGTACCTGAATGCCTTCACCGAGCGAGGGTGCTGAGATACCAATCGCCCGGCACTCAGTCACGGCGCCAGCACGCCATCGACGACCGCCTGCATTCTGTACCGAAAAATGCTACGAGAGAACAGCTCCGCGTGTCGGCGGATCGCAGCCCCGTCATAGGTTGATCCGTCGAACGCGCGTATCGCGGTCACGAATCCAGCCACTATCTCTTCGTCGAGAACTCCGGAAACGAATTGGCCCGTCACGTGTGGCACCACGCTGTCGAGTGCACCACCTCTGCCCAGGGCAATCACCGGCGTTCCGCAGGCCATGGCTTCCACCGGGACTATGCCGAAATCCTCTACGCCAGGCATGAGCAGCGCACGAGTCCGGCGCAGCAGATTCAACAGCTGCGCATGCGATACGTGCCCAAGGAAGACAACTGTGGGCCCCGCTATACTGCGGCAATACTCGAGGCTGCGGCCGTCCCCCGTAACCACGAGGGGCACCCCGGCGGCGTTCGCGGCGAGAATCGCCAAATCGGGCCTCTTGTAAGGCACCAGACGCCCGGCGACCAAGAAGAAGTCCTCCCTGCGGGCACCGGGGTCGGGCGTGAAGGCATCGGTGTCGACGGGCGGATGAACCACGACCGCATCGCGGCCCCACCACTTCCTGATGCGCTGCGCGACGGTAGTCGAATTCGCGACTAGTTTAGTCAACAGCGGAGCCGCAGCGAGCTCGGCACGTCGAGCTGTCGACGCGAGCATCGTCAGTGCCGCAGCGCCGGCTCTCCCGCCTGCTTCACCCTCACGGAGCGATGCGTCCCACGCCCAGCGCGCCGGGCTGTGCACATACGCGATTGTGGCGGCGGAAGTCGCGAAGACGGCTTGGGTCGCAAATGCGTGATGACTGATGATCACTGCGGCAGCATCTCCGATATCCATTCGCCGGAAGGCATTCGGCATCAACGGTAGCAACGGCGCATAGGAGCGTTCGCCACCGAGTCGGTACAACTGATTGAGCCAAGTAGTCTCCGGCGCCGTCCGCAGTCCCGACGGAATCCCTTCCGGACGCGCGATCGGAACAAGAACGCGCGCATCCGGCCATTGTGCCGACAACTGTTCGACAACATGCTCCGAACCGGCGACTTCGGTGAATCGCTCATGGACGAGCGCGACGCGGGGAGGGGTCATCGAGCATCCCGTTGGACGATGCCTGCGGAGGGAATCACGGTACACACCTTCCTTTCGGATCTGCGCCGTCGACCAACACCGCCGACAATACCAGCCAGACGTCAGCAGAAAGTCGCATTCATGCAGGTAACAGCACCTTTATCCAGGTTTGAATCATCTGCCTTCCCCCATGTTTTCGGGACCTCGGTTCGGGTAGGCTTACTCCAAGCTCTCCACCGTCGTCGTCTGGCGTGGCAGATCGACTGCTTCAGTCAGGCTTGCTGGCCAGAGGTGAAAGCATGAAGCCTCCACGATCATTGGTGGTTCTCGTCGCGGCCGGCAAGCTTTATACGAGGCCCCTCAGGCATCGAATCGGATCCCACGGTGTACCCAGCGCTGGAATCCGGCTTGGCCCTGTGATGTCGGCCGAGCAAAGCGTTGCTCTTCGCTCGCCCAGGCTTTCGGATGCCTCGGCTTGGCAAACCCTACGGCTGCGGGATCAGCACTTGATCGAGCCGTTCTGGGTGTCGTCCCCGAAACCCTGGGTGCAACGCCACACCGAAGGCGCCTGGGTAGACGAATTTCTCCACATGCGTAGGGAGGCCCGCGCAGGCCGCGCACTACCGCTGGTAATCGAGGTTGAAGGCCGATTCGCCGGTCAGTTCAACGTTGAGCACATCGATTGCGGAGCAAAGAGCGCAGAGGTCGGCGTATGGATCGATTCTTCGCTCACCGGACAGGGCCTCGCGCTCGCAGCTGCGAACCTCCTCGCGGAGTATGTGTTCGACATACTCGGATTGCTCCGGGTCACCGCTCCCGTATGCGTCGACAACCGGCAGGCCACCCGGCTCGTGCAACAGGCCGGGATGCAGCGAGAGGGCACGATGGCCAGCTACCTTGACGTCGGCGGCCGCCGCAAAGATCACGACCTGTGGGCAATTACTTCGACGATGTGGGCGGCCAAGTCGGCCCGGGATTCGAATTCGACCGCGCCGTGACGTCACCCTTGACAAGCTGTGCAGCACGGTCGAACGCGGCTCTGCTCGCTTCGATCTGACTCACCGCCCGACCCAGCAAACCAACCCTCAGCTCCGGAGCGCGCAACCATGTGCTGCGCATCGCACGGCGAAGTCGGTCGTCGACCTCTTCCCCGTCCAGCCTTATCAACTCGACTCCGGCGTCGAACATCGCGGCCAGGCCCTCGAACTTGTCGTCGTAATACCGTGAGGTCGACAGCCCGACGACAGGGATTCCTTGAGACAGGGCGAAGACTGCTACGTGGTAGGCACCTGTGACGATTATCCGGCATCGGCCGATCCGCCGCGAGAGTGATTGCGCGCTGGCGAAACGACCTAGCGGCGGTACCACGTCGGGGAACCCGGTAAGGAGTGGCATCGTCGAGCGACGGTCTTCGGAGTCGTACTCGGACACGATCAGCGGCACCAGTCCGGCACCGGATTCGGCGGCCACGTCACGAACGGCGCGACCCAACACGTCCTGCACCTCGGCTCCGACCGGAGAGTATTCCGCGACTCTGAGACAGACGCCGATGTCCGTGCCGAGGTCCCCGCGCCGAGTCGAATAGCCGAGTTCCACCGCGTCGTCCCCGGTAACCACGACGCGTTCGGGCGGAACACCGAGGGAGTGCAAGAGTTCTGGGCCCCGCAGTCCTTCGCGCAGCGCGATGAAATCGACCCGGGGAAGCACGCGGGCGGCGTGTTCCAGCACCCCGGGATCGTGAATCGGGCCAATCCCCTGCCCGACCATCGCGGTAGGAATTCGATGATTCGTTGCGTACTCGAGCAAATCGAGTGTGCGCTCTGTCTGGAACCGGTCGATATCGGTAAGGTACCCACCACCGATCGCAAGCACCAAAGATGCGCCGTCGATGGCATTCGGTAGCCGTCCACCGTCACGACTCAGTAGCAACCGTTCCGAATTCGTTGTCCTCGCATCGGACTCGTCGTTCGCACCTTCGCCCTCGCCCCTGCGAAGGACGACCCGACGTGCCCGCCGCACGACAGACGCGGGTGCGGCCGCCGCGGCTTCCCATCCCCTGAGGAACGGCCCCGCCGCCTCGGGGCCGAAACGGCCAGCCAGTCCACCCCAACCACGCCTTCTCGGCCAGTCGCCGCCTCGCTGATACCGAATCGGCTCCGCGTTCGGCTCATAGGCCTTCAACAGTGACGATCTGTCGGTGAGGACACCGATTGTGGCGTTGGGCCATCGCTCGGTAATCCTGCGCACTGTGACGTTGAGAATCGCCAGGTCACCCTTGTTGTTCAGCCAGTATTCGCCGTTCTCCAGGAGGACACGGATGTTGGATCCGCCGACCGGCGTCGCGCGGGATTCGCGATTCTCCATATCGGCCCCTTCGGCCACTCATTCGCGCGAGGAGGTCACCGCCCCCCGAGCATGTAGCACCATGTCAGCCCTGACCGAAGGGGCAGGTAGAGGTCGATTTGACGATACCGCAACCCTTTCCTCAACACCACGGTCCGCGCCCGCTACTTCGAGACCACGTCCAGCATTTGGTTGACCCTTTTCCCCCGTTCAGCACAACAATCGACCTACTGGGTGACACAATTACGTCGCGATGCATCTCCGAGCCATGGAGGTCGCCATGCCCCTCACGGACAACGCCGTCAGTCGCTCCTTTTCTCGCTCGAACGAGCTGCAGGCACGGCTGAACAAACTTGTACCGGGCGGCGCGCACACCTATGCGCGCGGTCCCGACCAGTACCCGGACTTCATGGCGCCGGTACTTGTTCGTGGGAAGGGCGCCCGCGTATGGGATGTGGATGGGAACAGCTTCGTCGAATACGGTATGGGACTCCGGTCCGTGACACTGGGCCACGGATACCCCCCCGTTGTCGACGCCGTGTGTGCGGCCATCTCCCGCGGTACGAACTTCAGCCGTCCAACTGAACTCGAATTGCACGCGGCCGAGGACTTTCTCCGAATCGTTCCCGGCGCAGACATGGTGAAGTTTGCCAAGAACGGGTCCGACGCCACCACTGCGGCGGTCCGCCTCGCGCGGGCCGTTACGGGACGAGAGCTGGTGGCGGTCTGCGATCAACCGTTCTTCTCCGTGGACGACTGGTTCATCGGCACAACCGCAATGAACAACGGCGTTCCCTCCGATGTCGCCGCCAAGACACGCGGCTTCCGATTCAATGATCTCGATTCACTTGTCTCGGTGTTCGACGAGGATCCACACCGGGTGGCCTGCGTCGTCATGGAGGCAGCCACCGCGACAGCTGAGCCGACACCCGGATACCTCGACGCAGTTCGGTCGCTCTGCGACGAGCGCGGAGCCCTTCTCATCTTCGATGAGATGATCACGGGATTCCGGTGGTCGCAGGGCGGCGCACAAACGGAATACGCGGTCACACCCGACTTGTCGTGCTGGGGTAAGGCGATGGGTAACGGCTTCCCGATTTCAGCCCTCGCGGGTAAACGCGAGTACATGGAGTTCGGCGGCCTGAACACGGACCACGACCGGGTATTCCTCCTATCCACCACCCACGGTCCCGAATGCGGAGCGCTCGCGGCTTTCCGCGCAGTCGTACACGCCTACGCGACCGAGGATCCGATTTCGCGCATGGAGCAGTCCGGTAGGCGCATCGCTGAGGGAGTCGGCGCAGCCGCTGCAGATATGGGGATTGCGGACTACGTCCAGGTGATCGGCCGGCCCTCATGCCTGATTTTCGTCACGCGCGACCTGGACCGTCAGCCATCGCAGGAATTCCGGACGCTCTTCCTGCAAGAACTCTTGTCCGGTGGCGTTCTGTGCCAATCGTTTGTCACGTCTGCGGCACACTGCTCGGCTGACGTCGATCTCACTCTGGAAGTGATCCATCGCGCTCTCGAAATCTACCGTAGGGCAATTGAATCCGGCGGCGTGGCCGGATTCCTCCGCGGCCGCCCTGTCGCCCCCGCCCTGCGCCGCTATGCGGCACCCCGCCGGATCGATACATCGGACTGATCGTGCAGCCGCAGGGACGGCTCAGCGCAGCAGGCGCCGCGATGCGAACTGGCGGAAATAGGCGAGCTTCGACGGCTCGACCAGTCCGGGAAGAATGAAGTACCAGACCCGTTCCATGCGACGCGGAAGGTCCTCGAAGGCGCCGGTCGCGGTCGCGACCACATGGGCTCCCAGTAGCGACCCGAGCAGGAACGTGGACAGAGTTCCCGTGGAGACGTCGTCTTCCGCGAGGACGTCACCCTCCTCGACCGCACGTGCGACGAGTCGTTCGAAACCCTGCTGCCACGAGGCCACCACGTTGCCGTGCGTCCCCTGGTAGTCGCCGATCTCGTGCTGCAGTCGCAACATCGCCGCGACGATCGGATCGGAACTCGCCGCCTCGATCGCCACATAGGACAGGGCGACGAGCGCTTCCAGCGCCGGCGTCGGCCCGTCACTGACGGACGTCATTCCGGCCGTGAGACGGATCTGCCCCTCGTCGATGACACCGCGGGCCAGGTCTTCCTTGGAACTGAAGTGGAAGTACAATGCACCTTTGGTCACACCGGACTGCTCGATGATCTCGTTGAGACCCGCGTTCGCGTAGCCGAGCCGCAAGAACACGTCGGCCGCCGCCATGAGGACCGAAGCCCGAGTTACCTCTGCTCGAACCTGTCTAGCCATCGACTGCCTCCCGAACAACCCCCCCGACGGGGCGCGCAAACTCCAGCGAACCCTAGCACTTGACAGGCGCAGCCCTGGGGAAGTTGAACCGCGAGTCCGAAAACGAGAACGCGTTCACCGAGGCGTCGTGCGGGGCCGATCGGTGCCCAGCTGCGGATCCGCCTCGAGATTGGTCAATCCGTTCCAGCACAGGTTGACCAGATGCGCGGCGACGACCTCCTTCGGCGGCGTCCGCTCGTCCAGCCACCATGTCGCGGTGGTGGACACCATTCCGACCAGCGCCTGCGCGTACAGCAGGGCAAGGTCAGGATTGAAACCGCGCCGCGAGAAGTCGCCGGCGAGGATGTGCCCGACCTGACCGATGGCCTCGTTGAGAAGACTCGAGTACGTTCCGTCCGGTGCCGCCACCGGAGAGTCGCGGACGAGGATGCGGAATCCGTCGGTGTGCTCCTCCACATAGGTCAGCAGCGCCAGCGCCACCCGCTCGACCCGGATCCGCGAGCGGTTCTGCTTCAGCGAGGACGTCACCATCTCCAGCAGCCTCGACATCTCCCGATCCACGACCACGGCATAGAGGCCCTCCTTGCCTCCGAAGTGTTCGTAGACGACAGGCTTGGAGACGTGCGCCCGCTGTGCGATCTCCTCGATCGACGTCGCCTCGTAGCCTCGCTCGGCGAACAGGGCACGACCGATCTCGATCAACTGCTCCCGGCGTTGCGTACCGGTCATCCGGGTGCGGACCACCCTCTCGGGGGTCGCGTCCACGTCCGTGGCTCGGGGCACCGGAGCACCATCCTTTCCTGACACTCGCGACGACGAAGTGTCGCGGGCAGCGCAGAAACACTGCAGGTAGCACCCACTCTATCGGGACGACCGAGACAAATTTCCGCAGCGGTTCGACGGGCGGCGGGTCGGCATGCGAGGATTCTCTCGCGCAAACGGGCGTGACACCCCGTGTGTGTGGCAATCCGCCGTAGTGTAATGGCAGCACCTCTGATTTTGGTTCAGATAGTTCAGGTTCGAGTCCTGGCGGCGGAGCAGAAGCCTGCGGAGCGATTCCCGCAGGTGGGGCTGTCGAGAACAGCAAGAGCAGGACGACCCAGAGGGAGCTTCATGCCAGTGCAGACCGCCGTGGTCGTCCTCGCCGCCGGCGCGGGAACTCGGATGCGGTCGAAGACCCCCAAGGTGTTGCACGCCCTGGGAGGACGCACGATGCTGGCGCATTCCCTCCACGCCGCCGCGGAGGTCGATCCGACGCACCTCGTCACCGTCGTCGGTCACGACAAGGAACGCGTCGGCGCCGCTGTCAGCGCGCTCGAGACCCAACTGGGCCGCCCTATCGCGATCGCCGTCCAGGACGAGCAGAACGGCACCGGGCACGCTGTCGAATGCGGCCTGTCCGCTCTGCCCACCGATTTCCGCGGGACCGTGCTGGTCACAGCAGCAGACGTCCCGCTGCTCGACGGCCGCACCCTGCACGCTCTCGTCGACGAGCATCGCAGCGAACCAACGCCCGCGGCGGTCACGGTGCTGACGTTCACCGCTCCGGAGCCCACGGGCTACGGGCGGATCGTCAGACTGCCCCACGACGGTGAAATCGCCGAGATCGTGGAAGAGGCCGACGCCACCGAAGAGCAGGCGGTCATCACCGAGGTCAACGCAGGTGTGTACGCATTCGACGCCGAGTTCCTGCGCTCCGCGCTCGGGCAGCTCAACGCGAACAACGCGCAGGGCGAGCTCTACCTGACCGACGTCGTCAAGATCGCACGCGAGGCCGGTGCACCCGTCTTCGCCGCCCACCTGTCCGATTCCGCGAAGGTCGCAGGCGCCAACGATCGCGTCCAGCTGTCGAGGCTGGCCACCGAACTCAACCGCCGCACCGTCGAGAACTGGATGCGGGCCGGGGTCACCGTCGTCGATCCGTCGACCACCTGGATCGACGTCGGCGTCACTCTCGCTCGCGACGTCACCATCCATCCGGGAGTGCAACTGCTCGGCACCACCGCCGTGGGCGAGGACGCCGTGATCGGTCCCGACACCACGCTCACCGACGTGTCGGTCGGCGAAGGCGCCAGCGTGGTGCGTACCCACGGCTCGGACTCGACGATCGGCGCAGGCGCCACCGTCGGCCCGTTCTCCTATCTGCGTCCCGGCACCGTCCTCGGTGCGTCCGGCAAGCTCGGCGCATTCGTCGAGACGAAGAACGCCGACATCGGGGCGCACTCCAAAGTTCCTCACCTGACCTACGTGGGCGACGCCACCATCGGCGAGTACAGCAACATCGGTGCGTCGAGCGTGTTCGTCAATTACGACGGCGTCGCCAAGAGCCGTACGGTGGTGGGGTCGCACGTCCGGACAGGATCGGACACCATGTTCGTCGCTCCGGTACAGGTCGGTGACGGTGCTTACACCGGCGCCGGCACGGTGCTGCGTTTCGACGTACCACCGGGGGCACTCGCAGTCTCCGGCGGGAAGCAGCGCAATATTGACGGCTGGGTGCAACGAAATCGGCCCGGCACCGCCGCCGCCGAGGCGGCGTCCGCCGCGGGACTGCACCACAGTTCAGATCTGCACGAAACCGAGAAGCAAGATTTAAAGGATGGCATAGAGCAGTGACCGCGAATTGGATCGACAACCAGAAGAACCTCATGCTTTTTTCTGGTCGCGCGCATCCGGAGCTGGCCGAACAGGTAGCGAAGGAACTCGACGTGCGGGTCACCCCGCAGACTGCCCGTGACTTCGCGAACGGCGAGATTTTCGTCCGTTTCGAGGAGTCGGTCCGCGGCTCCGACGCCTTCGTGCTGCAGAGCCACCCGGCCCCGCTGAACACGTGGGTGATGGAACAGCTGATCATGATCGACGCGCTCAAGCGCGGATCGGCCAAGCGCATCACTGCGGTCCTGCCGTTCTACCCGTACGCACGCCAGGACAAGAAGCACCGCGGCCGTGAGCCCATCTCGGCTCGCCTGATCGCCGACCTCCTCAAGACGGCCGGCGCCGACCGCATCATCACGGTCGACCTCCACACCGACCAGATCCAGGGCTTCTTCGACGGCCCTGTCGACCACATGCACGCCCAGGGTCAGCTCGCCGAGTACATCCGCGGCAACTACGGCACCGAGAACATCGCCGTCGTCTCCCCCGACTCCGGTCGTGTCCGGGTCGCCGAGAAGTGGGCCGACACCCTCGGTGGCGCGCCGCTGGCGTTCATCCACAAGACGCGCGACCCGCTGGTGCCCAACCAGGTGAAGTCCAACCGCGTCGTCGGTGACGTCGAAGGCCACACCTGCATCCTGATCGACGACATGATCGACACCGGTGGAACCATCGCCGGCGCCGTGAAGATCCTCAAGGAGGCCGGCGCGGGCGACGTCATCATCGCCGCCACCCACGGTGTCCTGTCCGATCCGGCGGCCGAGCGCCTCGCTGCGTGTGGTGCCAAGGAAGTCATCGTCACCAACACGCTCCCGATCGAAGAGTCGAAGAAGTTCCCGACCCTCACGGTGCTGTCCATCGCACCGCTGCTGGCTCGCACCATCAAGGAAGTTTTCGAGAACGGCTCGGTCACGTCGCTGTTCAACGGCAACGCCTAGGCGCTCCGCACCCGTGCGCCTTTCTGGTTGCTCCAGCTACCAGAAAGGCGCACAGGCGTAGCCTGTCCCTGTGTTCACCGGGATCCCCACCGCTGCTCTCGACTTCTACGAGGACCTCGAGGCAGACAACAGCAAGAGCTTCTGGACCGCGCACAAGTCCGTCTACGACGAGTCCGTGCGCGCACCCATGACCGCCCTGCTCGCGGAACTCGAATCGGAGTTCGGCGCGGGCAAGGTGTTTCGCCCCTACCGCGACGTCCGGTTCTCGAAGGACAAGACGCCCTATAAGACCCATCAGGGCGGATTCGTCGAAACCCGCCCCGGCGTGGGCTTCTACGTGCAGATCGATGCCGCCGGGTTGTTCGTCGCGGGCGGCTTCTACTCGCATACCCCGCTCCAGGTCGGGCGTTTCCGTGACGCCGTCGACGACGACCGCAGGGGCCGCGAACTCGTCCGGCTCGTGAAGAAGGTCCGGTCGTCGGGATTCGAGATCGGCGGCGACACAGTCAAGACCCGTCCCCGCGGTGTCGCGGAGGACCACCCGCGACTCGACCTGATGCGTCACAAATCCCTGACCGCCAGCAGGACCTACCAGTCCCCCGACTGGATCGAAACTCCCCGCGCCGCTGACGAAGTGCGCACCGCCTGGCGTTCGATGCGACCGCTCGTCGACTGGCTGACCACTGTCATCGGCGCCGGAGAATGAAACTTACCGGTCGGGAAATGATGTGTGGCACACAGCGTTTGCGCAGCACTTCGAGCGCCTCGGCATGATCTTCGTCACGCTGGGCCGCAGAACCGCAGGTCGTACTTACGGCGATGTGACTCGCACGCCCGAATTCCCCTACTGTGGCTCGTCGTGATCGACGCGCAGACTCTCTCCGGCCCTATCGATATCGCTGCAATTCGAAACGTCCGGCGTTGGTCGCCGGGGGCGTGCGTGTGGTGCGGAGACGACAACGCCGTCGAGATGTTCCGCAACGAACCTCGCTGTGGCACTTGCCGCGAGAAGGAATCGGTCATCGACGAGGCCCGCCGCTTCCTGGGCATGTACGGTCTGCGTCCGCTCGGCGGCACATTGCAGTCCGACGACGACGAAGAGCGCGAGCACCGGATCAACGCCCGCGATGCCCGCCGGGAACTCAACGAGATGAAGCTCGCGGAACTCCCTGACCCGGCGGCCGTCCGCAAGGCACTGCGCCCCCGAGCAGCGAGCGTGGTGTCGGAGCCGCGCAGCACCGCGCATTCCGGAACGTCGTCCGCGACCACTTCGAGCCGTCCGAGCACGTCCCGCACGTCCGCCTCGCCGCCGGTCGCTCCGGTGCGGACCGACGCCGTCGATGTCGCCGCACTGGAAACCCGGGTCACGGGCCTGCTCGATCAGCTCTCGGCCATCGACGCCCAGATGAACCTCATCGGCGAGCCGGCCGGCCTCGCCGCGCGTGCTCGAATCAGCGACCTCGAGAAGCAGCGCGCCACGGTGCTCCGCACTCTCGCGGCCCTGGAGAAGGCCCGGATCGCGGCCGGCCAGTAGGCCATACTTTTCGGGCTGCGGCCGGGTGATACTCTCGCCCTTCATGCAGCCCGCCTCCTCACCCACCGCGCTCGTCATCGACGCGAAGAAGCCGCCGATGGGCCCGATGCTGGTGACGCCCAACGCCCGAATCAACGGCTATCCCGTGCCGCTTCGGTGGGGCCACAACGTCATTCCGGCACCTCCCGGTGTGCATCACATCCAGATCTCCGTCCCGTGGATCGTGGAGCAGGGCAAGGCGCAGATCACCGTCGACAACCGGTACCACCCGGCTCCCCCGGTGTACTACGCGTCGCCGTTCAGCAGTTTCAGCAAGGGCGCCATCGGCCATCGGCCGGTGAAGAACCCGGGGCTGCTCGGGTTGCTGCTGATCCTCACACCGGTACTCGTGCTGATCCTCGCCGTCGTGGCGTTCGCCCTGTTCGGCTAGAGAGGTCGCGGCCACACCATTGACACAATGGGCAATGTGTCTCACCATCGATACATGACCGCACATGTGTCGAGCGTCTCGTTCGTACCGAGGTCCGGACAATCGTGGCGTGCCCCGTGGCAGATGTACGCCGGCCTGCGCGACCACGACCCCGTCCATCACGTCGTCCCCGAGGGCGCACCCGAGAACGACTACTGGGTGTTGTCCCGGCACGCCGACGTCTACGCGGCGGCCCGGGACGCCGAGACGTTCTCCTCCGCCGCCGGCCTCACCACGACGTACGGCGAGCTCGAGAAGATCGGCCTGCAGGACAATCCGCCGCTGGTGATGCTCGACCCGCCTGACCACACCGCGTTCCGCCGTCTCGTGTCGAAGGGATTCACCCCACGGCAGGTCACCGCCGTCGAACCGGGCGTCCGGGCGTTCGTGGTGGAGCGCATCGAACGACTGCGGGAGGCAGGTGGGGGCGATGTCGTGAAGGAACTGTTCAAGCCGCTGCCGAGCATGGTCGTCGCCCACTACCTCGGTGTCCCCGACGAGGACCGAGCGCAATTCGACGGGTGGACCGAGGCCATCGTCGCGGCCAATGCGCAGGGCGACACGCTGCAGGCGACGGGTGCGGTCACCGACCTGATGGGCTACTTCACCGGACTGATCGAGCGGCGGCGCACCGACCCCGGAGACGACACGATCTCACACCTCGTCGCCGACGGGATGGGAGCCGACGGCGACATCACCGGGCTGCTCTCCATCCTCGGTTTCGCGTTCACGATGGTCACCGGCGGCAACGACACCACCACCGGGATGCTCGGCGGCGCAGTCCAGTTGCTCACCGAACACCGGGATCAGCGCCGCGATCTGATCGAACACCCAGAGCTCGTCGGCGACGCCGTCGAGGAATTGCTCCGGCTCACCGCCCCCGTCCAGGGCCTCGCCCGCACGGTGACCCGCGACGTCGAGATCGACGGCACCGTCGTTCCCGAGAGACGGAAGGTACTCCTACTGTACGGCTCCGCCAACCGCGATCCGCGCCGGTTCGGACCGGATTCCGAGGTGCTGGACGTGCGGCGCAGTCCGAAGCAGATCCTCACGTTCAGCCACGGGGCCCACCACTGCCTGGGCGCGGCCGCGGCACGGATGCAGGCGCGGATCGCGCTCGAGGAACTGCTGGCCCGCTGCCCCGACTTCGACATCGACATCGACGCCGTCGTCTACGCGGACGGCAATTACGTGCGCCGCCCGACGAGCGTCCCGTTCCGGGTGCGCGAAGCATGACCGCCGACTGGATGCGGGACGAACGCCCCCGCCTCGCCGCCGAGCGAATCCTCGACGTCGCGGCCCAGCTGTACGTCGAGAACGGCATCGCCGCCGTCGGTATGGCCGAGGTCGCCCGGGCGGCCGGATGTTCCCGGGCCACGCTGTACCGCTACTTCGACAGCAGACAGTCGTTGCAGCTGGCGTTCGTCCACCGCGAGGCCCGGCGCATCGGCGCGCTGGTCGCGGCGGAGGTGTCCGGGGCCGGCGACGCGAAGGACGTGATCGTGGAGGCGATGCTGGCCGCGATCCGGCTGGTGCGCGCCGACCCGACTCTGGCCGCCTGGTTCCAGCTCGGCGACTCCGGCCTCGCCGCGCAGATCGCGCACTCGTCGGACGTCATCGAGTCGCTGGGCACCGCCTTCCTGGGGCAGGCGGGGTTCTCCGGCGAGGAGACGTCCCGGAAGGCACGGTGGCTCGTCCGGATCATCGTCTCCCTGCTCACCGTCCCAGGCGTCGACGACACCGACGAACGCACCATGCTCGAGCAGTTCGTCGCACCGGCACTCGCCGAGCACGACTCCGGACGCGCCTGACGCCGGGCCACCACCGCCCGTACGAACGGGACGCTCGTTCGATCTGAGACGCAACGAGCCTCCCGTTCGTCCGGCGGCGGAGCAGCAGTGGGAGCCGGGAAGAAGGCTCAGGGGACGAAGAAGTACCCCAGGCCCGGAACGATCGTGGCCGAGGATGCGCCGAGGACGGTCGCCGTCACGTGCCCCGATCCCGTGGGCACGTCGACCACCGGTTCCTTCCCTGGCACTCCGAAACTACCCGACGGAACGGTCGCCGTTCCGGTTGCCCCCGTGCTGAGATTGAGCCACCGAATCGTGGTGGCGGACGTGTACGCCGTGCAATTCGCTCCCGGGGTGAACGCCGGGCACATGCTCGTCGCCGACAGCCGTGCGACGCCCGGTCCCGGACTTGCACCGGTGGATGCGGCGAGCGACACCGTCGCGAAGGGAAACGGGTCACCGATGACGCCGGTGAACGGGACCTGGAATGCCGTCGTGGTCACCGACACCGGATCCGGTACGGCGGCGGCGATTCCGGCGGAGGCGGTGGTGAGCGCCACCGCTGCGGCGGTAGTGGCGAGAGCGAGGACAGCGAGCTTCGAATGACGCACAAGTTCTCCTCGGGTCGATTGCGCTCACGCGGTCACTATAAGCGCGATCGTGCCCGAAGTTGATCTTGTCGGTCAGTTCCGCGCGGCGCACACCAGCGCGAAGCGGTCGTCGGGATCGGTCCAGGTGCGGGCGACGTCGAATCCCGCCTCCGCCAACTCCCGTCGGATGCCGTCGAGGGTGAACTTGGCCGAGATCTCCGTCCGCAGCTGCTCCCCCGCGGTGAACTCCACGACCAGATCCAGCTCGCCCACGCGGACCGACATCGCACGCTCGGCCTCGAGCCGCATCTCGATCCACTCGTTGTCGGCGTCCCACAGCGCGACGTGCCGGAACTCGTCCACCGGGAAGTCGGCGTCGAGCTGCGTGTTGAGCACCTGCAGCACGTTGCGATTGAATTGGGCTGTCACCCCGGCGGCGTCGTCGTATGCGGGGACGAGGACGGCGGGAGCGATCACCAGTCCGACCCCGAGGAGGAGGTGCTCCCCCGGTTCGAGGACGTCGGCGATTCCGGAGAGGAACTCCGCCCGCTCGGCGGGCACCATGTTTCCGAGGGTGCCACCGAGGAACGCGATCGTGCGGTGGCCACCACGTGGAAGGTGGTGCAGCGACTCGGTGAAGTCGCTGATGACGCCGCGCACGGTCAGATTCGGGAACTCCACGCCGATCTGCTCCGCAGCACCCTCGAGCGCGGACACCGACACGTCCTGCGGTACGTACGTATGGAGACTTCCGTGCCGGGTGCCGGCGCCCAGCAGGAGCCGTGTCTTCTCCGACGACCCGGAACCGAGTTCCACGAGGATCTCGGGCGCCGCGACCTCGGCGATCTCCCCCGAATACCGTCTGAGCAGTTCCCGTTCCGTACGCGTGGGGAAATATTCGGGCAACGCGGTGATCTGCTCGAACAGCTCGCTCCCGCGGGCGTCGTAGAAGTATTTGGGAGGCAGCCACTTCGGGTTCGACATGAGCCCGACGGTGGCGTCCTTGCGCAGAGCGGCCTTGAGCTGCTCGGGCTGCAGGTACACCTCGAGTGTCGGTGTGGTGGTCATCGTGCTCCCATCTCGAGCGGGGTGACGATCAGGTGTCCGGGGCGTGCGCTGACGAAGTGACGGTCCGGAATCGATTGCCATGCGGGGTTGTCGTCGTAGGGTTCGGACATCACGATGGCCCGCTCGTCGTCGACGAGCGCCGACAGCGAGTGATGCCAGGTGGTGGCCCACAGTTCGCTGCCGTTGCCCAGCAGCAGGTTCAATCGCGAGTTCGGGGCCGCAGCGACCACGGCCTGCACGAGCGCACTCATCGCCTTCTCGGGGTCCTGCTCGCCGAGCGCCCGACGCAGGAGCAGCCACAACGCGGCCGAGTCGGTCGGTGCCTCGAGTTGCAGCAGATCGCTCACGGGCAGCTCCGCGGCGAGCGCACCGAGCGACTCCGGCCACCCGCGCACCACCCCGTTGTGGCTGAAAGCCCAGGTCTCGTCGGAGAACGGTGCACACGCCGTGTGTTGCACCGGCATACCGACCGTGGCCGAACGCGTCGCGGCCACGACCGCCCGGGAGCGGATGTTCGGCAACGTCTCTCGCATCACGGGGTCGGACCAGAGCGGCTGAGCACTGCGGTAACGGGAGAATCCGTCCGTGCCCCACCACCCCACACCGAATCCGTCGGCGTTGATGGTTCCGCCACCCCTCATGTCGCGTGGCGCGTAGGACTGGCGCAGCAGCGAGTTCTCGCCGCGACTCAGCAGGTCGCCCACTGACTGTTCCGGTCCCAGATAGCCCAGGTGTCGGCACATCTCAGCGGTCGTCCCCCGGAAGGTCCCGAGCACAGCGGAATCCGGAGAAGATCTGCCTGCGGATCGGGTGGTCCCAGTTGCGGAACGTCCCACGGCACGCCACCGGATCGGTGCCGAACGAACCGCCGCGCAGCACGCGGTAGTCGCCGCCGTAGAACACCTCCGAGTACTCGCGGTACGGGAACGCCGAGAAACCAGGATAGGGATCGAAGGGCGACGACGTCCACTCCCACACATCGCCGATCAGCTGATGGACGCCGAGCGGGGACGCCCCCGACGGGTACGACCCGACCACCGCGGGACCGAGGTGGCGCTGCCCGAGGTTGGCGAGCGAGGAGTCGGGTTCGGTGTCACCCCAGGGGAATCGGCGCGACCGGCCGGTGAACGGGTCCCACCGCGCGGCCTTCTCCCATTCGGCTTCGGTCGGAAGCCTCTTGCCGTCCCAGCGTGCGAACGCCTCGGCCTCGAAGAAGCAGACGTGCACGACCGGTTCCTGGAGATGGATCGGCTCGGTCACCCCGAACCTCCGGCGCCACCACGTTCCGCAGCCGTCGTTCTCCCAGAACTGTGGAGCATCCAACCCCGCCTCGACGCGGTGCGCCCATCCCCGCTCACTCCACAATTCGGGCCGCGCGTAACCACCGTCGTCCATGAACTCGAGGTAGCGGCCGTTGGTGACGGGGGCGGTGTCGATCACGAACGCCGGAACGTGCACGGGGTGCGCGGACCTCTCGTTGTCGAGCGCCCACGGATCGTCCGACGTTCCCATCGTGAATTCGCCGGAGGGAATGACCACTTCGTCCTCGTCCATCGCCCCGCCGATACGCGGCGCGCTCTCCGCGGTCAGTACTGCTGCACCGGAGCGCAGTTGATGGGTGGCGAGCATCGTTTCGGCATGCTGCTGCTCGTGCTGCGCGATCATGCCGAACGCGAATCCGTTCTCCTCGAGCGGCCGGCCCCGGAACGTGCTGCGGTCGAGCACGTCCCACGCCCTGTCGCGAACAGTACGCATGTATTCCCTGGCCTCGTCCGGGTTCAGCAGCGGCAGAGTCGGCCGGGAGTTCCTCGAATGTTTGAATGCATCGTACAACTCGTCGATGTCGCGGCGGACCGGTTCCCGGCCCCCGACGTCCCGCACGAGCCACAACTCTTCCTGATTGCCGATGTGCGCGAGATCCCACACGAGCGGGCTCATCAACGGGGAATGCTGTGCGACGAGGTCCTCCCCGTCCACACAGTCCGTCAACCCGGCGGTGCGCTCCCGCGCCCGTGTCAACACCGTCTCGATCTTCTCGCGGGTACCCATCAGCGTTCCTCGCTCGGGGCCTGGCCCCGGCAACATCGTTCGGCGGCGGCATCGAGCAGTCTGACGAATTCGGGGTCGGGCGAGTACGCCGCCGCCAGCGACAGCAGAGCTGTTGCCGCAGCGCGCAGTTCGAGATCGGCCAGGCCGAACTCGGCCGCGTCCCGCCAGCGTTCGGCGGTGGGCAGCGCCGCGTCGAGCGCCTCGGCCATGGCACCCGGACCCGACAGCAGCGCGTCGATCGCCGCGATGGGAACCCGCCACTGGTCGTCCGGTTGCGCGTCGAGATAGCGCACCTCGAGATGACCGGCCGCGCGAACGGGCGGAAACAGGGTGGTGAGGTGATAGTCGAGGTCGGCGGGCGTCGGGGGTCCGATCACATCGTCCAGTGCGCCGTCGACCCAGTCCGCGAAAGTTGCACCGTCGGGCGCTGTCCAGTCTGTTCCGTCGTTGCGGATGCACAGCAACGGCACGTCCAGCACCCACCCCGCATAGTCCGCGCTGTGCGGGGTTCCGATGGTGCGCGGCGAATCGAGTTCGAGCCACGTTCGCATCCGCTGCGACGCCCACTGCCCGTCGGGTACCCCGTAGAGCCGCGGCGAAGACGCGAAGGCCGCGATCAATGCGGGTCCGATGGCATGTAGCAGGTGCCACCGCTTCTCCACCGCAACCGGATCGGCCCCGGCGTCCACGCTGATCTGCGTTGCGGCGGTGTTGCACATCATCAGCTTCCCGAAGGGCCCGATGCCGGTGAAGCGGGATTCCATGGCGCAGTACCGCGGCGATTGGAGGAGACGTTGCGCGGGCCGGCGGGTGTCCGCGGCCTCGGACGACATGAGGATCGATCGGGACGACAACAGGTCCGCGAGAACCGCCTGATCGGCGGCGAGATAGTCGCACAATTCGCGTGCGGAGTAATAGGGGGCGCTGGACAGTTCGATCTGTCCGCCGGGTTCGACCGTGACGGCGCTGCCGCCGGGAAGGGGCTCAGCAGGAGAAGAGGGATCGATGGTTCTGGGGGTGTGCGGCCCGAGAGCTTCGGCGAGAGCGGCGAGGTCGGGGCGCACGTATTCCGGCAGTTGCGCGGTCAGCCACTCCAATTCTGCGCCGATCAGCTGCGGTGGCCCCAGTTTGAAGCACACACCACCCAGGTACGCCTCCGCCGCCGGCCGCGACGTGAAACACGTTGTCTCGACGGACTGAACTGCTGTAGCCATTCGACCCTCCCCTTCGGGTGCCGCCTGAACGTCGTTATCGACATTAGAGCGCCTCGGCCGTCGATGCACGCTCCATCGGCATACTTTTCGAGAACCTGCACAGGTACGTTCGAGTCCATTCACTAGGAAAAGGGAGGTATCGGACATGCTCGACCTCGAGCAGGCGCGACGGGACACCCCGGGCTGCCTCGACAAGGTGTTCCTGGACAGTGCGGGCTCCTCGCTTCCGCCGACCCCGGTCATGGACGCCGTGGTCGCGCACCTGCGCCGGGAGGCCGACGTGGGTGGCTACGTCGCGGCCGCCGAACGGACCGACGATCTCGCCACCGTGAAGTCGTCCCTCGGCCGGCTGATCGGAGCGAGCGTCGACAGCATCGCCCTGGTGGACAGTGCCACCACCGCCTGGAACGACTTCTTCCATGCCGTCCCGCTCCGGGCCGGCGACCGCGTGCTGATCTCGGAGGTCGAGTACGCCAGCAACGCCATCGCCGTCCTGCAGCGGGCCCGGTCCGTGGGCGCGACGGTCGACGTGATCCCCAGCGACCCCGCGGGCCAGATCGACGTCGCCGCCCTGGAGACGCTCCTCGACGACCGGGTTCGTCTCGTGTCCCTCGTGCACGTGCCCACCAACGGCGGCCTGGTCAACCCCGTCCGTGAGGTGACGGAGCTGGCACACTCGCACGGCGCGCTAGTGCTGCTCGACGCGTGCCAGTCCGTCGGTCAGATTGCCCTCGACATGGGCGAACTGGGCGTCGACGCGCTGTCCGCCACGGGCCGCAAATGGCTCCGGGCACCGCGGGGCACCGGCTTCCTGTACGTCCGGCCGGAACTGGCAGCGACCCTCGAGCCTGCCGCCCTCGACCTGCACAGCGCGGAGTGGACCGCGGCCGATGCGTACCGACTCGCGACCGATGCCAGCCGGTTCGAATTCTGGGAATGCGACGTCGCCGCACGCCTCGGACTCGGGGTGGCCGCCGACTACCTCCTCGACTTCGGGATGGACGAGGTCGAGGCGGCCGTTGCGGCCGGGGCCGAACACCTCCGGTCGGGGCTCGCGGCGATCCCCGGTGTCACCGTGCGCGACCTCGGCGCCCGCCGCTGCGGAATCGTCTCGTTCACCGTCGACGGGTTCGATCCCGGCGACGTCCGGAAGCAGCTGGCCGCCCGCAACGTCACCGTCACTGCCAGCCTGCGCGGATCGACACTGCTGGACATGAGCGCCCGCGGACTGGACGCCGTAGTGCGGGCGTCGCCGCACTATTTCTGCTCCCCGGACGACCTCGACCGGTTCCTCGTGGAGGTGCGGACACTCGCGAACTAGCGCAGTAGGCTTCCCGCTGTTGATCGAAAATCTAGGACTACTTCATAGTATCTACTACTGTCTGCGGCAGGCGGATTGGTGAGGCTGCGGAGTGCCTGGGCATGTTGGTGGCGGGGTGCGTTGGGCGGCGTCGGAGGGTCGGTTGCGGTCTCGGCGTACCGGTGCGGGACACCGGATCTCTGATCGCGCGGATCTGGACGTCTACCCGGGGCAGGCCCGCGTCGGTTCGGTGGCGGTGGCGCCGGAACGGGTGGAGGCGCTGGATAACCGGGTGCCGGGCTCCACAGGGCAAGAAGTCATCGCTGGAGAACCGGGTGAAGATGGTGCGGGAGAGTGCCGGTGGTGTGGTGCACCCGGTCTCCGAGGACCGCGGCGTGTGGGCTCGGGGGCAGCGGGCGGGGCGCGGGCGGATGCTCGATGACGCAGCCGAGGGCCGATGCACGGTGGTGCGGGTGCCGTGGCGAGACCGGGTGGCCGGGTTCGTCGGTGGGGTGGATCGAGCGTTCTCTGTCAGAGGTGGGGGCTACTGTCCGGGTTGCGATCGGGGCGATGAGTTGCTGGTGGAGGAGCTGGTGGATGACTTCAGGGGTGTTGGTGGTGTCGCTTCCCGGCGGGTGCTGCCGGCTGCGGTCGAAGCGGGATCAGCGCAGGCGCCGGGGCGATGCCGCAGCACGGTCGGGGTAGGGGTAACCGATGAGTACCAGCGGGGATCGTCGGTCTGCGGTTGCGGCGCGGCAGTTTTCGGTGACCACCCGCGCCCATGTGGCGGTCGACGATGCGACCGGTGAGCCGATCGGACTCGACGACGTCGACACCCGGGTGGGGTGGCTCCTCGACCTGATTGCCGCGGCCGGCGGCGAGTTGATGTCGCGGCTGTGGCAGCCGGCGACGTTCGACGTACTTGCCGCCGGGCGTGACCTTCAGGATCGCAGGCTGCCCGTGCAGGGTCATGTCGCCGCGGCCCGCCTCGGCTGGCACCCGAGCTATCCGGACGGGGTCTATGTGCCGTCGCGGGTCACGCGGGTGGTGACCGCGCAGGTGCTGGCGACCCTGCGGACCCTGGCCTATCGGGACACCGCGATCGCGGCACTGTCGGCCCGGTTCGACCCGGCGACCGGGGTTGTGGCGCCGCCGACCGGGTCGGCGGACCACGTGTCTGCGGGTTTCGCTCGGGGCGTGCGACGCCAGCTCATCGCACACGCCCGCCGCACCGGCGGGGCGGCACCGGCCGGCCGGGTGCGGATCACCGACCTGCAGGGACCGCCGCAGACGAGCGCGATGGCCCAACTCTCCGCCGCCGACCGGCAGCTCGCACAGATCACCGCGACAGAGCGTGAGCTGGTGTTGACGGTGAAGCTGCCCACCAGCCCCGCCCCGGCGGGGCGGGAGCAGTGGCGCAATGTCCGGCTGACCGCCAACATCCCCGCGCACCTGCGCGGCAGAGCGATCACCGGTTGGCATCTGCCGACCCTGATCCTCGACCGCCGAGGTCTGCTGTTGCGGTGCGCTGCCACTGAAGCAGTCCCAGCCGCTGATATGACATCGGGAACGACCGCGGTGGGCGTGGACTGGTCCCCGTCCACGCTCGGTGCCGCCGCCATCACCGCCGACAACCCGGAAGGGCTGTCCTCGGACTACCGGGGCTGGACCTACGACGACCGCGGCCTCGGGATCAAACTGGCCCGCCTGCAAGCCGAAGGGCAGCTGCTGCACCGCAAGGCCGCCCGGCTGACCCAACTGGCCGCCACCGCCCCACCCGAGGTCCGCGCGCAGCTGGAGGAGAAGATCGCCGTCCTCGATACCCACCGCACCGCGGTGGGTATCAAGAGAGGGAAGATCAACCGGGAACTGGCCTTCCACTTCGCCCGCCAGGTCACCGACTACGCCGCCGCCCAGGCGCAGATAATCGCGGTGGAGGATCTCACCACCCTCGAGACCCGCGGACACGGACGAGTCAACAACAACCGGGCCGCGCAGTCCGCCCGCCGCCAAGCAGTCACCGCCCTCGCGCACACCGCCGCAGAGGTCGGCATCACGGTGGTCTCGGTGCCCGCCCGGGGATCGTCCGCACAATGTCCGGGCTGCGACGAACCACTTGCCCGCCCCGGCGGCTACCACAACGCGTGGTGCCCGGGCTGCCGGGTCGGCGGCAACCGCGACCACGTCGCGGGGGTGAACCTGGCCAAACGCGCACTGCTCGGCAAAAACAACGTCACCCGGCGGCGTGGGCAGTTACCCGCGGTCCGGGTGGCCGACCACGCGCCGGTGCGCCGGTGCCGCGACACGAACAGTCTGACACCGCGTCGGCCGCGGCACCGCCGGGTCCGCCGCAGCGTGCCCACCGTGACACCGCGGTTGGGGGTGAATCCGAAACAGCATGTTCCTGCACCACAAGCGTCGGTGTGGGACACGGTCAAACCCGCACCGCCGCACGGTGATGCGGGTAGCCGTGACACACGTCTATCTCTAACGCCCGCCACGCAAGTGGCAGATAGTATGAGATTTACGTAGACGCTGGAACTCACCCGAGAACAGAACCAGGACTTCGCGATGACGGACCAGGGATCACCGGCGCTGCCACGCTTCGCCGCAGAGAAGGTCGTGCAACTGCAGACGCGCAAACGCGACGGCTCATGGGTGGACACTCCCGTGAACCTCGCGGTGAAGGGCGATCGGGCGTATTTCCGCACCCCGGGCCGGGCGTCCAAGAACAAGCGGCTGCGCAATTTTCCCGACGTCCGAATCCGCCCGTGCACGTGGTCCGGCAAGCCGACGGGCCCGCCGGCGCAGGCCACGGCGCGACTGCTGTCCGGTGAGGAAGCACGGGCCGCGGGCGCTCTGATCGACGAGAAGTATCCCGTGGTGCAGCGGATCGGGGTACATCTCGCGCACCGTCTGGCACGCACCCCGACACTGCACTACGAGCTGTCCGGCGTGACGGACATCGCCGGATAGCCGGGCGGTCGCCGACCTCCGGGCGCGACGTCCCACTCATCGGGAGATCCACCGAATCGGGTTTTGTAACAGGTTACAGTTTGAGGGTAATCCACGTCACACTACGCCTGTGACCGCCCGAGAGGACTTCCACCCATGGTCGACGCCACACCGATCCGCCCCCGGTCCGCAGCAACGGTCGCCGAATGGGACTACGAGGCCGACGTCGCGGTCGCGGGTTACGGCATCGCCGGCGTGTCCGCCTCCATCGAGGCGGCGCGCGCCGGCGCCGACGTCCTGGTCCTGGAACGCACCAGCGGTTGGGGCGGGGCCGCCGCACTCGCCGGTGGCTTCATCTACCTCGGCGGAGGGACGCCGCTGCAGAAGGCATGCGGGTTCGACGACTCCCCCGAGAACATGAAGACGTTCATGATGGCGGCACTCGGCCCGGGTGCCGACGAGGAGAAGATCACCGACTACTGCGAGGGCAGCGTCGAGCACTACAACTGGCTCGTCGACTGCGGCGTCCCGTTCAAGGAAAGCTTCTGGGGCGAACCCGGCTGGGAACCCCCGTTCGACGACGGCCTGATGTACTCCGGCGGCGAGAACGCGGCGCCCTTCAACGAGATCGCAACCCCCGCCCCGCGCGGCCACGTTCCGCAGATGGACGGCAAGCGGACCGGCGAGAAGGGCGGCGGCTACATGCTCATGAAGCCGCTCGTCGAGACCGCCGAAAAGCTCGGAGTCCGAGCCGAATACGACATGCGCGTCCAGACTCTTGTCACGGACGACACCGGTCGCGTCGTCGGGGTCGTCGCCAAGCAGTACGGCAAGGAGGTGGCCGTCCGGGCGCGCCGCGGCGTCGTCCTCGCCACCGGCAGCTTCGCCTACAACGACAAGATGATCGAGGCCCACGCGCCGCGGCTCATCGGCCGCCCCGGCGCCGCCATCGAGGAGCACGACGGACGGTCCATCCTCATGGCGCAGGCCCTCGGCGCCGATCTCGCCCACATGGACGCCACCGAGGTTGCGTTCGTCTGCGACCCCCAGTTGATCGTCCGCGGCATCCTCGTCAACGGCCGGGGGCAGCGCTACGTTCCGGAGGACACGTACTCCGGGCGGATCGGCCAGATGACCCTCTTCCACCAGGACAACCAGGCGTTCCTCATCATCGACGAGGCGTCCTACGAGGAGGGCGCGGCCGCCACCACGGCCACGCCGTTCCTGCGCGTGCAACCGAAGTGGGCGGCGGAGACCGTCGAGGAACTCGAATCCGACATGGGCCTGCCCGCCGGCGCATTGCAGTCGACCGTCGAGGTGTACAACAAGCACGCCGCCGAAGGATCGGATCCGCTGCTGCACAAGAAGTCCGAGTGGGTGAAGCCGATCGGGTCCCCCGTCGCGGCACTCGACCTGCGCGGGTTCACCCTCGGTTTCACTCTCGGCGGCCTGCGGACAACCGTGAACTCCGAAGTACTGCACGTCTCCGGCGAACCGATCCCCGGCCTCTTCGCGGCAGGACGGTGCACGTCCGGCGTGTGCGCGGGTGGCTACGCCAGCGGCACCTCTCTCGGCGACGGCAGCTTCTACGGCCGCCGCGCCGGCATCAGCGCGGCGAAGCAGGCCTGACCGGACCTACCCGACGAGCCGGACCGTCACGCCGGCCGCGAACCGGTAGGGCTGGGTGCTCAGGACCGCGCCGAGGCTCTTGCGCAGACGCGAGACCTCGGCGCGGACCGCCACCACGTGATCGCGGTCGCCGAACAACGATTCGCTCAGCGAGGCGGCGTCGACGCCCGCCGTTCCCGCGACCGACAGCACCCGCAGGATCTGGGCATGCCGGGGCGAGAGCGCCCGCGTCCAGTTGACGTCGCCCCGGACAGTCACCTGCGGCGCGTCACCGAGGTCGAGTTCCAGTTCGATGGCCGCCCCGTCGACACGCCTGCGCACCAGCCAGCCGTCGCCGAGCGGTTCGGGCACGCACAGCCCGAGCCCCGGGACGAGCAGCGGCCGGTCGAGGCTCGGCGGCGCGACCCGCTCCGGCGCCGCGATGCCACTCGCCTCCGCGACCCACCCGTGCTTGTCGACGACCAGCGCCGGACCGCCCGCCGATGCCAGCAGCGGCGCCGCCCGGCCGCGCAACTTGTCCAGTTGCGCCGTGTGCTCACGCCACAGTGTCGCCTCGGCCAGACGCACCGCGGTGCGAACGAGCGCGACCGTGGTCGGGTGAATGGACATCGCCGACCCACTGATGTCGACCACGCCGAGGATCTCACCGGTGCGCGGATCGTGAACCGGCGACCCGGTGCACGACCAGCCGTGATGCGAGGGCGCATAGTGCTCGGCCGAGAACAGTTGCACCGCAGCATCTTCGATCAGCGCCGTGCCGATCGCGTTGGTCCCGACTGCCTGCTCCGCCCAGCGCGCACCCTCAGTGAACCCGAGGGCGTCGGCCGCCTTCCGGACCCCGCGGGAACCTTCCCGCCACAACAGGACACCGTCGGCGTCGGCGATGACCACGATGAAGTTCGCATCGTCCGCGACCTGCGTCAACGTGCTGCGCAGTTCCGGGAGCACGGTGCGCAGCGCCGTCCGGGTTCGCCGCGCCTCGATCTCGGAGAAGTCGGCAGGCTCCACGTCCGCGCAATGGTCCGGGCTCACTCCGCCCGCCTGCAGACGGGACCACGACCGCGCCACCACGCCCCGTGGAAGCGCGGGCGGCTGCTGCCCGGACAGCACGGCGTCGTGGACCCGGCTGAGCAGCCGCGCATGTCGGGGCAGATCCACACCGGTTGCCACTGCGGTCAGCCGGTCGGCGGTCGGACGTTCAGCGCTCACATCGCCGAGGCTACCCCCGGCGTTGTGAGCCACACCACTGTACGTCATCGGATCGGCTGCAACCCTTCCTCCTGGGCCTTGATCTGGAAGGCCAGATACTTCGAGTAGTGCCGCGACTGATGCAGGTTGCCGGCCATGAACCAGAAACCCGGATGACCGGACCGGCGCCACACCGTGCGCAACTCGCCCTCCTGGTCGAGGCCCCACACGTCCTGGCAGCGGTCCGCGACCGCGTCGCCGAGGAACTTGCGGGCACTCTCACGCATGTTCTTGTAACCGGTCGCGAGAACCACCACGTCCACCGGGATCTCGGTGCCGTCGGCGAACACGACCCCGTCCGGCGTGAAGTGATCGATCTCGGTTCCCTGCTTCACCGTCACCTCTCCGCTCGCGATCAGCTCGGATGCGCCCACGTCGATGTAGTAGCCGCCGCCGCGCCGCAGGTATTTCATGAATAGACCGCTGCCGTCCTCGCCGAAATCGAGCTTGAATCCGGCCTTCCGCAGTCCGTCGAGCATCTCCGCGTCCTTCTCGGCGATGGCCTCCGTCGCCCCGGCGTGGATTCCCGCGAGCAACGGGTACGGAAGCGACGCGAAGATCAGGTCGGCGTCCTGCACCGCGGGCCCACCCTCCTCGTACACGCCGCCGAACAGTCCGGGGATGCCGTGCTTGCTGCTCATCACATACGTGGACGAGCGCTGCAAAATGGTCACGTCCGCACCCTGCTCGTTGAGCTCCTGGGCGATGTCGTGACCCGAGTTGCAGCAGCCGACGACGAGCGCCTTCTTGCCCCGCATCTCCCGGCCGCCGACGAACCAGCTCGAATGCTCGATGGTTCCCTCGAACGTGTCGGCACCCGCGATCTGCGGAATGTTCGGCACCCCACTCATTCCCGTGGCGAGGACGACGTGCCGGGGGTGCAGCGTGCGGGTGGAGCCGTCGTCGCGGGCGACGGTGACGGTCCATTCGCCGGTGGCGTCGTCGTAGCTGCCGCCGGTGAACTCGGTTCCCGTCCATACGTTGAGTTCCATTGCGTCGGAATAGAATTCGAACCAGTTCGCGAGCTTGTCCTTGGGCGTGAACACCGGCCAGTGGTCGGGGAAGTTCAGGTACGGCAGGTGGTCGTACCAGACCGGGTCGTGCAGGACCAGCGAGTGGTAACGCTTGCGCCAGCCGTCGCCGATCCGATCGTTTCGCTCCACCAGCAGGGTGTCGACTCCGAGCTGCCCGAGGCGGGCGGCGAGGGCCAGACCACCCTGGCCGGCGCCGACGATCACGACGGCCGGCTGCTCGGTCTCGAACTCGCCCTTGGCGGTTCGCCGGTCGAGCCAGTTGATCCTGCCTCGGTGGGCGCCGTGATTCGTGCCCTGAACCCGCCGATGGCCCTTCTTCTCCTCGTGACCCTTGATCTCCTCCATCGCGCTGATCAATGTCCAGGCACGCCACTCGCCGTCGTCGTCGCGCCTCAGCCGGACGAAACCGCGGCTGCGCGCCAGGGTCGTCTCGAACGTGAAGAAGGCCTGGATCCAGTCGCCTTCCGGATCGGCCACCACCTCGGCCGGGTGCGCGGGCGAAAGGACGAGGTGGCGCGGCTCGTGCACCGGAACCGAATCCGCGAAGCGCGTCTCGATGTCCGCGCGACCGTGTGTGGTGTGCAGGTCCCAGGTGAACGACAGCAGGTCGCGCCACCAACCGTCGACCAGGAAGTGCTCCGCGGCCCCTGGCACGTCGCCCCGTTCGAGGGCGGCACCGAATCCGGCCACCCAGCGCCGGGCGATGTCTCCCGGCTGCGGGATGACGGTGTCGATGGGGGTGTCGAGTGTGGCGGTCATGATGTCCTCCGTCGTCGGAAATCGAGAAGTTCGATACCTCTGTGATACGGCTCACAAGGATGGGGCGGCAGGGTTGCACCGGATTGCACCGGCCCCACCTCGACGTCGCGCAGCCCGCCCGACGACACCCGATTAGCAGGTCAGCGGGCCATCCGGTAGAGTTCCATAAGTTGTCTCGGCGAGGGTGAACCAGAAGTTCCAATTGGCTGGCTCACCGTGATCGGCGCGGCTACGGCTCTGCTCGAGCGTTTCGCTCCTGGCCGTCGCGCGTTCGTCCCTCGCCGACTCGAACCGCCCGCCAGTTACCACCGTGAGTTGTAGGAGCCGTTTCACCATGTCTGACGAAAATCGCCTCGTAGCCGCCGTGCGCACCGAGTTCGGCAAGGGCGCCGCCCGCCGCGCGCGCCGCGACGGCCAGGTCCCCGCAGTCCTGTACGGCCACGGTGAGGACCCCCGCCACCTGAACGTGCCCTCCCGCGACTTCGCCGCCATCCTGCGCGCGCACGGCACCAACGCCATCCTGACCCTCGACATCGAGGGCAAGGAGCAGGTCGCGCTCACCAAGTCGGTCGTGGTTCACCCGATCCGCAACTACATCGAGCACGCCGACCTCCTCGTCATCAAGAAGGGCGAGAAGGTCACCGTCGACGTTCCCGTCGTCGTAACCGGTGAGGCCGCTTCCGGCACCCTGGTCGCGCAGGACGCCGCCACCATTTCCCTCGAGGCCGACGCGCTGCACATCCCCGAGCAGATCGAGGTCTCGGTCGAGGGCCTTGAGGTCGGCACCCAGATCCTGGCCAACCAGCTCGAGCTGCCCCAGGGTTCCACCCTGCAGGCCGACGCCGAACTGCTCATCGTCAACGTCGTCGCAGCCCCGACCGCTGCCGACCTCGAAGAGGAGACCGCCGAAGCCGCGGGCGAGACCACCGAGGCTCCGGCCGCAGAGGGTGCCGAGAGCTGATCCTCTCGCAACCGCACTGAAGTCGGCGGCGCGTCGTCCCGGATTGCCCGGGGTGACGCGCCGCTGTCGTCTGACACGACCCTATCGCACGGAAGGACCCTGTCGGTGAGTGAAGACACCGCCCTGGTGGTGGGTCTGGGCAACCCCGGACCGCAGTACGAGAAGACCAGGCACAATGTCGGCTTCATGGTGGCCGGGGTGCTGTCCGCTCGCATGGGTGGCAAGTTCAGCGCGCACAAGAAGAGCGGCGCCGAGATCGTCCAGGGACGACTCGAAGGCCGTCCGACGATCCTCGCCAAACCGCGGTCGTTCATGAATCTGTCCGGCGGCGCCGTAGCCGGGCTCGCCCGGTTCTTCTCCGTCGACCCGGGCAATATAGTGGTGATCCACGACGAACTCGACCTCGACTTCGGGACCATTCGCCTCAAGCAGGGCGGAGGCGAGGGCGGGCACAACGGACTGCGGTCCATCTCGAGCGCGCTCGGCACCAAGGACTATCTGCGCACCCGCGTCGGGATCGGCCGTCCCCCCGGACGGATGGATCCGGCGTCGTACGTGCTGAAGCCGTTCTCCTCGGTGGAACGCAAGGAACTCGACCTCGTCTGCGAAGAGTCGGCCGACGCCGTCGAACTCGTCTTGCGCGTCGGGCTCGAGGCTGCGCAGAACCGCCTGCATTAGGCGGCTCCGCCGCCCGTCCGTGGTTGACGAGTCTCTGGACTCGTCAACCACGCACGAGCCGGAAGGGCCTAGTGGACGAGGTTCGCCGACGTGGCGCGGCGAAGTTTGCCCGACGACGTCTTGGGAATGCTGCCGGGGCCGAGGACCGCGACGGTGCGGGGTCGCACGCCGACCTCGGAGAACACGGCGTGCACGACCTCGTGCTCGATGCGCTTGACCACTTCGGGGTCCTGGTAGTCGTTGGTCTCCACCGCGACGGCGAAACTTTCCCGCTTCTTCCCCGCGTCGAGGCGCACGGCCACCGCGTTGCCGGGACGCACTCCGGCGACGGTGCCCGCGGCCCGCTCGATGTCCGTCGGGTAGATGTTGCGGCCACCCATGATGATGACGTCCTTGACGCGACCGCACACGACGACGAGGCCTTCTTCGGTGAAGTAGCCGACGTCGCCGGTGTTCAGCCAGCCGTCCGCGTCCTGCGCGGGCTTGTGCCCGTCGACCGTGACGTATCCGGGCGTGACCGCCTTGCCGCGGACCTCGATGATGCCGACACCGCGGGTCGGGAGCAGCTCACCCTCGCTGTCGACGACGCGCCCCTCAAGGTTCGGCACCATCTTTCCCAGGGTGGCGAGGGCCCGCGCGTTCGGCTTGCTCGACGGGACGGCACGCTGCATCGCCTCGAGGAGATCCGGGTCGACGCGGTCGAGGACCTGCCCCTGATCCGGATCCGGAATGGAGACGGCGAGGGTGGTCTCGGCCATGCCGTAGACGGGGGCGAGTGCGGACGGATTGAGACCGAACCGGGCGCCGGCCTCGGCGAGCGCGTTCATCGTGTCGGGGTCGACCGGCTCGGCCCCGTTCCACATGTACCGGACGGTGCTGAGGTCGACGGCGCCGTCCTCCGCCTGCTTGAGGCGGCGGGCGAGCAGGGAGTACGCGAAGTTGGGTGCGGCCGTCACCGTGCCCTTGTACTTCCCCATCAGTTCCGCCCACAGCAGCGGTGTGCGGAGGAAGTCCATCGGGGTGATGCTCACGACCTCCGCGCCGACCTGCATCGGCACGCTGAGGAATCCGACCATCCCCATGTCGTGGAACAGCGGCAGCCAGCTGATCATCACGTCGTCCTCGATGGAGAACTTGATGCGGTCGATCATGGCGTAGGCGTTGGTGTAGAAGTTCTCGTGCGTGATCTGCACGGCCTTGGGCGAACCGGTGGAACCGGACGTGAGCTGCTGCAGCGCGATGTCGCTCTCGAACGTCTCGACCGGGTCGATCTCGGTGCCCTCGTTCAGCTCGGCCACCGTCACCACAGTGATGCCGCGCTCCTCCAGCAGCGGCTTGGCGGCGTCGAACGGCGCACCGAGGATGACGGCCTTCGCCTGAATCATGTTGATGACGGTCTCGGTGTCCTCGGCCCACACCGCCAGGTCGGTCCGCGGCGTCGGCTGATGCAGCATGGTGACGGACGCGCCGCGCATCCAGGTGCCCTGGCAGGAGGGTGCGATGTCGACGGGCTGACCGGCGAGGATGCCGATGGCGTCGCCGTGGCCGATACCCGCCTCGGCGAGGGCGCCGGCCATGCGGCGCGCGGCCTTGTGGATCTCCCCCCACGGCTGCCGCAGCGGCGCGTCGGGCTCACCCGTGTTGAGACCACGGGTGCTGCTTTCCGCGGTCGCGTACATCTCGTCGGTGAACTTGCTCACAGTCTTCCTCCTGCACATACGGGTGTCCGAACGCAGAAACGGTGAACTCCGGAGCGCCCCGACGACTCACCCATATAAATCCCCCATTGGCCTCCGATCGTTACTTCTCCCTGGATGTGACTGTGCTGCGAGTTCGTCCTCGGCACCCGAGTAACCTGGTATGCGGCCACACGGCCTTCCTGCACGCATTCCGTCCCCCGAGAGGTTCTTCGTTGACTACCCCGTCCGACTCGGCCGACACCATTCCAGCCGAGGCGGCGTCTGTCGCCACGTCCGGCTCACCGGAGGGGAAATCCGAGAAGGGTGTCCGTGCGGAGGCGTCGCGTCGCCGCACGTTCGCCGTGATCTCGCATCCCGACGCCGGTAAGTCGACGCTGACGGAGGCTCTCGCGCTCCACGCGAAGGTCATCTCCGAAGCGGGTGCGGTCCACGGCAAAGCCGGCCGCAAGTCGACGGTGTCCGACTGGATGGAGATGGAGAAGGCCCGCGGCATCTCGGTCAGCTCCACTGCCCTGCAGTTCAACTACCGCTCCACCGAGGCGTCGGCGGACGAGCCCGTCGACAACGTGATCAACCTGGTGGACACCCCAGGTCACTCCGACTTCTCGGAGGACACGTACCGCGTTCTGACCGCGGTCGACGCCGCCGTCATGCTGATCGACGCCGCGAAGGGCCTCGAACCGCAGACGCTGAAGCTGTTCCAGGTGTGCCGTCACCGCGGAATCCCGGTGATCACCGTCATCAACAAGTGGGACCGGCCGGGCCAGACGCCGCTCGAGCTTCTCGACGAGATCCACGAACGCATCGGCCTCACCCCCACTCCCCTGTACTGGCCCGTCGGGATCGCCGGCGACTTCCGGGGCCTGCTGCGGCGCGGCGAGGACGGTGCCGCGCGGGAGTACATCCGGTTCACGCGTACGGCGGGTGGCGCGAAGATCGCCCCCGAAGAGGTCATGGATGCCGACGCCGCCCTCGCGAAGGAGGGCTCCGAATGGGAGACCGCCGCGGAGGAGAGCGAGCTGCTGTCGGCCACCGGTCAGGACCACGACCAGGAGTTGTTCCTCGGCGGCCAGACGTCGCCGGTGATCTTCGCGTCGGCGATGCTCAACTTCGGTGTCCGCCAGATCCTCGACACGCTCGTCGAGCTGGCGCCGCCGCCGCGCTCCCGGGAGGACCTCGAAGGCCACCCGCGCGAGGTCACCGACCCGTTCAGCGCGGTCGTCTTCAAGGTGCAGGCCGGCATGGACACCGCGCACCGCGACCGGCTGGCGTTCATGCGCATCGTGTCGGGCGTGTTCGAGCGTGGCATGGTGGTCACCCACGCCCAGACCGGCAAGCCGTTCACGACGAAGTACGCGCAGACCGTGTTCGGTCGCGAGCGTTCGACCGTGGAGTCGGCGTACCCGGGCGACGTGGTCGGACTGGTCAACGCCACCGCGCTCGCCCCCGGCCACACCTTGTTCTTCGAGAAGAAGGTGGAGTTCCCGCCGATCCCGTCGTTCGCGCCGGAGCACTTCTCCATCCTGCGGGCCGAGAGCGCGGGCAAGTACAAGCAGTTCCGGCGGGCCGTGGATCAGCTCGATTCCGAGGGTGTCGTGCAGATCCTCCGCAACGACCTGCGCGGCGACGCCTCCCCGGTCATGGCGGCCGTCGGCCCGATGCAGTTCGAGGTGGTCGCGGCGCGGATGAAGGCCGAGTTCAACGTCGAGGCCCGGATGGAACCCCTGGGCTACGCGTTGGCGCGGCGCACCGACGCCGAGTCGGCCGACGAGCTGAACCGTCAGCGCGGCGTCGAGGTGTTCACCCGCTCGGACGGGGTGATGCTCGCGCTGGTCAGCGACAAGTGGCGCCTGCAGTACATCCAGAAGGAGCTGCCCGACCTCACGCTCGAGCCTCTCGTGGCCGCCGCCGACTAGCGTCCTGAGGCGCTGACGAAAGTTCCCGGTCTCGACCCATCGACGGGGTCCACACCCCGTCGATGGATCGAAGACGCTACTGCGCCAGCACCTTCCGCCCCGCGGCCACGATCTGCTCCAATTCGTACCGGTGCTGGGCGCTGGCGTCGACGAGCGGCGCTCGCACCGAGCCGGCGTCGAGGCCGGTGAACGTCACCCCCGCCTTCACCAGAGCGACCGCGTATCCGGGGGTGGTGTCGCGAAGCCGAACCAGAGGATGGAAGAACTCGCGGTTGAGCGAGTCGACCAGCTCGGTGTCGTCCTCCTCCAGCGCCCGGTAATAGGCGAGAGACACGTCCGGAGCGAATGCGAACGTCGCGGACGAATAGAGCGTGACGCCGATGCTGCGGTAGGCCCGCTGCGAGACCTCGGCGGTCGGGAGCCCGTTGAAGAACTGAAATTCTTTGTCGCCGAGAGAATCACGCAGAGTACGCACGATTCGTGACGTCAGGTCGAGGTCACCGACGCCGTCCTTGAACCCGACGACCTTCGGCAGTCGCGCGACCGCGAGAGCACTCTGCTCGGTGAACTGGCCGTTCGCGCGGTGGTAGACGATGACCGGGAGGTCACTCGCCTCCGACACCTGCTTCACGTACTCCACCAGGCCCTGGGCCGGCGCTCCGACGAGGTAGGGCGGCAGGAGCAGGATGCCGTCCGCTCCCGCATCCTCGGCGATGGCCACGAATTCCTTGGCGACGGGGAGGGCTCCACCGGCGCCGGCGAAGACCGGGACACGGCCCTTCGTGGCCGTGACCACCGTTTCCACCACGGACCGGAACTCGGCCGCCGACAGCGCGTGGAACTCGCCGGTGCCGCACGCGGCAAACACTCCACCCGGTCCGGCCGCGACACCGGATTCGATGTGCTGTGCCAGGGCGGGAAGATCGACGTCGCCGTTGCTGTCGAACGGGGTGACAGGGAAGAAGAGAACTCCGTCAAGCATGGTTGACTCCTTGGGTCATGGTCGGGTTTTCGTCGGAGAACTGAGTCGCGCTCAGTCGACGAGTCGTTCACCGGTGACGGTGGAGAACAGGTGGGTGCGCTCTGCCGCATACGACAGGGTGATCACCTCTCCGCGCCTCGGCGGGATGCGACCGTCGGCGCGAACAACGATGGGCTGCTTGCGCCCGTCGATGTCCGCCTGGCCGTAGACGTACGCGTCGGCGCCGAGTTCTTCGACGACGTCGATGGTGACGTCGAGCCCGCTACCGGTGGTGATCACGAGATCCTCCGGACGCACACCGAGCGTGACCGAGCTTTCGCCGATGCCGGCAATCGCACCACGCGGGACGGGGACCACGGCGCCGCCGAAGCTGACACCGCCGTCGACGAGGGGAAGTTCGAGCAGGTTCATCGCGGGCGAGCCGATGAAACCGGCGACGAAGACGTTGTTCGGGTGCTCGTACATGCGGCGCGGAGTGTCGCACTGTTGGAGTACTCCGTCTTTCAGGACGGCGACGCGGTCACCCATCGTCATGGCCTCGACCTGATCGTGCGTCACGTAGACGGTGGTGGTGGCGAGACGACGCTGCAGCGCCGAGATCTGCGCGCGGGTCTGCACGCGGAGCTTGGCGTCGAGGTTGGACAGGGGCTCGTCCATCAGGAACACCTGCGGCTTGCGAACGATGGCGCGCCCCATGGCAACTCGCTGCCGCTGGCCACCCGAGAGGGCCTTGGGCTTACGGTCGAGGAACTTGGTGAGGTCGAGAATCCTGGCGGCATCCTGGACACGTCGCTTGATCTCCGCCTTGTCCTCGCCGGCGATGCGGAGGCCGAAGCCCATGTTCTCGCCCACCGTCATGTGCGGGTAGAGAGCGTAGTTCTGGAAGACCATGGCGATGTCACGGTCCTTCGGCTGGAACTCGGTGACATCGTTGCCGCCGATGGCGATCGTGCCCCTGTCCACGTCTTCGAGTCCCGCGAGCATGCGAAGGGACGTCGACTTGCCGCAACCGGACGGTCCGACGAGGACGAGGAACTCGCCGTCCTCGATGTCGAGGTCCAGGTGATCGACCGCGGCCTTGTCGCCGCCGGGGAACAACTTGGTGACGCCTTGGAATGCGACTGTTGCCATGATGGTGGGTGGTCCCTTCACCGGCAGGAACGTGCCGGACGATCCGAGTGGGAGTGTGAAGCAAACGACTCGTTCACATACGTGAATCTTCGTCAAGATAGTGACTTCGTTTCGAAGTATGTACTACCGTGATGTGCATTACAAGGCTCACTCCCAGAGAGGTACGAGAAGACATGACCGACACCGCCTCGCGTCTGCTGATCACCGGCGCCGCAGGAAACATGGGCAAGATGCTGCGACCCTTGCTCCGCAAGCCCGGCCGCACCCTGCGCCTGTTCGACATCGCCGACATCACCGACATCGACCCCGACCACGAGGAGTTCGTCCAGGGTTCGGTCACCGACCGCGCGGCCGTGGCTGCTGCGGTCGACGGCGTCGACGCCGCACTTCACCTGGGCGGACTCAGCACCGAGGACTCGTGGGAGAACATTCTGTCCGTCAACGTGGACGGCACCCAGGCGGTGTTCGAGGCCGCCGTCGCACACGGCGTGACGCGCGTGATCGCAGCGTCGAGCAACCACGCCGTCGGCTTCTGGACACACGCGGAAGCCGGCTCGAACCCGCTGCCCGGCGACGTCTCGCCGCGTCCGGACGGGTTCTACGGCTGGAGCAAGGCAGCAGTCGAGGCGCTGGGCCGGCTGTACCACGATCGCTTCGGCATCGACGTCGTCAACCTGCGGATCGGCTCGAGCTTCGACCGGCCGCCCAACTATCGCGGCCTCGCGTCCTGGATGTCACCGGCCGACACCGCGCGCCTGATCGAGGCCGCACTGTCCGACTCCGCCAAGGGATTTCACACCGTGTGGGGCATCTCGCGGAACACTCGCAGCTGGTGGTCCGCAGCAGAGGGCGCAGCGATCGGGTACGAACCCCAGGACGACGCAGAGGTCTTCGCCGACGAGTTCCTGGCCGACCACGAATGGACGTTCGACGACCCGATCCTCCAGCGGGTCGGCGGCGCGTTCTGCGACCACCCGCTCGGACAACGGATGCGCTGATTGCCATCCGGGGTGGGCACCAGCGGTGGTGCCCACCCCGGGTGCGTCAGACGGAGTAGTCGCCGACGATGCGCCCCAACGCGTCGAGCTGCACCTTGTTGACCAACCCGAGGTGATACAGGTGCAGCTCATTGGCTCCGGCCGCGACCGTGGCCGCGACATGGCTGCTCACGTCGTCGAGATTCTTCGGCGGCAACACCGACACATAGGCGCCGACGTCGACGGCCTCCCCGACGATCGCACGGGTGTCCTTCGTGACGGCGACGGTTTCGGCCGTCCCCGGCCAGGCCGAGACGAGTACGGCGTCGACGTCTCCCGAAGCAGCCGAGGTCAGCGCAGGCGACGGCCCGGTCTTCCAGGGGTTCGGGTGGCAGTGCAGCGTGACGCGGGCCGACGGGATCTCCGCACGCACGGCGCCGAGCACCGCACCCCGGAGAGCGTCGGCGTCCGCGTGGCGCACCGACAGCGCCGCGTCGGCCTCCGCCTCGCCGAGGATGTCGGTGATCGCGGCGTCCGGAGCGAGCGTCCCCATGGACAGCGCATCCACGCCGGAATGCAGCTTCGCGATCATCTTGTCCGGATCGACACCGCGCTCCGCCCACAGTGCGCGTTCCCGTTCGGTGCAGCTGATCGACATCAACGTGTCGCCGATGCCCGGAAATGCGCCATCGGTCTTCTCGTGCGGGCCGACGTGGGCGATCCCCAACTGTCCGCATGCTTCGATCGACACACCGTGGAGGTCGACACCGCGCACCGCCTCCGCCGCCAGGGTGCGGGCGTACCGGACGATGTCGGGATGCCCGGGCGCGAGCGCGTACGGGTAGCGGTCGCCGAAGCAGTTGACGACGGTGACATCGGGATGCGCGTGCCCCAGAACGGTGCTGTGGGACAGAACGATCCATGCGTTCACGCGGATGCCCGCGTCGATCAGGATTCGAGCCGCATCGGCGAACGCATCCTCGGATCCGCCCCACGTCGCTGCCCTGGCCGTGACCACGTTCCCGTCCCACGCGCCAGGTCGGACGGGGCGGTACAGCGCGGCGTGATGCGCGTCGACCACCTTGTGGGCCGGATGCAACGGGGTCGCCGCGCGGGTCGAGTGATAGCTGGCGGCGAGCGAGATCTCGGCGACTCCGAGCGTGCGCGCTCGGTCGACGAAGTGCGGATCACCGAGCACGTCCCACGGATAGGCGTGCGCGACGATGCGATCGACAGTTCTTCCGGACATGCGGTTCCCCTCAACGGTTCGAGTACAGAGTTCGATAGACAAGACGGAGTTCACACATGGGAACACACCTTTCGGCCGGCTGTCCACGACCGACCCCGGCCGACCCGCGTCGCGACGCCGTTCGCGAGGCTCTCGGCGTGACGGACGAACTGGCAGCGGGCACACCCGACGTGACGTACGGCAAGTCGTGGATTCGACACGGTGTCGCCGGTCGCGCACTCACCTGGGCGGCCGGTGACGACGGTCCGGACACCGCGGGCTGGCTCCTCCGCCCCAGCCACGCGGGCGAGAACACGGCTCGCCCTGCAGTCCTGCTGATGCACGCGCACGACGGCGTCAAGTTCTACGGCAAGGAAAAGGTGGCCGACGGCCCCGGCGGAGCCTCACCGGGCGTCCCCGAACTCCGGACCCGCGGTTACGAAAGCAGGTCGGTCGCAACAGGACTCGTGCACGCAGGTTTCGTCGTCCTCGTCCACGACGTGTTCCCCTGGGGCAGCCGGCGCGTGCCCTGGCCGGAACTCCCGGGCCGAGCCACAGCAGCCGGATACGCCGCATTCCCACCTGGTCCGGACACTCCCGAGATCCGTCGGCGCCGATACGACGCGGCAGCCCGCGAGCACGAACACGGCCTTGCCAAAGTCGCCGCCCTGACAGGCACCTCGCTCGCCGGCAAAGTCGTCGCCGAGGACCTTCGGGCGCTGAACGTGTTCCTCACGACCGAAGGCGTCGATCCGAACCGGGTCGCCGCCGCGGGATTCTCGGGCGGCGGCGCTCGCGTCGCACATCTGCTGGCGTGTTCGACACGCCTGCGAGCAGGGGTGATCACCGCGATGATGAGCACTTTCGCGGATGTCGCGGACGGCAGAGCAGACGATACGACGTGGCTGATGATCACTCCGGGCCTGCCGGCGGTGTGCGACTGGCCCGAGATCGCCGCATGCCATGCGCCGCGGCCGCTGCTGGTTCAGTTCGCGCTGGACGACTCCCACTTCAGCCGGCAGGGAATGCGCGACTCCGAGGCCGTGCTGCGTCGGGCGTACGACGGGTCCGAGGCGCTCACCACGCAGTGGTCTGCAGGCGGACACCGGTTTTCAGCCGAAATGCAGGTCGAGGCCGCCGAGTGGCTCGTCCGCAATGTCTAGGCGAACACTCTTGACAGACCCTTGTGACTGCCGTCATAGTGAGTTCGACAATTCACATAGAGGACGTGAGTTCACATACATGAACGAGAACGCGCAGCCGCCGCCACCGGAACCGCATCCACACACCGGGTATCTCAGGCAGGCCGGAGGGCGCTTCGTTCCCACCACCTTCCACGCTGACGAGCCACCCCTGTGATCTCGCCTCAGCAGCAGTAGCCACAATCCCCTGACCCGCCGGCGCGACCGGCACCGAACTTCGGAGCGTGCACCATGGTCACCACCACCTCCCCCCGGCCAGGAGGGCAGTCCGCGCCGCCGGCCTCTCACGGTCGAACTCGTCGCAGACCGGCCTGGCGCAGAGCCTGTGCCCCATACATCCTGATCGCACCGGTGGTCATCCTGCTGACCGTCTTCATCTTCTACCCGGTCGGTAGCGTCTTCTACTACAGTCTGCAGTACTACAACCCCACGACGCCGTGGGACAACGGCTTCGCCGGCCTCGACAACTTCCGGCTGATGTTCGCCGACTCCCTCTTCTGGACCAGCCTGGTCACCACGGCGAAATGGGTCGGATTCCAGGTCGTGTTCCAGTTGGTCCTCGGACTCGGGCTCGCCTTGCTGGTCAACGAGGTGTTCCGGGGCCGTGGCCTGGCACGCGCCCTCGTGTTCTCCCCCTGGGCGGTGTCCGGCGTCCTCACCACCGGCATCTGGCTGCTGATCTACAACCCGTCGACCGGCCTCTTCAAGCTTCTCGGAAACATCGGAATCGGCGACGGCACCGCCGCTCCCATCGCCGATCCGGACACCGCGTTCTGGGCGACGGGCGTCGCGGAACTGTGGCGCGGTGTGCCGTTCTTCGCCATTCTCATCCTGGCCGAGCTGCAGAGCGCCCCCAAGGACCTGTACGAGGCCGCCAACGTGGACGGTGCCAACCGCTGGCAGCGCTTTCGCTTCGTCACCCTTCCGCATCTCAAGGCCGTCATCATCCTGTCAACTCTGCTGCGCGGTGTGTGGGAGTTCAACAACGTCGATCTGCTGTACACCCTCACGGCCGGCGGCCCGGCCGACGTCACCACGACACTGCCGCTGTACGTCTCACAGCTCGCAACCACTGCCCAGGACTTCGGATACGGCTCGGCACTCACCACGGTCGCATTCGTGATCCTGCTGTTCTGCTCGATCCTCTACTTGCGCCTGAGCAAGTTCAACAGTGAGAAGGTCTGACCGTCGTGACCACCACCACCGATCGTCCCGCCGTTGCGCTGTCCGAGCCGGACACCTCCGGGAAGCTGCGCCTACACAAGAAGAAGCCGCGCCTGTTCAGCGTCGGACTGCCACTCGCGCTGTACCTGCTGTTCACTCTCGTCCCGTTCTACTGGATGATCGTGTTCGCCTTCCGGCCCGCCGGATCGAATTCGATGCTCCCCTGGCCCATCACGTTCGAGCACTTCGACACCGTGTGGAACACCCTCGGCTTCAGCTTCTTCTTCAAGAACAGCCTCATCGTTGCCGCGTTGTCCCTCGTTCTGACCACGTTCGTCGCACTGGCCACCGGATATGCGTTGGCCCGCTTCAAGTTCCGCGCCAAGATCCCGTTGGTGATGGCACTGCTCTGCAGCCAGTTCGTGCCTGGCGCCATGCTGCTCATCCCCCTGTTCCAGGTGTTCCGCGAGATGAACCTCGTCAACAACCTGACCGGCCTCATCGTCGCCGACACCGTGTTCCAGCTTCCACTCGCCGCCATGCTGATGGCAGGTTTCATCGCGCAGATCCCGGTGGAGCTGGAAGAAGCCGCGATGGTCGACGGCTGCTCACGCCTGCGCGCGTTCCGCATCATCATGCTGCCGCTGCTGCGGCCCGGCCTGATCGCCGTCGGATCGTTCGCCTTCATCGGTAGCTGGAACAACTTCCTGTTCGGCCTGATGTTCATCAGTAGCCAGGACAAGTTCACTCTGCCGGTCGGACTCAGCTACACCATCGGCTCCTACAACGTCGACTTCGGAGTTCTCGCCGCCGGCGGTCTGATCGCCGCGGTGCCGGTCGTCGCCGTCTTCGCCGTCATCCAGAAGTACCTCGTCCAGGGCTTGAGCGCCGGCGCGGTCAAGGGCTGATCATGACTTTCGAAAAGAGGATCCACATGAACCGGCGAACGCTCCTGCGTTCCACCCTGGTAGGCGCGGCGGCCATGCTCGTGCTCGCCTCCTGCAGTTCCGAAACCTCCCTGCCCGACGGAGCACTCGGCGACCCGAACAACGCCCGGCTCACCTTCTGGGACAACAACGCCGGACCGGACCGCACTCCGCTGTACGAGGAGCTGATCCGGCGGTTCGAGGCCGCCAACCCCGGCATCGACATCGAATACGTGGGCCTGCCGTCGGACAGCGCCCAGCAGAAGTATCAGACCGCGCTCGCCGGCGGCTCGGCGCCCGATCTCGGGATCGTCTCGACCGCCTACCTGGCCCCGCTCGTCGCCCAGAACGCCGTCATCTCACTCGACGACTTCGTGGCGGCGTCACCGCAGCACGACGAATACGACGCCGGAATTCTCGAGTCGGCACGTGAATCCGGCGGCGGCGAGCACCTGTACGGTCTCCCCTACACCAGCAACAACGCCACCCTCTGGTACCGCACCGACTGGTTCGCCGAAGCCGGGATCGAACCCCCCGACACGTACGACGAGTTCTACGAGGCCGCAAAGACTCTGACCGACAAGGACGACGGCCGTTACGGATTCACCATCCGCGGTGGCGCCGGATCGATCTACCCGCTGCTGCAGTACATGTTCGCCAGCACCGGCATCGAGAACTTCTTCGAAGACGGCGAGTCGACGCTGAACCGTCCCGAGATGGTCGACGCCATCGAACGCTTCGCAGCGCTCTACGACGTCGACACCCCGACCGCCGACGTGAACAACGGCTTCCCGCAGATGGTCGCGAGCTTCGGCGGCGGCTCGGTGGCCATGATGCAGCACAACCTCGGCTCGCTGAGCAACCACGAGAAGGCTCTCGGCGACAAGGCCGGAGCTGTGGCGCTACCGCGTAACGAAGACGGAAAGCGCACTGTCATGACGGACCCGTTCCCGTCGTACACCGTGTTCAAGAGCAGCAAGAATCAGGCCGCGGCGTGGAAGTTCGTCGAGTTCATGACGTCCCAGGAATCGCAGGCGTACTGGAACGAGCGCGTCGGACAGATCCCGGTCAACAAGACCGCTCGTTCGGCTCCCGAGTTCGCGAACATGCCGTCGGTGCAGGCTGCGCTCGCGGCACTGGACGACCCGGAAACCGTACTGGTCACCCCTCCGGACTACCTCCCCGACTTCGGGAAGATCGTTCAGGTGCAGATGCTCGGCCAGTGGCAGAAGGTGCTCATCGGGCAGCTCAGCGCACAGGATTTCGCTGACGACTTCGCCGAGAAACTCGATCGTTCCATGGCCAAGTACATCGCCCGCCAGGGCAAGTAGAAGATTTCGAACAGGAAGCGAATCATCATGTCCAGCGTGATCACAGAAGTCGCCGTGCAGGTTTTCAAGACCGAGGCACGCACCTCGGTCGACTCGTACGGTCATCGCCATCCCGGCCCGTCCGTGCCTGCGACGGGGGCGCTCCTGCGGATCACCGATTCCGACGGCGTCAGCGGTTACGTTCTGGGCAAGCCGAACTACCTTCGGCAGGATCAGGTGGAGCAGCACTTCCGGCCTGTCCTGATCGGCTCCGATCCGCTTGCACGCGAGGCGATGGACAAGAAGTTCGCGATTCGTCAGCGAACCCGGGCGGTCGAACTTCCCGAGCACAGCTGCAGCTACCTGGACCAGGCATTGTGGGACCTGGTGGGCAACAGATTCGACACGCCGGTGTGGAAGCTGCTCGGCGGCGCGCGCACCGAGATCAAGGCGTATGCCAGCACCATGTGCGGCGACGACATCGAAGGCGGCCTCGCCACCCCGGAGGATTACGCGAACTTCGCGGTCGCGCTGAAGAGGCAGGGCTACCAGGGCATCAAGCTGCACACCTGGATGCCTCCGCTGCCGGGCTCCCCGAATCTGACCCGGGACATCGACGCGTGTGCCGCCGTGCGTGATGCCGTCGGCGAGAACTTTTCGCTGATGCTCGACGGGTACCACTGGTACTCGCGCACCGACGCTCTGAAGCTCGGTCGCGAGTTGGACCGGCTGAAGTTCGATTGGTTCGAGGAGCCGATGGACGAGTTCTCGCTGCGCTCGTACAAGTGGCTCGCCGACCAGATCGACACCCCGGTGATCGGACCCGAGACCACCCCGGGCCGGCACCGATCTCGTGCCGACTGGATTGCGAACGAGGCGTGCGACATCCTGCGCGTCGGGGCCATGAACGGTGGTGGCATCACACCGGCCCTGAAGACGATGCACATGGCCGAGGGCTTCGGACTCGAGTGCGAGATCCACGGCAACGGCGCCCCCAACCTCGCACTCGTCGGAGCAGGCAACAACGTCCAGTGGTACGAGCGCGGTCTGCTGCACCCGCACGTGGATTACGACTGGGTGCCGCCGCACCTGAATTCCATCGTCGATCCCGTCGACGAGAACGGCATGGTGGCGATGCCGCAGAGGCCGGGCCTCGGCGAGGACATCGATCTCGCGTACATCGAGGCCAACCTCGTTGCGGAGTACTGAATGCGCCACGTCGCCGGCACCGAACACGCGTCAGTAGGTGATATCGCGTTCAGAATGAGAGATAGTGTCTTCATGGTGACAGAAGACATGCGTGGGGCACCGCCGGAAACCCAACCGGTCAAATCTGCCGAACGCACCATCCACATCCTCGAGACGCTCGCCGCATCGCCGACGCGTATGAGCCTCGGCGAGTTGCAGGAAGCGTGCAAGTATCCGCGCTCGAGCCTCCACGCTCTCCTGCGCACGCTCAAGGATCTGCGGTGGATCGAAGCCGACGAGTCGGGGTCGCGCTACGGCATCGGCACCCATGCGCTGCTCGCCGGCACGTCGTACCTCGACAAGGATTCGGTCGTCTCGCGGGCAGCAGCGGTGCTCGAGGCACTCCGGTCGGAAGTGAGCCACACCGTCCACTTCGCGCGGCGCGACGAGGCCAGCGTCATCTACCTCGCCAGCCGCGGTTCGAAGGTCGAGGTTCGGCGCATGCATCGCGTCGGCCGCAAACTGCCGTGCCACGTCACCGCACTCGGCCAGGCCCTGCTCGCCGAACTCACCACCGGTGAGGTCCGGGAGATTCTTCCCGCGAAACTCGAACGATTCACCGAGAACACCATCGTCGACATCGACGACCTCGTCACCGAACTCGGCGAGGTGCGCAACCGCGGGTGGGCCCTCGAACGAGAACAGGGGACGGTCGGTGTGGTGTGCATTGCGACCGTCGTGCCCTACCGAATCCCCGCCACCGACGCCCTCAGTGTGTCCATGCCCGCCGAGGTCGCGTCGTACCCGGGTGAGCTGGAGCGGATCGCCGGCGTGCTCACGAAGCACGCGTCCGCGTGGGCCCGCGAATTGAGGGCCGAAGGGGTGCGATGACGTGACGGAACCAATGGGCCCGAGACCGACCGGGGCCGCGTCGTGCGCCGTCGAGGTGCGCGGCCCGCCGGACCCTCCTGGTAGCTTTCAGATCGAATCGAGCACACTGACGGGCTTTGCGCGGTACCCGTTTGGCCACGAGCAGGAAGCGACACGATGGAGAACGGCATTTCCACCAACGGATCGGGCAGCAACGGCTCCGCCGGCACGAGCCCGGCGTCGGCGTCCCCTTTCGCTGAACCGAGCACGGGCGGGCTGACCGGCCGCAACGGCAAGTCCACGACCAGCTCCGCCGAGACGTTTACCTTCCCGCTGCCGACGCGCAGCTCGGGTTCGCACAGCACCGAGGAGCCGTCCGAAGCCTCCGACACGACGGCGCCGCCCGAGGCTCGTGGGCGCACCGTCATGCGACGCAACGCGATGGGAGTGGCAGCCGTGCGAGTCGCGGGCCGTCTTGCACACACCGAACTGATCGAGGAGCACCTCGCGTCGGCGAGCAGTCACTCGGCCGATCCCACCGTGGACGCCGATGAACTGCTGGCACTGCTCGGCGAGTACCTCGTCGCGGCCGGGTTCGAGCGCCCCGAGATCCACGCGAAGCTGAACGGCCAGTCGATCGTCGTCGACCTGCGCTCGCCCTCCGCGACCGCACGCTGACCCCCGCCGCGGACGCGGTCAGGGCCACAGCACCTCGCGGAGCCACCGGTCGGACTCGCGGCGGTAGAACTGGCGCACATGCCTGCGCCCGGCGTCCGCCTGCCAGAACTCGACACTGTCGGGGACGATGCACCATGCCCGCCAGGTTCCCGACACGAAGTCGGGGTCGGCCTCGATGCGGGCCACCGCCGCCGCGACAGCGCGTTCGTATTCGGCGGGATCGTCCAGGACCTCACTCTGACGACTGGCGGCGGCCACGGCCCGCGCGGTGACCGACCGTTCGCGGAAGTCGCGGGCGGAGAGTGCCGGATCGCCCTCGACGACGGACCCGCGCACCCGCACCTGCCGGCCCTGTTCTCTCCAGTAGAACGACAGTGCCGCAACTGCATTCGCGGCCAGCGCACGACCCTTCGGTGAGCGCGTGTCACCCGAGAACCAGAAGCCCTGCTCCGTGACGTCCTTGAGGAGCAGGAAACGCGCGTCCGGATTGCCTTCGGCATCGACGGTCGACAGCGCGGCCGCGTGCGGTTCCGGAACACCGCTCGCTACGGCCTGCGTGATCCAGTCGAGAAACAGCGCGATCGGCGACTCCGGAAGCGTGTCGACGAGCGGAGGCGTCTCGCCGCCGAGTACGGGCAGGGCGCGAATCCATGCGCGGGTGTCCGGAAACGACGAACGGTCGGGTGTTGTCGGCATGTGCCGACAGTAGCCGCGGCCCGGATCTTCAGGCCGGCGCGGCCGGATCCGTCGGCCCCACCAGCATCCAGCGATGACCGAACGGATCGATGAGTGTCGCGTTGCGGTGCCCGTGCCCCTCCGAGATCCACCGTTCCACCGTGCCACCGGCATCGCGGGCACCCACCAGGACGGCATCGGGGTCGTCGACGGACAACATCAGGCTCACGGACGTCGAACCGGATTCCGGCGCGGTCAGGCCCATCTCGGGGAATTCCTCGGCGAGATAGATCATGCCGGTCGGCAACCGCAGTTCCGCGTGACCGACCCGGCCGTCGTCCATGACGATCGGCTCACCCACCACCTCGGCGCCGAACACCTTGGAATACCACGCGATGGCCTCGACACCCCGCCGCACCGTCAGGTACGGCAGCGCGCCGGGAACGGGGACTTCCGGAGCCATCGTCACCTCCCAGTGTCCGCGGTGCGTCGAGTCCCAGTGTGCCCCCTCAGGCAGACGCTGGAGGTTGCAACATCGCCCACTTGTTGGAGGTGAGCCGGAAACTCGGGAAATCGGAGAGCGCCGCAACCGATTCCCAGGTGCGTTCGTAGCCCGTGTGCGTGATCCGCCAGTTGCCGTCGGGGCACCGAAGATAACGATCGTGATAATAGGCGGACCCGCGCAGCAACATGCCGTCCTCGGGAATCAGTGTGGTGTCCGCGAGAAACCACACCCCTACCGCGGTGTCACCGGTGACGGTGATCTCGGGTTGGCCGCACTGGTGCTCGGTGATGACGTGGGTCCCGAGAGTGTTCTCGAGGAAGGACACGAATGAGTCACGGGAATCGAACGTGAGGTATTCGCTGTACGTCGCCGTGACGTCCGGGACCATCGTGTCGGCGAACTCCACCCACGACTTCGTGTCGAGAGCACGTGAGTAACGGTGCTTGAGCTGCTCGATCTGTTTGATTGCTTCGAGATCCATGACCCCCGCCTCCTGTGCAGCGAACATGCAAGCCCTGGACTGCAGATTAGTCGGATAATCTGCAGGTTCGCCTTGGTTTCCCCCGTTTTGCCCGGATCATGCATATTCAGGCCGTGATCCGGGACACGAAAAGGTTACGAAATGACTGCATGGCCTGCGCGACAGCACACTGTCGACACTACCTTAGGCTAGCCTCACCTGATGAGGGTCCGGGCCGGCAGACCCCCGTCGACGCGAGGATTCCACACACGCGAACGTCGATGCTCGGTTTCTCCTGCTGCACAGCATTTTTGGACATCCGGTGCACCGCCCTTCGAGCAGAAGGGCCGACAATGCCGGACGCCAGACGGGATTGCTGTGACCCCGAATCCACAGGTATCTCGTCCGGCGCTATCGTGACGCTGACGTGGTCACGCGAGAGGGGAATCCATGGATCCGACCCGCATACCGGTGATCGTCGGAGTCGGCGACATCCGCTCCGGCCGTGCGGGTAATCCGGCGGCCCCGCGCGAACCGCTCGACCTGATCACCGAAGCCGCGCGCGTCGCTCTCGCCGACAGCGGCTCCGCGACCCTCGGCTCCCGGATCGACGCGATCCATGCGGTGAAGACCGTCAGCTGGTCGTACGACGACCTCCCCGGACTGCTGGCCGCCCGGTTGAATCTGCCGTCACCACGATCGAGCACCTCCCCGATCGGCGGCCTCTGGCCCGCGGCGCTCCTCGACCGCATCGGCGACGACATCGCCGCGGGCCGGTCGTCGGCAGCGCTCCTCGTCGGCGGCGAGGCGCAGGCGACCATGACGGCGCTCCGGAAGTCGGGCACCGATCCCGCGACGCTGGGCTGGGCGTCGGCGCCGGGCGGTCCCCCCGCCTTCGACCCCGCGGATCTCGGGAGTCCCTCGATGCAGCGCGCCGGCCTGATCGTTCCGACCCGGGTGTACCCGTTGTTCGAGAACCGGGTCGCCCACGAGTCGGGCCTCAGCCCCGACGAGTCGCTGGCGGAGTCGGCCCGGATGTATTCGGCCTTCTCCGAACTGGCGGCGAAGAACCCGGCATCGTGGACATCCGAGGTGTATTCCGCCGAGGAGATCGCCACGGTGAGTCCGGGCAACCGGATGGTGTGCGAGCCGTACCCGTTGATGCTCAACGCCATGCCGTTCGTCGATCAGGCCGCCGCGGTGCTGGTGTGCTCCCTGGCCGTCGCGCGGGAGCACGGCGTTCCGGAGGACCGCAGGGTGTACCTGTGGGGCGGCGCGGGTGCCACCGATCCCGTGGACGTACTGAGCCGCAACGGTTTCGGCACGTCCCCGGCGATGACGGACGCGGTGCGCCGGGCACTGGCGCGGGCCTCGATCGACGCCTCGGCACTCGACATCGTCGACGCGTACAGCTGCTTCCCGGTGGTGCCGAAGCTTCTGACCCGCACGCTCGGCCTGCCCGCAAGCATCGTGCCGAGCGTGACGGGCGGCCACTCCTTCTTCGGCGGTCCCCTCAACAGTTACACGCTGCACTCGATCGCCGAGGTCACCCGAAGACTGCGGAAAGGCGCGGGACCGGCCCTGATCCACGGCAACGGCGGCTATCTGACGTACCAGCACGTCGTGTTACTGGCGGGCGCCCCCCACCCGGGCGGATACGTCGGCGATCCGGAACCGTCGCAACTCGCGTCGGAGGCGCCGGAAGTCGTCACCGGATACGAAGGACGAGCCGAGATCGTCACATCCACGGTGGAGTACGGCCGGGACGGCGCCCAGGCGACCGGCTTCGTCGTGGCGCACACCCCCGACGGCCGGCGTCTGGCCGGACAAACCGGCCCCGCGGAGGCGGCCGCGTTGTCCGCGTTCGCGGAGACCCCGGCGCGATCGGTGATCGGGCGGTCCGTTCACGTCACGGACCGCGACGGCATCCTGTCGCTGCGGTTCTGACGGGCCCTACCAGCGCAGTTCGCCGGCCGCGACGTCGTCGGCCAGCGACCGCACGTAGTCGAGTTCGGCGACCAGCACCGCGCGCCGGTACTCGTCCTCGACGAGGAACAGGCGCGGAAGGAACGACGCGGATTCGGCGAGGCCGGCGTCGAGCCCGGCCAGCTGCTGTTCGAGCACCGTGATCCGCGCACGCAGGGCATCGAGCGCGTCGCCGGAGTCGAGACTCGGCAGGAATGCCAGCGCGGCCGGAAATTCCGGGAACTCGCGAGCCGGCTCCGCGACCATCCCCCGTAGCCAGTGCGTCAACGTTGTCACGCCCGTTCCGGTGAGCCGGTACGTCGTGCGTTCGGGGCGATTCTCGGCCCGTTCCGTCGACTCGACCTCGATCAATCCGTCGCGCAGCAGGCGTTCGATCGTCTGGTACACGCTGTTGCGCTGCGCGACGTTGACGACTTCGTCCTTGTGCCGCTCCTTGATCAGTTGCTGCATGCGGTAGGCGTGCATCGGCTCTTCCGACAGCATTGACAGCACGGCCATCGCCAGCACGGATCTACGCGGTGAGGACATTCGTCGAGCATATCCGCGGCCGTGAATTAGTCATTCTATGTATAGTCACTCTATGACTAACACCGTTCTGATCATCGGAGGAGGAATCGCCGGCCCGGTCACGGCGATGGCCATGCAACGGGCCGGACTCGACCCCGTGGTGTACGAAGCGCACGATCGCGGCGCGGACGGCGTGGGCGCATTCCTGACCCTCGCGACCAATGGCCTGGAGGGACTGCACTTACTGGATCTCGATCGCCAGGTCACCGGACTCGGGATGGACACCCGCAGAATGCGGATCGTCAGCGGAACCGGGAAACAGCTTGCCGAGTTCGACAACGGAGGCCTCACCTCCTTCGGCACGCCGTCCCAGACGCTGCGCCGCGCCGACCTGTACCGCACACTGCGCGACGAGGCCCTGCGACGGGGCGTACGCATCGAATACGGCAAGCAACTCCGGGACGCCCGCCTGGACGGCGATCGGGTCCACGCCGACTTCACGGACGGCACGTCGGCCGACGGCGATCTGCTCGTCGGCGCCGACGGGTTGCGGTCGCGAACCCGGTCCATCCTCGACCCGCAGGCACCCGACCCGCGGTATCTCGGTCTCCTCAACACCGGCGGATTCGCGAGCGGCCTCGCCCTGGACGGCGAACCCGGCGCGGCCCACTTCCTTTTCGGCAAGCGGTGCTTCTTCGGTTACCTCATCCATCCGGACGGTGACGTCTGGTGGTTCGCCAACCCCGGGCGCCGCACGGAACCGTCGGCAGGCGAACTCGCCTCGATCACCCCGGAGCAGCAGCGCGCCGAACTGACCGAGCTGTTCTCGCGCGACGCCGGACCCGCCCGGCAGATCATCGACGCCACCGAGCACATCATCCGGAGCTGGAGCACCTACGACCTTCCGACCGTGCCGACGTGGCGCAACGCGCGGATGGTGATCATCGGGGACGCGGCGCACGCCACGTCACCGTCGTCCGGGCAGGGCGCCTCCATGGCCATCGAGGACGCCGTCGTGCTCGCGCGATGCCTGCGAGACAACCGCGATACCGCCGTCGCCCTGGCAGCGTACGAGACCGCACGCCGCCCCCGGGTCGAGCGAATCGTCGCCCAGGGCAAGCGAAACGGCAGCGGCAAGGCACCCGGACCGGTCGGGCGCGTGATCCGCGACCTGACCCTGCCGACCGTCATGCGGATGGTCGGCCGCAGCGACAGTCTGCGCTGGATGTACGACTATCGAATCGAGTGGTGACCGGGCGGGGTCGCTAATCCAGCTCGGCGGCCAGCTCCATCCACTGTTCCTCGGTGGCTTCCTTCTCCGCGACGACCTGCTTGAGCTCCGTGTCGAGCTTCTGCAGCTTGTCCGGATCGGTGGCCGCCTCCGCCAGCTTCTCGTGCAGCTTCCGTTCCCGGTCGTCCAGCTTCGCCACGGCCCGCTCGAGCCGCGACAGTTCCTTGCGCGCGGTACGTTCGGCGGCCCCGTCCCGCACCTGCTTGGGGGCCGACGCACCGGTGGCCGTCGACGCCACCGACGGTGCGCCGGTGTCGACCATCTTCGCCCGGCGGCGCAGGTAGTCCTCGATGCCACCGGGCAGGTTGGTCAGTTTGCCGTCGCCGAACAACGCCCACGTCGTGTCACAGATGCGTTCAATGAGGTACCGGTCGTGACTGATGACGACCATCGTGCCCGCCCAGCCGTCGAGAATGTCCTCGAGTTGCTGCAGCGTGTCGATGTCGAGGTCGTTGGTCGGCTCGTCGAGCAACAACACGTTCGGCTCCGCCATCAGCACACGCGTCAGCTGCAGTCGGCGCCGCTCGCCGCCGGACAGGTCACCGACCGGTGTCCGCTGCCGGGCCGGCGTGAATCCCAGCCGTTCGGCGAGCTGTCCGGCCGACACCTCCTTGTCGCCCAACGTGATCCGCTCGGCGACGTCCTTGACGGCCTCGAGCACACGCATGTTCGTCGGCAGATCGTCGAGTTCCTGACGGAGCCAGCCGATGTGCACCGTCTGCCCCTGGATGCGCTTGCCCGTCGCCGGCGCGATCTCCCCGGCGAGCGTGCGCAGGAGCGTCGTCTTGCCGGAGCCGTTGACGCCGACCAGGCCGACGCGCTCCCCCGGCGCCAACCGCCACGTGAGGTCGTCGACGAGCACCCGGCCGTCCGGCGTCTCCAGGTGCGCATCCTCGAGTTCGATGACGACCTTGCCGAGCCGGCGCTGCGCGAACGACGCCAGCGCCACATTGTCGCGGGGCGGTGGGACGTCCGCGATCAACGCCTCGGCGGCCTCGATCCGGTACTTGGGCTTGGACGTGCGGGCGGGTGCACCGCGCCGCAGCCAGGCCAGTTCCTTGCGGGCGAGGTTGCGGCGACGTTCCTCGGACGCGTCGGCCTGCCGGGAGCGCTCCGCGCGGGCGAAGATCCAGTCGTTGTATCCGCCCTCGTAGCTTTCGACCTTGCCGCCCACCACTTCCCACGTGCGGTTGGCCACGGTGTCGAGGAACCACCGGTCGTGGGTCACGACCACCAGCGCGCTGCGACGGCTGACGAGATGTTCCGCCAGCCACTGCACACCCTCGACGTCGAGGTGGTTGGTCGGCTCGTCGAGCACCAGCAGATCGAGGTCCTGGACGAGCGCGGCGGCCAGTGCGACACGTCGCCGCTCACCACCGGACAGCCCGTCGACCGACACCTCGAGACCGAGGTTGTCGATGCCGATCCCGGCCAGGATCGACCGGATGCGGGCGTCGCCCGCCCACTCGTGGTCGGCCACCCCGAGCGGTCCGAGCACCACGTCGCCGACGCTCGAGCCGGGCGGAAGGACGCCGCGCTGGGTCACGACCGCCATGCGCAGGCCGCCGACCCGGCTGACACGTCCGGAATCGGGCGCCTCCACTCCGGCCAGCACCTCGAGCATGGTGGTCTTGCCACCGCCGTTGAGGCCGACGACGCCGATGCGTTCGCCTTCCTGCAGTCCGAGGGATACCGAATCGAGCAGCGGCTTGATGCCGAAGGATTTCGATACCTGCTCGAGATTGATCAGATTCGCCATCAGTGCGATCCCTCCGCCGCGTCGTTGATTATTCGGGCGCCCGGTACGGGTCCGCTGGCGACCCGCACCGTGCGACACACCCCCGCACCTGCGAGTTCTGCGCTGACACGGACCGCGGCATCCGCTTCAGCACATAGAAAGGCACATGTCGGGCCCGACCCGGAGACGATGCCGGCCAGTGCACCCGCAGCGACCCCGGCGCGCAGCGTCCGCCGCAGGCCCGGATTCAGTGAGAGCGCGGCCGACTGCAGGTCGTTGCCCAGCAACGGGGCCAGCGTTGCGGCGTCGCCTGTCGTGAGCGCGTGCATCAGGTCTTCGGGTCCGCCGAGTCGCGGCGGATTCCCGTCGGCACGCAGCCGGTCCAGCTCCCGGAACACGGTCGGTGTGCTCAAGCCGCCCTTCGCGAGCGCGAGCACCCAGTGGAACGTGCTGCGGGAGAGCACCGGCAGAAGCCGCTCCCCGCGTCCCGTCCCGACCGCGGTGCCACCGTGGAGGGAGAACGGAACGTCGCTGCCGAGCTTCGCGGCGAACCCGTCGAGTTCCTCCCGCGACAGGTCGAGTTGCCACAGCGCGTTGAGCCCGACCAGGGTCGCCGCGGCGTCCGCGCTGCCACCGGCCATGCCCCCGGCCACCGGGATGCCCTTGTCGATGGCGATCTCGACGTCCGGGCGCCGGCCCGACTCGGCCGCGAGCATCTCGGCGGCCTGCCACACGAGGTTGCTGCTGTCGGTGGGCACGACGCGGGCGTCCTCGCCGCGGACCGTGACCGACAGCGTCTCCGCGGGGACCACCGACACCGTGTCGCTGAGCGAGAGCGCCTGGAACACCGTGTTCAGCTCGTGATAGCCGTCGACGCGTTGGTCCCCGACGGCCAGATGCAGATTGACCTTGGACGGGGCCCTGACTACGACGGGGCGAGGAACGACGGAAAGCACAAGGGTAGAGCTTAGGCGCTCCCGGTACGGGTGCGGAAATGCGCACCATCACGCACTTTGCCGCTCACCTGCGTCACAGGTGCGGGCCGAGCCGGGTAGTGAGGCTGCCGCCGCGGGCGAGGGGCAGACGGGTCCGCGCCGACCGGATGTCGCCGGTGACGTCCGCGGGCCGGTCGTCCGGGTACCGCAGTTCACTCGTGACGGCCCCTGGGCCGTCCAGGACGTCGTGCGAGACGGTGCCGACGCCGAGTTCCAGCTGGTGCCGGAGCAGCGGCAGCGCGCCGAGATCGGCGTTCGTGACCCCGACCCAGCGTCCTGCGCTCTCCCCCGCCCGGCCGATCTGCACCCGCTCACGCAGCAGCAACGTGGACGACTCGGCGAGGGACACCGTCGTCTCGACGCGATGCTCCGCGCCGCCCGCGATCACCGTGGGTTCGAGCGCGCAGTCCAGCACGGCGCCGTCCTCGACCTCCACCGACCACTGCGCCGTGGACAGCACACGATCCCGGCCGGGCAGGGCGAGGGACGCCGCGACGCTGCGCAGCGTCAGCCGGGCACCCGACAGCACCCGGACGGTGACGTCCCAGTGGTCGCCGCCGAGCGGGGTCGCGGCGGTGCCGATCACGTGGACCGTGTCGCGGCCGGTGATCCGCGCTGCGAGTCCCCCGACCGCGGAGATCCGCGGACTGCGGTCGGGGGACGCGACGATCGTCAGTTCGGTGCGCACTACCGGTGCACGTCGGCGAGGGTGCGCACCTGCTCGCGCACCCACTCCAGAGCCGGTCCGGACGACGGGTCCTCCGTCAACGAGATCAGCGCCGTGGGCCGTCCCTCCCGGACCTGCTCGGCGTCGCGGCGCATCACCCCGAGATCGGCCCCGACCAGGGGGGCGAGGTCGGTCTTGTTGATCACGAGAAGATCCGAGAACGTCACACCGGGACCACCCTTGCGGGGAACCTTGTCACCACCCGCGACGTCGACGACGAAGATCTGCACGTCGATCAGTCCCGAGGAGAACGTCGCGGTGAGGTTGTCGCCGCCCGACTCCACCAGGATCAGATCGAGCGGCGGGTTGGCCGCGATCAGGTCGTCGATGGCGTCGAGGTTGGCGGTGATGTCGTCGCGGATGGCCGTGTGGGGGCAGCCACCGGTCTGCACGGCGGCGATGCGCTCGTCCGGCAGCACGGCGTGGCGGCGCAGGAAGTCCGCGTCCTCGGTGGTGTAGATGTCGTTGGTGAGCACGGCCAGCGACAACTCCTCGCGCAGTTGCCTGCACAGCGCGGCGACGAGCGCCGTCTTGCCCGATCCGACGGGCCCGCCGATCCCGATCCGGACGGGCTCCCCCGCCACCCGGACCCGCCGGGGACGGTCGTGCTGATGGTCGTGGGGTTCTCCGTCGATGAAATGCGGTGGCATGGTTGATCTCTCCTTACTGGGGTACAGCTGAGTGTCACGACACGAACAGGGGGCGGTCCCGTAGAACGTGCCGCTCGGCGACGACATCCATGAAGGGGTCGGACACGCTCGACAGTCCGGTCACGCATCGGTCGGCGATGTCGTCGCACAGGTCGGACAACGCGAACGTGCACGCGGCGACCTGCGCAGGGTCGAGTGCGAGCAGACGCTGCGCGGCGATCGCGGACCCGGTCATGGTGGTGTAGACGAAAACCAGCGCCGCCTCCCGGGGTTCGACCGCGGTGACGGATCCGACCACCCCCGAGACCACGGGCAGGTGCGGACGCGCCCCGACCGGCGACCAGTCGTGCTCCGGCCACGTGGTGCGGGCCAGCCGCAGCAGACCTCTGCCCTGCGTCCGCGACGACGACCGTGCCGCCGGAGACGGGGTTCGCGCATCCATCTCGGCGTCGGCGTGTTCGGCGGTGAGCCGGCCGGCGCACACCGCCGCGGTGATCGATCCCCCGACGAGGCCGGCGGTCCGTATCCGGCGACGCAGGAACGCCTCCATCGTGGCGACGTCGCGGACGACACCGCTGGCGACGGCCTCCTCGATGCCGCCCGAATGCACGTGACCGCCCGTGGGCAGCCTCGAGTCGGCGAGGGACATCAGGTGAGCGAGACGCATCAGAACAGAAAGTATCGCTGGGCCATCGGCAGTTCCGCCGCCGGCTGCTCTTCCCACACGTCGCCGTCGATGCGGACCGTGAACGTGTCCGGGTCCACCTCGATCCGCGGCTGCGCGTCGTTGCGGGGCATGTCGGCCTTGCCCCGCGACCGCACGTTCGCGACCGGCACGAGCCGACGACTCAGGTCCAGCCGATCGGCCAGTCCGTCCTCGAGGGCGTGCGGAGCGACGAAATGCACGGACGTGGCGGCCGCCGCCTTGGGCGCCGCCCCGAACATCGGCCGCGGAAGCACCGGTTGCGGAGTCGGTATGGACGCGTTGGCATCTCCCATCGCGGCCCACGCGATCATCCCGCCCTTGATCACCGCGTGCGGCCGCACACCGAAGAACGCCGGATCCCACAGCACCAGGTCTGCGAGTTTGCCGACCTCGACCGATCCGATCTCGTCCTCCAACCCGTGCGCGACGGCGGGGCAGATCGTGTACTTCGCCACGTAGCGCTGGACGCGCTGGTTGTCGGCGCCGTTGTCGCCGGCCAGGAAACCCCGCCTGCGCTTCATCACGTGCGCCGTCTGCCACGTGCGCAGCACGACCTCGCCGATGCGTCCCATCGCCTGCGAGTCGCTGCCGATCATGGAGATGGCGCCGAGGTCGTGGAGCAGATCCTCCGCCGCGATGGTGGACGGCCGGATGCGGCTCTCCGCGAACGCCAGATCCTCCGGGATCTTCGGGCTCAGGTGATGGCACACCATGAGCATGTCGAGATGCTCGTCGAGCGTGTTGACCGTGTGCGGCCGGGTCGGGTTGGTCGAACTCGGCAGGACGTTCGCGTGCGCGGCCACCGTGATGATGTCCGGCGCGTGGCCGCCGCCCGCACCCTCCGTGTGATAGGCGTGGATCGCGCGTCCGGCGATGGCCGCGAGAGTGTCCTCGACGAAACCGGCCTCGTTCAACGTGTCCGAGTGGAGGGCCACCTGCACTCCCGCAGCGTCCGCGACGGTGAGGCACGCGTCGATGGCCGCCGGAGTCGAACCCCAGTCCTCGTGCAGCTTGAATCCGGAGACGCCGCCGCGCAACTGCTCCCACATCGACTCGGAGCTGACCGTGTTGCCCTTGCCGAGCAGCGCGATGTTCATCGGCCAGCCGTCGAGTGCCTCCAGCATCCGGGCGGTGTGCCACGAACCGGGGGTGACGGTGGTGGCCTTGCTGCCCTCGGCGGGGCCGGTGCCGCCGCCGATCATCGTCGTGATGCCGCCGCCGAGCGCCTCGTCCATGATCTGTGGGCAAATGAAGTGCACGTGGCAGTCGATACCGCCGGCCGTGAGGATCTTGCCGTTCCCGGCGATGATCTCGGTGGACGGACCCACCACCAGATCGGGGTGGATCCCCGACATCGTGTCGGGGTTGCCCGCCTTGCCGAGCGCGACGATACGTCCGTCCCGAATGCCGACGTCCGCCTTGATGATTCCCCAGTGATCGACGACCACCACGCCGGTGATCACCGTGTCGGGCGCGCCCTCGGCGCGGGTCGCGCGACCCTGGCCCATGGACTCGCGCAACACTTTTCCGCCTCCGAACACCGCTTCGTCGCCGGCCAGTCCCGGCCCGCCGCTGCGGTCCTCGGTGATCTCGATCAGAAGGTCGGTGTCGGCGAGCCGGATCCGGTCGCCCGTCGTGGGTCCGAACAGCTCGGCGTAGCGTGCGCGGCTGAGTTCGGTCATGACGCGTCCAGCTTTCCGGGAGGACTGAGGCTCAGCCCGTGCACTTCACGGGTCCCGCGCAGAGGCACGAGTGAAATCGTCTGCGCGATACCCGGTTCGAAGCGCACCGCGGTGCCCGCGGGGATGTCCAGCCGCAGCCCGTGGGCGGCGGAACGGTCGAACTGCAGGGCGTGGTTGGCCTGCGGAAAATGGACATGGCTCCCGACCTGGACCGGACGGTCCCCGGTGTTGACCACCTCGAGTTCGGTGCGGGGAGAACCCTCGTTGAGCTCGATCACGCCCTCGGCGCACAAGACTTCACCTGGAATCACGGTCACCCCTACGCAATCGGATCGTGGACGGTGACGAGCTTGGTGCCGTCCGGGAACGTTGCCTCCACCTGCACGTCGTGCAGCATCTCCGGGACGCCTTCCATCACGTCGGACCGGGTCAGCACCTCGCGACCGGACACCATCAGCTCCGCCACCGACCGGCCGTCGCGGGCCCCCTCGAGGATGTGATCCGTGATGAGGGCCACCGCCTCCGGGTGGTTCAACACGAGGCCGCGTTGCCGGCGCCTGCGCGCGAGTTCCGCGGCGTAGCTCAGGAGCAGACGCTCCTGCTCGTGGGGCGACAAGCGCATGTGTCCTCCTGCGGTCGGTGCGTCGCAATACTGCCACGAACTGCAGTGTGGCACCGCCCACGGCCGGAACGGCCGCCGTTCTCACCGCGGAAACATTTGTGACACGAACCCGTCACAGCGCCTTCCTAGCGTTTCCCCATGGCCATTTCCACTGCCGCCCATCCCCCACCCGGCGGCGACGCGTCGACGACCGGGACGCGATCACCCTGGTACACCAACCTGTTCGTCCAGCTCCTCGTCGGAATCGTCGGCGGCATCACTCTCGGCTGGTTGTGGCCGACGGTGGGGTCGGAGCTCAAACCGATCGGCGACACGTTCGTCAAGCTGATCAAGATGCTCATCGCACCGTTGATCTTCACGGTGGTCGTGACCGGAATCGCCAAGGTGGGCGACGTCAGGGCCGTCGGACGGATCGGCGTCAAGGCGCTGATTTACTCCACCGCCGTCACCGGGTTCGCGCTGCTGTTCGGGCTGGTGATGGGCAACATCGTCGAGCCCGGCGCCGGATTCGACATCGACCCGGCCACCCTCGCCGACGGCACCGAGCAGATCGCGGAGAAGACGGCCGGTGGCGAACTCCCGGGCGCGGTCGAATTCGTCATGGACATCGTCCCCACCAGCGTGGTGGGAGCGTTCGCCGACAACATACTGCTGCAGGTCCTCTTCTTCGCGGTGCTCTTCGGCATCGCGCTGGCCAAGTACGGCGAGCACGGTCCCCCACTGGTCCTCGAACTCGTCGACCACCTCAGCCACATCGTCTTCATCATCATCGGCTGGATCATGCGGCTCGCCCCGATCGGCGCATTCGGCGCGATGCGTTCATCATCGGTCAGTACGGAATCTCCACCCTCGGCAGCTTCGCCAAGCTCATCGCCTGCTGCTACCTCGCCGGAGCCCTGTTCGTCCTCGTCCTCGCGCTCATCGCGAAGTTCGCCGTGGGGCTGAACATCTTCAAATTCATCCGATACACCAAAGAGGAGTTCGGTCTCGCGCTGGGAACCGCCTCGTCCGAGGCAGTGCTTCCCCGCATCATGACCAAACTCGTCGGCGCCGGAAACTCGCAGGCCGCGACCGGGCTCGTGGTGCCGACCGGATACTCTTTCAACCTCGACGGGGCCGCGATCTACCTGTCCATCGCCACGCTGTTCCTCGCCCAGGCCACCGGCCACGACCTGTCCGTCGCCGACCAGCTCGGCGCGCTGTTCATCCTGCTCCTCACGTCGAAAGGCATGGCAGGCGTACCCGGATCGTCGTTCCTAGCGCTGTCGGCGACCGCGACCTCGACCGCGCTCGGGATCTTCCCCGTCGCGGCGGTCGCGGTGCTGCTGGGTGCCGACCGATCGATGCGGGTGTTCATCAACTACCCGGTCCTGAAGGACGCGGGTTTGCTGCTCACGTTCTAACTGGCTGTTAGAGGGGTGGCTGCTTTAGGCACGGTTGATTGGGCGGCCCGGTAGTTGTTGTGTCCGAGTGCGGCAATGTTGGCGGCGGCGTTATGGTCCGCGTGGCCGGTCCATCCGCAGCCGCGGCACCGGAAGAGTGCTTGACTGTGCCGGTTCGCGGTGTCGCAGTGCCCGCAGTGATGGCACGTTTTACTGGTATTGCGAGGGTTGATCACCTGCACCGGCACTCCTGCGGCTTGCGCCTTATAGGTGATCTGG
>NZ_JBHWUE010000023.1:0-111961 GCF_042738615.1 Rhodococcus sp. NPDC059968
GGTGACGGCGGCGGTGCCGTCCTCGGCGACGGTGATCGCGCCGGTGAAGTCGTTGAAGGTGCCGCGGACCTTGCTGACCATCAGGTGGCGGACGGCGAAGCCGACGGTGGAGTGGACGGTGTCGATGGCCCAGGTTCCGGCGGTGAGGTTGGGCAGGGTGGCGGTGGCGGTGGTCATGGAAGCTCCTCGGATCGTCGACTTAAGTAGTTGAATGTTTAAGTTCTTGTACCTTCAACTATGGCGAGGGTGGATTTCTTCCGCAACCCGATTGTGATGCCTGTCACAGGATGCAGGTGAGTGGCACGGTGTGCCCGGTGACGCTTTCTCACGGGGGGAGGCAGGCCCGCGCGGCGGCGAGGACGGTGGCGCCGGCCGCGTCGAGCGGTTCGGTGCTGCGGAGCGCGCGGGCGAGGACGAACGCGCCCTCCAGGCTGGTGACGAAGCCCAGGATCAGGCGTCTCGCATCGGTCTCGTCGAATCCGCGGGCGCGCAGCAGGGCGCTGCCCGAGTCGATCCAGCTCGTGAACACGTCGGCCGTGGCCACGCGGAGCACCTCGTTGGTGCTCGCGACCTCGAGTGCGACCGTGGCGATGGGGCAGGCGTCCGCGTAATCGGTGGCCACCAGGGTCTCGCCCGCCAGCCGGAAGCCCACCTCGATCCCCTCGAGGATGTCGGGATGCGCGTCGAGGATGGAGAAGACCAGCCGGGCGTACTCCTCGCCCGACGAGCGGATGACCTCCTCGCCGAGCTGCTGCTTTCCGCCCGGGAAGAAGTGGTAGATCGACCCGAACGGGGCGTGCGCCTCGGCGGCGACCTGCTTGAGTCCGGTCCCGGTGTAGCCGTTGCGGCGGAAGAGATCGCTGCTGGTGCCGAGGATCCGGGCCTTGGTGTCGTTCACTTTTCTGCCCTCCGACCGTTGCACTCGGTGCGTACCTCATCGTAACGTGATTCTCAGTAGAACGATCTATCAATTGGGGTAGTGCCATGAAGCAGATCGAGCTCTCCGCAGGCACCGTCGAGTATCGGGACACCGGGGGTGACGGCCCCGTCCTCGTGTTCATTTCGGGGCTGACGATCGGCGGCACCGTGTGGCGACACGTGGTGGAGCGACTCGCCCCGGACTTCCGCTGTATCGTCCCGAACCTCCCGCTCGGCGCGCACCGCATTCCCATGCGTGAGGATGCCGACCTCTCGCTACGCGGTCTCGGACTGCTCATCGGCGAGTTCCTCGAACGGCTCGATCTCGCGGACGTCACCCTCGTGCAGAACGACTGGGGCGGCGCGCAGGTGCTGATCGCGCTCGGCGACTCGAGTCGCGTCGGGGCTCTCGTCCTCACCCCGTGCGAGGCGTTCGACAACTATCCGCCCGGAATTCCGGGTCGCGCAATAGGTTTCGCGGTGGCGGTCCCCGGTGGTCTGGCGTTGACCATGCACGCGCTGAGATTCCGGGCGATGCGACGGGCGCCCGCGGGGTGGGGTTGGATGAGCAAGCGCCCGGTACCGAAGTCGGTGATGGACGGGTGGTTCCGGCCCGCGACCACCGACCGCCGGGTGCGGCGAGACCTGCGCAAGTACACGACCTCGGTGCCGCCGAAGTCGACGCTGCGGGACTGGGCGGAGGCGAACCGGGGCTTCGACCGGCCGGTCCTCGTGCTGTGGGCCGTCGAGGACAAGGTGATGCCCCGCGACCACGGCCGGCGCCTGGCCGAGCTCTACCCGCACGCCGAACTGCAGGAGGTCGAGGACAGTTACACGTTGATGCCCGAGGACCGCCCGGATGTGGTGGCGGAGGCTTTGCGGCTTCGCCGCCCGTGAGTACTTATTAACCGCCCGCGGTTAATAAGTACTCACGGCTGGGAGTCGGGCTCGGGGTCCCCGGTGTGCTGCGTGCGCTTGGTGGTCGGTGAGGACTGCTCCCGGCGCTCGAACTCGAGGTCCATCTCCAGGTCTTCGTGCTGGTTGTGCCGGAACAGGATGAGGAAGACCACCCAGCCGACGAGCGCGACGAGGATGTAGCTCACGACGCGGTAGACGAACACGGCTGCGAGGGCCTGCGACGCGGTGGCTCCTGCTGCTGTCAGGGTTGCGATCAGGGTGCCGTCGACGAACCCCAGCCCGCCCGGGGCCAGGGGAATGCTGCCCACGGCCTTGGCGGCGGCGAACGCGATCAGCAGACCCGGCAGCGACGGTTCCGCGCCCACCGCCCAGCACGCGAAACCGAGGCACGCGACGTCGGCGAGACGGTGCACCGCCGACCACCCGAACGTGATCACGGTGTCTTTGCGGCTGAGCTCGACCGAGTCGAGCTGGCTCAGGATTTCCTTCCACCGTTCGACGCCGGTGTCGGGGGGATTCTTGCGGAACTTGTTGTACCGGGTCAGCACCCAGTGCCCGATCGACTCGATCGAGTCGGGATTGCGTGAGATGTATCGCAGTCCGTAGAACAGTGCGAACGCGGCCACCAGCGACAGCGCCAGCGTGACCGGACTCACCTTGGTGCCCACCGCGAACGCGCCTGCGGCGCCGAGCAGTGCGAGGCTGCCCGCGGCGATCACTCCGGAGATCGCCAGCTGCCAGGACGCGACGATGGGGGTGGCACCCCACTTGCGGGTCTGCTTGTAGGTGAAGGCGGTGGAGAACACCTGACCGGCCGGCAGGCTCACGGCCATCGCGGTGCTCGCGTAGATCACCGAGACCGATTTGAGTTGGCTGACGACGACACCGCCCGCCTGGAGCAGTCGCTGCTGGACCGCTCCGTATCCGCTCAGGGAGATGGCCTGGGCTGCGATACATGCCGCGACCCACCCCCAGTGGATCTCGGTGAGCGCTTTCCACGAGTCGCTGAGCGTGGGCCACAGGTAGATGCCCTCGACGGTCAGCAGGGCGAGGAGGCCGGCGCCGAGTAGCCATTTGATCCACCAGTATCGGCTTCGCTGCCGAGGATGCTCGGCAGTGGGCGGGTCGGATCGAGGCTGGGCCACCTGGCCAGCGTAACCAACGGGTAGCGGATTACTCCGGATAGTCCTCCGGCCAAGCCAGGTGGGTGTTGCGGCGGCGCCCCCGCAACTGGACCTGTTCGCCGAGTTCCCAGTGCGCCTGTTCGTCGTCGTCCGCGAAATACAGGGCACTCGTCGAGGCCAGCACGCGGCTGGGGTGGAGCTTGGCGAGTTCGGTGAGCCGCGACGCCTCGTTGACGGGGTCGCCGATCACCGTGTATTCGAAGCGTTCGGCGGCGCCGATGTTGCCGGCGACGGCGAGGCCTGCGGAGACACCGATGCCGATGTCGAGGCCGGTGATCTCGTTCAACGCGAACCGCAGCTCCCGGGCCGCCGCCAGCGCCGCCGTCGGTGCGTCGGGGCGGTCGAGCGGGGCGCCGAAGATCGCGAGAGCTGCGTCACCCATGAACTTGTTGACGAAGCCGTGGTGCCGGTCGATCACGTCGACGACGACGCGGAAGAATTCGTTGAGCAGGTTCACGACCTCGCCCGGGGGACGCTCCGCGGCGGCACCGGTGGAGCCGACCATGTCGACGAACAGCACCGCGACGAACCTCGTCTCTCCGCCGAGTTCGGTACCGAACTGCAGTGCCCGCCGCGCGACGTCCTCACCGACGTGCTGGCCGAACAGTTCGCGCAGCAGCCGCCGTTCGTCCGATTCGCGCATCATGCGGTTGAACCCGACCTGCAGTCGCCCGATCTCGCTGCCGTCGAACACCTCGACGCGGACGTCGGTGGCACCGCGCTGGACGCGTTCGATGGCCCGCCGCAGCTGTTTGATCGGGTCGGAGATCTGGCTGGCCGTCAGCATCGACAGCGCGAACGCCTGCGCGATCGCGATGATCGACAGCAGCATGATCGCCCATGCGAGCGCGTTCGGGGAGAACACCAGGTCGGTGGTCAGCTGCGTCACGCACAGCAGGATGATGCCGATGACGGGCATCAGCGTTCCGAGCCCCCACGTCATGGCCATCCGGGTGCCGACGCCGGGTGCCATGGTCCGGTCGAACTCGCCCTCGCTGAGCGCGCGGGCGGCCACCGGACGCAGGATGCGCTCGCCGAGCATGTATGTGAAACCGAACGTCGTGGTCGCGGCCATGCAGACGGTGACGATCACCGCGACGGCGAGTTCCGGCATCTCGGTGATGGTGAGCAGCACGAAGATGATGCCGCCGAGGATCCACAGGACCAGGTGCACGATCGCCTGCCGCAGCGGTGCGTGCAGCGCCGACATCTGTTCGCTGCGCGTCGGCGGACCCCCACGCAACTGCCAGCGGACGACCGACCGCAGCATCATCGCGGCGGCCGTGAGACTCACCACGGCGGCGAACGCGAGATAGCCGCCGAAGATCGCGACGTTGCGCACCCGGTCGGCGATGATGGCCTGCGATTCGGGGATCGGCACGCCGTACCGCACGAACGCGAAGACGAGGATCGCGCCGATGAAATTGGCGAGGAGCATCGAAACCATATAGAGCGGCCATCTGCTGCGGACCGTCGCCGCGATCGCTCTATAGGATTTCCGCACGTCGTTCAATTTAGCGGGGGGTGTACCGGGTGGCGTAGGACACGTCCCCTAAACGGCGCATATGCGTGCCCCGCGCGCGTGTTTCCCACGCGAATCGCCCGGCACTGTCCGAACCTCGATACGCTCCGCAGGTGAACGCGAACGAGCAACGCTCGGACACTGCCGCGGTAACACAGGGCGGGGGCCACGCCTCGGCGTCCGTGCACCCGGTGGTGCGGGTGGCGGCGGAATGGACGTGGCGGCTCCTCGTCATCTTCGCGGGCCTGCTGACCCTCGGTTACATCGTGACCAGGCTCGACACCGTCCTCATCCCGGTGGGTCTGGCGCTGCTCTCGTCGGCGCTGCTGGTGCCGCTCGTCGACTGGCTGCAGGGCAAGGGCGTGCCGCGGTCGGCCGCGGTCCTGGTCGTCCTCATCGGTTCGATCGGCATCGTCGCCGGGATCATGACGTTCGTCGTCGAGCAGTTCATCGAAGGTCTTCCCGGCCTCACCGAACAATTCGAGGCGAGCGTCACACAGATCCAGGGGTGGCTCACCGACGGCCCGTTGCATTTCAGCGAGGATCAGATCCGGCAGGCCGGTGACTCGGTGGTGAAGTCCATCCAGGACAACCGCCAGCAGCTGACGAGTGGGGCACTGACCACCGCCACGGTCGTCGGCGAAATCTTCACCGGTGCCCTGCTGACGCTGTTCACGCTCATCTTCTTCCTCTACGGCGGATCTCAGATCTGGGAGTTCGTCACCCGCCTCGTCCCCACCACGTCGCGGCGGCGGGTCCGGCTGGCGGGGACTCAGGGGTTCGGCTCGCTGATCGGGTACGTCCGCGCCACGGTGGCGGTGGCCGCCGCGGACGCCGTCGGCATCGGCGCGGGACTCGCGATTCTGGGGGTTCCGCTCGCACTGCCGCTGGCGTCGCTCGTGTTCATCGGCGCGTTCATCCCGATCGTCGGTGCGTTCCTCACCGGCTTCCTCGCGGTGCTCGTTGCCCTCGTCACCAAAGGGTTCCTCACCGCGCTGATCGTGCTCGGCATCATCATCGGGGTGATGCAACTCGAGGCCCACGTGCTGCAACCGCTGCTGCTCGGGCGCGCGGTCCGGCTGCACCCGCTCGCGGTGGTGCTCGCCATCACCACCGGCATCGTGCTCGCCGGGATCGTCGGTGGCCTCCTGGCGGTGCCGATCGTCGCGCTGCTGAACACGGCGGTGCGCTCGCTCCTGTCCACGGATCCCGAAGCCACCTACGACGCCCTCGAGGTCGACGATCCGGCAGTCCCGCTCTATCCGGCCGAAGCCGACGGCCCGCACCTGCCGCACCCCGGCAACCCGCACCTCGACGACACTGCGCAGATCCATGACCGACCGGAATGAGCACCGCACCCGACTGCACTACCGCCCACGAGCCACGACCGAGCTCGACACCCAGCCGGACGCACCGCTGTGGCGGGCGGCGCAGGCGTTCCGCCTCGTCACGCTGGTGTACGCGATCAGCTACCAGATCGTGTCGGTGCAGTACTACACCCATCAGCGGCTGAGCTGGTTCCTCGTCGCCCTGATGGCGGTGTGGTCGGGACTCTCGGCGGTCCTGCTGTCCCACGGGAAGGTCCCGCGCTACCAGGTGGTGATCGCCGACCAGCTGATCGTCATCGCGCTGATGGCGTCGACTCGCCTTGTCTCCGATCATGATTGGTACAACCACCATCAGACGCTGCCGACGACGCTGTGGGTCACCAACGCGGTGATCTCCGCCGCCGTCTTCGGTGGGCCGTGGGTCGGGATGGCGTCCGGTGTGCTGATGGCGGCGGTGAGCGCGGTGGTGCGCGACCAGATCAACCTCGACTTGTGGCGGGACGCGACGGCACCGGTCCTGGTGTCGGTGGGGCTGGCGCTCGGGCTCGCCACCACCACCGCGAGGCGTGCGCAGGCCCAGCTGGAGCAGGCCGTGCGGTTGGCTGCCGCCACGGAGGAACGGGAAAGACTCGCCCGCGAGGTGCACGACGGCGTCCTGCAGGTCCTCGCGCTCGTCCGCCGTCGCGGCAACGAGATCGGCGGATCCGCAGTCGAACTCGCGGATCTCGCCGGCGAGCAGGAGGTGGCCCTGCGCATGCTCATCTCCGAGCAGGGCGCGGGTGTGGCGTCGGATCTGGGTGGGAGCGCGATCGACGTGCGACTGCTGCTGGGCACGCGGGCGAGCACCACCGTGTCCGTGTCGACCCCGGCGGATCCGGTGACGATCGAGCGCGGCCGGGCGACGGAGCTCGCCGCGATCGTCGACACGGCACTGTCCAACGTCGCACTGCACGCGGGGACCGGCGCCCGGGCCTACGTGCTGTTGGAGGATCTGGGCGACGAGGTGATCGTCAGCGTCCGCGACGACGGCAGCGGAATCGCCCCGGGACGGTTGGCCGAAGCGGAGGCCGAGGGTCGCATGGGAGTATCGAAATCCATTCTGGGCCGCGTCGGTGCGCTCGGCGGCACCGCCGAACTCGACACCGAACCCGGTCAGGGCACCGAATGGGAGATCCGCGTGCCGAAGGGAGACGAAACGCATGGGTGACACGGAGACCGACGAGCAGATCACCGTGATGGTCGTCGACGACCACCCGATGTGGCTGGACGCCGTGGCCCGCGACCTCGAAGGCGCCGGGTTCACCGTGGTCGCCACGGCCGATGGCGTCGCCACCGCGGGACGTCGGGCGGCGGCGACCCGGCCCGGTGTCGTGCTCATGGACATGCAACTGCCCGACGGAAACGGTGCCGCGGCCACCGCCGCCGTCCTCGAGGTGTCGCCGGACAGCCGGGTGCTGGTGCTGTCGGCCTCGTCCGAGCGCGACGACGTCCTCGACGCCGTCAAGGCCGGTGCATCCGGGTACCTCGTGAAGAGCGCATCCGTGGAGGAACTGCTGGACGCGGTGCGGGCCACCGCGGCCGGGCAGGCGGTGTTCACGCCGGGGCTCGCCGGACTCGTGCTGGGGGAGTACCGCCGGATGTCGAGTGCGCCCGCCGACGAGCACGGTCCCGCCGTCCCCAAACTCACGGAACGGGAGACCGAGGTCCTGCGGTTCGTCGCGAAAGGGCTCAGCGCCAAGCAGATCGCGACCAAACTGTCGCTGAGTCACCGCACCGTCGAAAACCACGTCCAGGCCACCCTCCGCAAGCTGCAGCTGGCCAACCGCGTGGAGCTGACCAGGTACGCCATCGAGCAGGGCCTCGAGTAGCCGTGAGTACTTATTAACCGCGGGCGGTTAATAAGTACTCACGGGCGCTAGCCTGGTCGGTATGGAGGCACGGGACCTACGGGTATCGGATGCGGAGCGCGAACACGTCGGCGAATTGTTGCAGCGGGCGGTGGGCCAGGGGATGCTCTCGCTCGGTGAGTTCACCGAACGGATGGACACGGCACTCGCCGCGAAGACGCGGGCGGAGCTGAACGTCGTCCTGGTGGATCTGCCGGGAATCCAGCTGATCTCCGAGTTCACGCCTCCGCCGTACCCCGACCAGCCGTACGTGTCTCGCCCGGCGCCCCCGGTTCCGGCGGTCGTGCACCGGTCGCCCGCGCCGCCGCCGGGAGACGTCATCCGGGGCCGGATGTCGTCGGTCAGCCGCACCGGCTCGTGGAACGTTCCCCCCGCCCTCGAGGTGAACACCCGGCTGTCGACGGTGACGCTCGACTTCACGCGGGCCGTCATGGCCACGCAGGTGGTGCACGTGACGATCGACGACTACGCGAGCACGATCTCGCTGGTCGTGCCGGAAGAGGCGACGGTCGACCTCAACGGCGTCGAAACGGTCGGCGGCTCGGCGACCAACAAGGTGCGGACCGGACCTCCCATCGGCCCGCTGCACGTCGTCGTCCGGGGCAAGGTCAGGTTCGGGAACGTGACCGCCAAACACCCTTTCGGCACCTCGATTCGCCGAATGTTCGGGTAGCACGTCGCAGGTTTCTCGAGTAGGCCTACTCATGTGTGGGGTGCCGTCGCCGCAGGACGATTGATCCATGTCCACACCTGGTACTCCTTCGATCGACCCCCGGCTGGTCGCGCAGCTCTCCGGTGACTTCTCGGCGCTCGGGCAGCAGATGCGTCACGTGGGTGAGAACCTCGCCGTCCTGCAGGCGCAGCTCGCGAGCGTCCCGCGTCCCCAGCCGCAGCCGGCGCCGCAGCCGACGTACCGACCCCCGGTGCCGCAGGCACCCCCGGTCGCCCAGACGCCGCCACCCGCACCGGCCGTCCCGTACCGGCCTGCTCCGGCGCCGCCTCCCCGGGCCGCTCGCGAACCCTGGTGGCAACGCGACGGGGTGATCAGCCGCGTGCTGGCCGTCGCGGGTGTCGCCGTCACCCTGATCGGTGTCGTGATGCTGCTCGTGCTGGCGGCGCAGGCCGGATTCTTCGGTCCGGAACTGCGCGTCGTGGCGGGCGGGTTGTTCTCGGCCGGTCTCGTCTACACCGGTACCCGCGTCTTCGGACGGCCCGGCGGCCGGGTCGGCGGGATCGCGCTCGCGGCAACGGGTATCGCCGGCGCCTACCTCGACGTCGTGGCCGTGGCGGTCGTCTACCACTGGTTGCTGCCGGTGCTCGCGATGGTCGTGGCACTCGGGATCGCGGGAGCCGGTGTCGCACTGGCGGTCAAGTGGGGTTCGCAACCCCTCGCGCTGCTCGTGGTGACCGGCGCCGCCGTGCTCGCACCCGTCCTCACCGAGGGCATCACGCTCACCCTCATCGGGTTCCTGTTCGTCATCCAGGTCGCCAGCTTCCCCGCGCAACTCGGTCGCGACTGGCTGTACCTGGCGATCGCGCGGACGTGCCCGGTGGTGATCGCGCTGCTGATCGCGATCGCGAGTTCCGGACTGTCCGACCGGCCGGAGAGGGTCTGGCTGCTCGCGTCCGCCGCACTGGTCGCCCTGTTCGGACTCGTCTCGTCGAGCATCCTGTTGCGCAGCAACTCTCGCGATGTCACCGCGACCGCGATGATCGTCACGACGGCCGTCCCGACGCTGGTGATCGGCCACCTCTTCGACCGGCTCGGGTCCACGCTCATCGCGCTGGTCCTGGCCGCCACGATGTTCGCCGCGTTCGCGTCTGCACGGTCGTTGCCGCGACACGGACGGATCGCGCTCGCAGGCGTGGGTACCCTCGCTCTGCTCGAGGCCTGCCTCATCGGATCGAGCGAAGACCTCGCGCCGCTCGTCCTGCTCGGGGTGGCGGCACTGTTCCTCACCATCGGCGGGCAGGCGGAGTCACGGATCGCCTACGCCGTCGGTGCAGTCTTCACCGTCGTCGGCGGGTTCGCCTTCGTGATCACCGCGCCGCCGTTCGTCCTCGTCGACGAGTACAGCGCGCTCGACTCGCTCGGGGTGACCACCGTGCTCTCCTCGCTGGTGCTGGCGGGAACGGTCTTCCTGTTCGTCTGGTACGCGCACTCGCTGAAACTGTTGAGTGACAACACCGCCCAGCCGTGGTGGGTGCTCGCAGGGCTGGTGATCCTGTACGCCGTCACCACCGCGACAGTGTCCGCGGGCGCGGCGCTCACCGGGACGTCCGCAGGATTCATCGCCGGGCACTGCGCCGCGACCATCGCGTGGATGGCGGCGGCGACGGCGGCACTGGTGTTCGGACTTGCCCGCCGCGACTACGCCCACACCGCACTCGGCGTCGGACTGGGACTGACCGCCGCGGCGCTGGCCAAACTGTTCCTGTTCGACCTGGCCACCCTCGACGGTCTGTTCCGCGTCCTCGCGTTCCTCGTCGTCGGTCTGCTGCTGCTCCTCGCCGGCACCCGCTACGCGCGTGAGTTCGCGGAGCGGGAGGCCGGACGGGGAACGCCGAACGGCTCCGTCAGCGCCGGTTCTGCCGAGCGATGAGCTCGCTGACGCTGACGGCGTTGCCGTCGTCCGCACGGTGCCTGCCGCTCGAGGCGTCGTCCGGATCGACGGGCGGCTCCTCGACGCTGCGGCGGCGCGAGCCGTTGGCCGGGGCGCCGTGGGGCGGGGTTCCGTTGGCAGGCGTGCCGTTGGTGCGCCTGCCGCCGTTCACGGGTTCCGAAGGCTCCGCGGCACGACGCCTCGACGGGATCGGCGGCACCGGGCGGGCAGGAGACGACTGGGGGGTCTCCTGCTCGTACGGTGCGGGCACCGAGCGCGGCGAGCGGGTCGGCAGTGACGGCGACGACGCGCTGGGTCGCGGTTCGGCGGGCGAGGAGACCGGCCGCGGCTCGGCGGCCGACGTGGACCGGAGATCCGCGAGCCAACTCTCGATGGGACGCGACTCGGTGGCCGGACCCGGGGCGGGGGCCGCCGGACGGGGCCGCGGAGCAGGACGCGACTGCGGTGCGGGCCGCGACGGCGGCGCGGGACGCGACTGCGTCGGGGCCGGACGCGGCGGAGCAGGCTGCGGCAGCACGGTGGTCTGCGGTTCCGCGGGCGGTGTGTCCTCGATCGCCTCCGGTGGCCGAGCGGGACGGCCGGTCGCCGACCGGCGGGCCTCGTTCTGCGCCCGGCGCGCCTTCGCGTCGTCCTCGGACATCTTCGCGGCCAGCGCCCGCGCGGTGACCAACGGGATCGGCTCGGTGAGCGGTTCCGGTTTCCGGGGTGCGGGCGGCGCCGCGAGCTTGCGCTGCGGCGGGACGGCACCGATCGGGGTGAGCTCCGGGACGTCGGCGGGCATCAACTCGCTGTCGAGGATGGGCTCACCGAGACCCGTCCTCTCCTGGATCCGCTTCATCCACGCCGGCGCCCACCAGCAGTCGTCGCCGAGGAGCTTCATCGTGGCGGGAACGAGGAACATACGGATGAGGGTCGCGTCGATGATCAGCGCGGCGATCATGCCGTAGGAGATGTACTTCATCATCACGAGTTCCGAGAACCCGAACGCACCCGTGACGACGATGAGGATGAGCGCGGCCGCAGTGATGATGCGGCCCGTGTGCGCCGTGCCGATGCGGATCGACTCCGTCGTACTCGCCCCCTGCGCCCGCGCCTCGACCATGCGCGAGAGCAGGAACACCTCGTAGTCGGTGGACAGGCCATAGACGATCGCGATGATCAGCACCAGCACCGGCGACATGATCGGGCCGGGGGTGAAGTTCAACCACTCCGAACCGTGACCGTCGATGAAGATCCACGTCAGGATGCCGAGCGTGGACCCGAGGCCCAGCGCGCTCATCAACGCCGCCTTGATCGGCAGCACCAGCGAGCCGAACGTCAGGAACATCAACAGCGTCGTCAGGACGAGGACGGAGATCACCATCGTCGGCAGGTGGTCGAGCAGCGCGGCGATACTGTCCTGCTCGATCGCCGGGGTGCCGCCCACCAGCACCTGCACGCCGTCCGGACTGTCCATGGCGCGCAGATAGTCGATGGTCGGCTTCGACTCGTTGCGGTCGACGAGACCCGCCTTGAGGACGACAACACCGTCCTTGGCCGCGCCCTCCGGGGTGAATCGCTCGATCAGCCCCGGCGCGCCGCTGGCTTCCTTGATGATCTGGCCGAGCGCCTTGTTGTCGGCGTCGGACACGACGAGCTTGACCGGTTCGGTGCGCAGATTCGGGAAGATGTCGTCGAACTGTTCCTGAGCGGCGCGGGTCGAGCTGTCCGGGGGAAGGTAGGTCTCGTTGATGCCACCGAACTTGATGCCCGTCAGCGGCACGATCAGCAGGAGCAGACCCACGACGATGGGGATGGTGACCTTGAGCGGGTTACGCATCACCCAGCGGGTGAGCCGGCCCCAGATGCTCGCCTCGATCTCCTCGGTGTTCTTGGTCTGACGGAAACGGTCGAGGCTGAGGGCGTCGATGCGCTTGCCGAGGATGCCGAGGATCGCGGGCAGGATCGTGATCGACGTCAGCGCCGCCAGCCCAACCGTCGCGATGGCGCCGTAGGCGACGGACTTCAGGAAGCCCTGCGGGAACAGCAGCAGACCACCGAGGCTGGCGACGATCATCGTCGCCGAGAAGACCACGGTGCGGCCCGAGGTCATCACCGTTCTGCGGACGGCGGAGCGGGTGTCGTACCCCTCCGCCATCTCTTCTCGGAATCGGCTGACGATGAACAACCCGTAGTCGATGGCCAGACCGAGCCCCACGAGGGAGACCACGGGCGCGACGAACGAATTGACCTCGGTGAAGTTGGTGATCAGACGGACGACGCCGTTGGCGCCGACCACGGTCAGTCCGCCGATGATCAGCGGCAGCGCCGCCGCGACGACACCACCGAACACGAAGAACAGCAAAATACCGACGGCCGGGATCGCGAGGATCTCCATTCGCCTGATGTCCTTGGCCATCGTGTCGTTGAGCGCACCCGACACGGGCTGGAGTCCGGCGAGTTGCACGTTGACGCCGTCGATGGAGAACTCGTCCTTGATGTCGCGGAAATTGGCCGTGACCTCGGTGTCGTTGTCGCCGACGATCGCGATGCTCTCGATCGCGTGCTGTTTGTCGGCGTCCGCGGCGGACGCCAGCTGCGGTGCAGTGCCGACCTTGAAGTAACCGCCGTTGATCTTGAGGATCTTGTCCGGGTGCTCCGCGGCCAGCCGCTCGAGGTTCTCGACGACCTTCGCCTGAAACTCGGGGTCTTCGATCGTCTTGCCCTCCGGCGCCGTATAGAGCGCCACGACGTCGCTGTTGGTGTCGCGACCGAAGGTGCCGTCAGCCAGCTTGGCCGCGGCGACCGACTCCGAGCCCGGATCGTCCCAGCCGCTCTGGCTGAGATGCTTCTCGAGGCCCAGGCCGTACGCGGCCGAACCGAGCAACAAGGCAACCATGATGCCGATGACGGTGAATCGGGCCCGGTAGACGACGCTTCCCCAGCTCGCGAACACTGATCAACTCCTACTCGGCAGCACTCTTCCGCCCGACGAGCAGGGCGGAAAGCGGTCGGAACGGCTGCAACCAGGCACCCTCGTCGGGCAGTGTGTCGAGGCTGACCCGAGGTAGTGGCTCCCGGAACACGCCGGGGATGTCCTCGAGATCGACGAAGTCCAGAAGGTCGGACGCAACCGCCCAGCTGGCGTGCTCGCGGAACCCGAGTATCTGGACCGGAATGCCGGTCGCGGCGATGTTCTCCAACGGTTCGCGAAACGCTTGACCGTCGGCGGAGGCGACCATGACACCGGCCAGCCCCTCGCCGTGACGAAGCGCGATGTGGTCCAGCATGTCGGAATCGACGTCGCTGTCCTCATCGATCTTCGGCTTGGCGAACACCGCGAAGCCCACATTACGCAAGGCTTCGACCCACGGTCTCACGACATCGGCGCTGCCAGCCGCGATATTGGTGAAGACCGTCGCCTCGGGTTCGAGTGTGTCGGTGCCGGACGCGGACAATTCCGCGGTCCGGGAGAGCAGCCAGCGGCCGAGCGCGTCGAATCGTGGCCGGTAGGCGGCAGTGGGCCGGCCGCCGAGGATGGCGCCGAGACCCATGTCGAGGTTGGGTGCGTCCCAGACGAGAAGGACCCGCTTCTGGTGGCGTCCGTCACGTGCACCCACCACGGGAGATCCTGACGACACCGCGGTGCCTGCCGGGACCGCGCCGGCTATGTCGGAGTACTGCTCGCTGACGCTCATGACCTGATCTTCCCCCAAATCAACTCGGTGATCGCACTGCCGACCTGGTGGGCCTTGTCCTCGAACTTCGTCACCGGACGCTCGTGCGTCATCGGCGATTCCCAGTCGAGGGAGGTCAGGAGGGGTTCCGCGCTGCCTGCCTCGGCGATGGCCTCGGCATACTCGGCGTGATCTGTTGCGACATGCAACACACCACCGGCCTTTAGCCGGCTCGCGATCAAGGCGAAAGTGGGGGACTGCAGCAGGCGCCGCTTGTGATGGCGGGCCTTCGGCCACGGGTCCGGGAAGAAGACACGGACTCCGGTGAGCGATTCCGGTTCGATCATGTTCTCCAGGACATCCATTGCGTCGCCGCGCAGGACCCGGATGTTCGGGATCCCGTCCCGTTCGATCTGCTGAATCAACTGTGCGAGCCCGGGCCGATAGACCTCGACGGCCACGAGATTCACGTGGGGTTCGGCCTTCGCCATCGCCGCGGTGGCGGTGCCCGTTCCCGAGCCGATCTCAAGGATCAGAGGGGCGTCACGGCCGAACCATGACGGCGCATCCAGGCGATTGTCCGAGACGTCCGCGCCGATCTCGGGCCATTGCCGGTCCCACGACTCCTGCTGCGCAGCGGTCAGGGCGCCCCGGCGCGAGCGGAAACTTGTCACCCTCGGGTGGAGACGGGACCCCTTCGAGTCCTTCATCTGCCCCTCCTCGGGGACGACGGGTGCATCCTGATCAGCGTGGTTCACCGGACCATTGTCACGCATGAGGAGCGTTTCTGGCATACGGGTCTGAAGTTCACCTTGAGACTTTTTCGATAATCCGGTGCCCAGCCTGCACAGTTGCCGGTAGCGACTCGGTGCGAGTCTGACAGAATCGGGCGCGGTAGGAAGGGGGTCGCAGCCGTTCGCGCATATAGGTAGAAAAATGTCTTCGGTGTAGGAATGTTCCGGCGAAGTTGTAGGAGTGGGCGGGTGGTGGCAGGCGGTTTTCACCGGACTGCCGTGAAGTCGTTCCAGGCGGACACTGTCGTGTGATTTAGAGCCTCGGGCCATCGTGGTCGGGCATCGGGGCCGGTTTGGCCCAATTTCGTGTCGGGCACCTCGCCACCGCCGTGTCCGCGACCGGCCGGAGCCTCGCATCGCTCGCGGCGCCCCGGGCGGGTCGTCGGTCCATACTCCCAACGAGGTTCGTGGAACTTGTCGTACCGTCCCCCTAGTATCGAACGCACATTCGATGAGGGGTGGTCGGTGAGTACGGTGCTGCAGGCATACCGGTTCGCGCTCGACCCGACCTGCGCGCAGGAGACGGCGTTGCGGTCGCATTGTGGTGGTCAGCGGTTCGCGTTCAACTGGGGACTGGCGCAGGTCAGGGCGAACCTGGATCAACGGGAGGCGGAACGCTCCTACGGCGTGACCGGCGAGCAACTCACCCCGGCGATGTCGTGGTCTGCCTACAGCCTGCGCAAGGACTGGAACCAGGTCAAGGGTGAGGCGGCGCCGTGGTGGGGTGAGAACTCGAAGGAGGCCTACTCGTCCGGGCTTGCGAACCTGGCGACGGCCCTGACGAACTGGTCCAGCTCACGGGCAGGGATGCGGAAGGGTTCCAGGGTGCGGTTCCCGAGGTTCAAGGGCAAGCGCGCACCGTTGTCGTGCCGGTTCACCACCGGGGCATTCGGGCTGGTCGACACCGATCGTCGGCACGTGAAACTCCCCCGGATCGGGATGGTGCGGACCCACGAGTCCACCCGCAAGCTCGCCCGCCGCGTCGCGGCAGGGACGGCGCGGATCCGGTCGGCCACCATCACGTTCCGGTCCGGTCGTTGGTTCGTGTCCTTTTCCGTGGAGGTCGAACGAACCGATCCGGCGCCGACGCTGCCGGAGTCGGTGGTGGGGGTGGACCTCGGGGTCAAGTCCCTCGCGGTGCTGTCCACCGGTGAGGTGGTGCCGAAACCGAAACACCTCGAACACGCCCAACGCGAGTTACGGCGGTTGGGGCGTCAGGCCGCCCGACGGCAAGGCCCTGATCGTCGTCCCGGGCAGCAGCCGTCGAAGCGATGGCGACAGACTCAGGCGCGGATCGCTCGCCTGCACGCGTACGTGGCGAACGCCCGCCGCGACGGGTTGCACAAGCTCTCGACCCGGTTGGTCCGCTCACATACCGTGGTGGTGGTCGAGGATCTGAATGTGGCCGGGATGGTCCGCAACCGAAGATTGGCCCGGCACATCGCCGGGGTCGGGATGGGTGAGTTGCGTCGTCAGCTCGAGTACAAAGCCGGCGGGTCCGGACGTCGGGTGCACGTGGCGGATCGGTGGTATCCCAGCTCCAAGACGTGTTCGGGATGTGGTGTGGTGAAAGCCAAGCTGCGCCTATCCGAACGCACCTTTGTCTGCGAATCCTGCGGGATGAGCATCGATCGTGACCTCAACGCGGCCCGCAACCTCGCGGCCCTGGTTGAGGCGTCCTCCCCGAGTTGCGGGGCGACGGAAAACGAGCCCGATGGAAACCCATGTCAGACCCGCACCATGCGGGCAACGGGTACCGCCACGGGAAGACCCGCGCCAGGTGCGGGTCAACGTCGACACCGTGAGGCGTCGACTCAGGACACGTTTGTAGACGTTTCCTGAACGGTGACTGCGTCATGGGCACCCCCACCCCAAGGCGGTCGGAGGTTCGTGCGGCCGGAACGACCGCGCGCGCCGAGATTGACCGCGCCGGGCAGCGGGACGCTTGCGGGTTACCCCGACCGGCTGGCCGAGATGGTGCGCGAGAGAAGTGGTGCGGTCGATGCCGCGGTGACCGTGCGCCTCGACGACCTGCGGTCCCGCAGGGACGGCGGTCCGCTGCCGGAGCCGGTTACGCCGGAAGGACCCGAACCGCGGCACCGCGGACTCGAAGACCGGATGACGATCATGATCGGTGCGTCCGCCGGGCTCGGTCTGGGCAGGCTGATGGTCTCGCCGCTGTCGATGGTGCCGGCGCTCGACATCGCGACCATCCCGCCCACCCTCGCGCTGGGAGCGGTCGCGGCGTGGTGGCTGACGCGGGCGCGCGGGCACGTCGCCGAGCGTGCCCACGTGCGGCAGTGGGCCACCGAGGCGTTGGTGCACGTGCGGTCCCAGTGGGAGCAGTTCGTCCTCGGCCGGTTGCTGGCGGCGGAGGCTCAGGTGAGTGAGGCGATCATCGCCGAGAGCCGGATCTGCGCCCGGGACGTGGACGAGCGGGTCGCGCAGATCGACGGCGAACTCCGTCGCCTGGCCGCGAGACGCAACGGGCAGCTGTCGTCCTGCGAACGCGACCTCGGGGCCGTCGACCGGGGGCTGCAGGAGGTCCGCAGGCAGTCGGGGAACCGAATCGCCGTATCGAACGTCTGAATACATAGGTGCCTGACCGAAGTTCGCCCGCTTTCGTGTGGAATTGTGTTGAATTATCTTGATATGTCTTGATTTGTGCGGGAAACTGGTCCGAAATGCGAAGGGAGACCGTGGTGGCGACGACTGAGAGTTTTCTGGTCCCGGACATGCCGGACATGCCGGACATGCCGGACCTCGATCCGAACACTTTCGGCCACGATTCCGGGGCGGTCGCGCTCACCGATCCGACCCACGACATCGACGGAGACGGCGTCCTGGACACCCAGACGTTCGACGCGGGCGACGCCGTCGTCATCGCCTCCGACCTCGACTCGGACGGCGACGCAGACCATCTGACGATGATCCACGAGGACGGCGGGTACGCGTCTTGGGAGTTTCGCCGCGACGGCGACGGCGTCGTGCACTGGCAGCAGACCGATGGTGGGACTCTCGGTAACGGCTGAACACCTCCGAAATCCGCACTGCAAACGCGGGAAAGGCCCCTGGTAGCTCTACTGAATCGTTTCTGTGACCATTCCAACCGCACCCGATTCCCCGAGATGGGACTCGCGGCGTTAACCTCTAGGGATAGGACACCCGGCGCCCGCGTCTTCCATGTGGCATGGACGGCCTGGCTGGACCCCGCCGAGAGGGGAAATCGGACCGTCTGGCACTCGCTGCGAGGTTCTCTCAGCGGACGGCAGATGGTCCGGTTCCGGCTCACCCCAGGAGAGTTTGATGACCTCAGCGACCATTCCCGGTCTGAACGGAACTGACGGCACGCCCCCCACGGAGCACAGTGAGCTGCTCGCCTGGGTTCGAGAGGTTGCCGAACTCACTCAGCCCGACCGCGTCGTCTTCGCCGACGGCTCGGACGCAGAATGGGATCGACTGACCGAGCAGCTCGTCGAGGCCGGTACGTTCACGCGACTCAACGACGAGAAGAAGCCGAACTCGTTCGTCGGCAACTCCGACCCGTCGGACGTCGCACGCGTCGAGTCGCGCACCTACATCTGCTCGCGTGAAGAGATCGACGCCGGGCCCACCAACAACTGGATGGACCCGACCGAGATGCGGTCGCTCATGACCGACCTCTACCGCGGCAGCATGCGTGGACGCACGATGTACGTGGTGCCGTTCTGCATGGGTCCCCTCGGTGCCGACGATCCGAAGCTGGGTGTCGAGATCACCGACTCCGAGTACGTCGTCGTGTCCATGCGCATCATGACGCGCATGGGTACTGCCGCGATGGAGAAGCTCGGCACCGACAAGCCGTTCGTGAAGGCGCTGCACTCGGTCGGCGCACCTCTCGAAGAGGGCCAGGCCGACGTCCCGTGGCCGTGCAACGACACCAAGTACATCACCCACTTCCCCGAGGATCGCGAGATCTGGAGCTACGGTTCCGGCTACGGCGGAAACGCGCTGCTCGGTAAGAAGTGCTACTCGCTGCGCATCGCGTCGGCGATGGCCCACGACGAGGGCTGGCTGGCCGAGCACATGCTGATCCTCAAGCTGATCTCCCCGGAGGACAAGCCGTACTACGTCGCGGCCGCGTTCCCGAGCGCCTGCGGTAAGACCAACCTCGCGATGATCCAGCCGACCATCCCCGGATGGCGCGCCGAGACCCTCGGCGACGACATCGCGTGGATGCGCTTCGGTGAGGACGGCCGCCTGTACGCCGTCAACCCGGAGTACGGCTTCTTCGGTGTCGCGCCGGGCACGAACTACGGGTCGAACCCGAACGCGATGAAGACGCTCGAGGCCGGTAACTCGCTGTACACGAACGTCGCGCAGACCGACGACGGCGACGTCTGGTGGGAGGGTCTCGAGGGCGACCCGCAGCACCTCACCGACTGGAAGGGCAACGAGTGGACGCCCGAGTCGGGCGAGAAGGCCGCGCACCCCAACTCGCGCTACTGCACCCCGATGTCGCAGTGCCCGATCCTCGCGCCGGAGTGGGACGACCCGCAGGGCGTTCCGATCTCCGCGATCCTGTTCGGTGGACGCCGTAAGACCACGGTTCCGCTGGTCAGTGAGTCCTTCGACTGGCAGCACGGCACGTTCCTGGGTGCGACGCTGTCGTCCGAGCAGACCGCGGCCGCCGAGGGTGCCGTCGGCACCGTTCGCCGCGACCCGATGGCCATGATCCCGTTCATCGGCTACAACGCCGGCGACTACCTGAACCACTGGATCAACCTCGGCAAGCACGCGGATTCCGAGAAGCTGCCGAAGATCTTCTACGTCAACTGGTTCCGTCGCGGCGACGACGGCCGCTTCCTGTGGCCCGGTTTCGGCGAGAACTCCCGCGTGCTGAAGTGGATCGTCGACCGCATCGAGCACAAGGCCGGTGCCGAGTCCACCCCGATCGGATTCGTTCCGACCGCAGCCGATCTGGAGCTCGACGGCCTGGACGTCAACGCCAACGATGTCGACGAGGCGCTGAAGGTCGATGTCGACGAGTGGAAGCAGGAGCTGCCGCTCATCGAGGAATGGTTCGAGTTCCTCGGCGAGAAGGTTCCCTCCGGTATCCGTGACGAGTTCGAGGCCCTGAAGCAGCGCCTGAGCTAGTCCCTCCCCGGTGACCGAATGTCGCAGTGGTTCAGTTCGACTGAACCACTGCGACATTCGTCGTTCGAGGGGAGAAGTCTGCAGTAAACGCATACCATTCGGTTTGTAAAGCCTCGATTCTCGAAGCTCGCACCCGACGAAAGGATTGCAGATGCAGACAGGGACCAGCAGGGGCATGAAACGACTCGCCGGAGGTGCCGCACTCGCTGCCGCAGCCGCCGCCACCGTAGCCATGACCATGCCGGCGACCGCTTCCGCAGCGACGGAAGTGCAGCCTCCCACCGTGGTGACCGCGGTCGACGGAAAGACCCTCGGCATCACCGTCACCAATCCCAACGTCCTGAATCTGCTGGACGCCCAGTCCTGCGGTGCAGTCGCATTCGACGCCACCAAGCTGCCCGCCGTACTTGCCGATCCCACCGTTGTTCTCGAACCAGGATTCGTCGCGTGGGCCACCAATCCGATCGAGCGCGTCGTCGCGAACGCCGCAGGCAACGCGGTCAAGACGTTCACCACACCGGAACTTCCGGACGGCGCCTACGCGGTGCTCGGAGAATGCCTGTCGCTGACCACGGTCGCCAATCCCCAGACCACGTTGCCGCAGATCGTCCTCGTCGGCGGTCCGCTGGGCGGGGTCCAGTTCGGCAGCTAGTGCTACGCACCTGTGCGCCATTCTGGTAGCTGCAGCAACCAGAAAGGCGCACGGGCGCGAAGCGCCTACCCCGTGTAGCCGGGCGGCATGAGGACGGACTTGATCTCGCAGAACGCTTCGAGCCCCTCCGGTCCGTTCTCGCGACCGATGCCGGAGGCCTTGTAGCCGCCGAACGGTGAGCCGGGGTCGAATGCGTACCAGTTGATGGCGTAGGTGCCGGTGCGGATCCGTTTCGCGACGGCGAGACCGTGATCGATGTCGGTGGTGTACACCGAGCCGGCGAGTCCGTAGTCGGAGTCGTTGGCGATCTTGATCGCCTCGTCCTCGGAGTCGTAGGGGATCACGGACAGGACGGGTCCGAAGATCTCCTCGCGGGCGATCGTCATCGAGTTGTCGACGTCCGCGAAGATCGTCGGCTCCACGTACCAACCCTTGTCGAGGCCCTCCGGGCGGCCGCCGCCGAGCACCACGCGGGCGCCCTGTTCCTTGCCCTTGGCGATGTAGCCCTCGACGCGGTCGCGCTGCTTCTCGGAGATCAGCGGTCCGAGTTGCGCGGCCGGGTCGGACGGATCGCCGACGGTCATGAATCCGGCACCCGCCACGAGGGCGTCCAGGACCTCGTCGTAGCGGGAACGCGGGGCGAGGATCCGGGTCTGCGCGACGCACGCCTGCCCGGTGTTCATGAGCCCGGACATCACCAGCATCGGCATCGTGGACGCGAGGTCGGCGTCCTCGAGGATGATGGCCGCCGACTTGCCGCCCAGTTCGAGGGAGCAGCGCTTGAGGTTCTGCGCGGCGATGGCCCCGATCTTGCGGCCGACGGGACTGCTGCCGGTGAACGTGATCTTGTCGATGCCGGGATGCGACACCAGGTATTCGCCGGTGTCGGCGCCGCCGGGCAGGACGGAGATGACGCCCTCGGGGACCCCCGCCTCGGCGAAGATCTCGGCGAGAAGGTGTGTGGAGAGCGGGGATTCGGGTGCCGGCTTCAGCAGCACGGTGCAGCCCGCGAGCAGCGCCGGGGACAGCTTGTTGACGGCCAGGAACAGTGGCACGTTCCAGGCGAGGACCGCAGCCACCACGCCGACCGGTTCCCGCAGCACCTTCGTCTGGCCGAACGCGCCGGTGCGGGTCTGCTCCCACTCGAACTCGTTCGCGAGACCGGCGTAGAAGTTCAGGGTCGCGAGCGACGGCGTCTGCTGCATCATCCCGACCATCGCGGGCGGCTGGCCCATCTCCGACGAGATCAGTGCGTTGAGGGCGTCGCCGCGCTCCTCGATGAGTTTCGCCGCCTTCGCGAGGATCTGGCCGCGCTCGGCGGGAGTCGTCTGCGGCCACGGACCTTCGTCGAATGCCCGCCTGGCCACGGCGACGGCGTCGTCGATGTCGGCCGGCGACGCGACGGGACAGCTGCCGACGCGTTCCTCGGTCGCGGGGGAGAACACTTCGAGCACCTGATCGGTGGCCGGGGCCACCCACTTGCCGCCGATGTAGAGCTTCTCGTAGTCGGTCATGAGTCCATTCCTCGTGTCGTTCCCCCGGTCAGGAGGCGGTGTCGGTGAAACTGTCGAATCCGTATCGTGCGTGTGGGCCGATCGCCGCGACCTCGAACAGCCCGGTCCCGACGACGGTCTCGCCGCCGTCCTCGAGTCGGAAGCGGGTGAGATTGTCCACGGGGCAGAACATCCGGAGTCCCGGCTCGATCTCGGAGGCTCGTTTGCGCAGTCCCTGCACCACGAGTTCGCCCTGCCACATGCCGTGACGCCAATCGGCTTCGAGGCCGTATCCCGTGCCGATGCCGATGTAGTTGGGAACCAGCAGGTCGCAGGTGACGGTGACGACCTCGCCGGTCGGGCGGTGGAAACTCAGCGACGCCGACGTGACGTCCCGCGTCCCCGGCTCGAACTTCAGTTCGTGTTCGGGTCGGCCGAGCCATTCGGGTTCGCGGTCGGCGTCCGGCCAGATGCGGACGGCTTCCTCGACGATGCGCCTGCCGAGTTCGTCCTCCTGCAGGACGACGGAGACGGAGTAGTTGTCGAACTGCATCACCGAGTAGATCCAGAAGAAGTTCTGGATCCCGTCGACCGCGCGACGTCCGGGAGGCTCGGACTCGCCGACGGGGCGCACGCCCCACGACCGGTCGCGGTTGCCGCGCCAGGTGTCGGGGGTGACGGGGCGGCTCTGCCCGTCGATCGTGAGTTCACCTGCCCAGGTGCCGGTCTGGACGAATCGGCTCGTGTCGAACGTGACGCGTTCGAGCTGCCTGCGGAAGTGGCGGGGTTCCAGCGTCGCGGGGATCGCGCCGTCGAAGGTGAGGTCGAAGGAGAGGTCGTAGTCGCCGGGCTCGAGCACCACGCGCAAGCGTTGCAGACCCTCGAGGACCTCGACGCGGAACGGTCCGACGGTGCTGTCGGAGCGGTCGTGACCCAGCGCGGCCGACCCGCGGACGACGATGTGGTCGTCGCCGCGGCGGAGCACCGCGAACGCGTCCGTCACGCCGAGGTTGGGGTACTGCCCGAGACCGATGATGAGGAAGAGGTCGGACTCGGCCGAGGGATAGCAGTTGAAGTAGTAGCGGTCGTAGAAGTTGCGGTCGGACGTGGCGACGCGCCGAATGGGTTCGGCCACCTGATGAATGGGGTAGTCGTCCATCGGGGAGAGCGGGTTTCCCGCGTAGTCGGCGGTCATCGGATCTTCTCCCAGTACGTGCCGTCGAGCATCGCCGCCAGCGAGGCGCGGTGCATGATCATGTCGTCCGGGTCTTCCGGGGCGACGGCCTGTCCGAAGTGGATGGCGCGCTCCTGGATCCGCAGCATGATCGTGGCCTGCCGGAGGGCCGCGTAGGCGGTGTAGTACTCGAGATCGCGGGGCGTGTGGCCCGTCAGTTCCTCGTAGAGGGCGGCGAGGTCGTCGAGTCGCAGGAAGTCGGGCATCCCGTCGAGTCCGGCGGCCGCGGCGATGTCCTCGAAGAACCGGTGCAGGTACGTCATCCAGCCCAGGTCGAGTTCGCGGGGCCCGAGTGCGGCCATCTCCCAGTCGAGTACGGCCACGGGCCGGAAGTCCTCGAACATCATGTTGCCGATCCGGGCGTCGCCCCAGCAGAAGACGGCGGGGGAGGGGTCGTCCGGGAGGTTTTCCTCCATCCACGCGAAGCCGCGTTCGATCAACGGGGACCGGGGACCGGACCGCGTCGTCCATTCGTAGTATTCGCGTTGCTGCCGGATGTGCGCGGCGAGCGCCTCGGTGACGGTGGGGCCGGAGCCGGGCAGTCGCAGGAACGCGAACCGCTCCCACGGCCGGTCGATGTCGTGCAGTTGCGCAAGGACTTTCACCGCACTGTGCTGCAGCAGCGCGCGCTGCGCCTCGGTGGCCTCGGTCACCCACGACCCGAAGTTGTAGGGCATCACGTCCGGCGGGATCTGCCCGGAGACGCGGGCCATGACGAAGAACGGGGCGCCCAGCGGACCGGGGTCGGATTCGGACCAGTAGACGACCGGGACCGGGACGGCGGAGTGCTCCCGGACCTGCGCCATCACCTGGAACTGTCCGTCGAGGTCGTAGTCCGGGAAGACGGGCATCGTCGTGTCGGCCGGCGCGACCCGCGCGACCAGCGGGTGAACCTCGCCCGACCAGGTCGCGTCGAACAGGATGGTCTCGCTCGACATGCCGTTGGCGTCGGGGAGATGGACGTGCGTGACGTCGGGTGCGGCGTCGGCGGGCAATTGGGCGGCGAGCCAGCGTTGCAGCGCGTCTCGCAGCACCTCCGGATCGCGACGGGAGTCACGGGGCCGGGCGACTTCGGACGAGTGATCGGAGTCGTCGGCGGATCGGGCAGTGCTCGTGCTCACGGTCACCTCCTCTCCTGAACGTGGTGTGACCTGAACACTAGAACACGTTACAGAATTTCGGAACAGGTGAGGAGATCCCGCTGTGTCAGCCCCTGTCTAAGGCCAGGACTCCCGCCCCGACGAGGGTTCCGGAGGCGCCGAGTTCCGCCGGGACCACCCGCAGATTCGCGACGAACGACAACCGGGCGTGGCGGGCTGCGGCCCTGCGCATCGGGTCCCACAACGGGGGTCCGGCCTGCGCGAATCCGCCACCGACCACCGCGAGATCGACATCGAGGAGGGCTGCGGCGGACGCGATGGCCTGCCCCAGCGCGGTCCCCGCGCGGTCGAGGGCGGCCACGGCGACGTCGTCCCCGTCCGCGGCGGCCCTCGCCAATTCGACACCCGTCGACCCGCGCCATCCCCGGGATCGGGCCCACCGCACGGACGACGGTCCGCTCGCCACCGTCTCCAGGCACCCGATCCCGCCGCACGTGCACGGCTCGGTTCCGCCGGGGACCACCAGATGACCGATGTGTCCCGCGTTGCCGGTGCGGCCCGTGGCGATGCGGCCGCCGAGGACCACTCCGCCGCCGATGCCCGTGGACACGACGAGGCTCAGCAGGTCGGGGACGCCGCGCCCGGCGCCGTGGTAATGCTCGCCGAGAGCGGCGGCGGCGCCGTCCATCGCCAGCCTCGCCGGGACGCCGGGAAAAAGTTCCTGCACCAAGCCGAGCAGGCCGAATCCGCCCGCCCACTCGCCGATGTTGATGGGTGACGCAGTGCCGGCGATCGTGTCGACCGGTCCCGCGCAGGCGATGCCGACCGACGTGATCTGCGACGCTCCCGCGACCTCGCGCAGCAGGGCGGCGCACGCGTCCGCGACGCCGGTCGTCGGCGTCGGGGTGGTCGCCGGGCGTGGCACCGTGCCGTCCGCGTCGACGATCCCGGCGGCCATCTTGGTGCCGCCGATGTCGAGAGCCAGCGCGACCACGGTCAGTGCTTCCGCATCACGAGAACGAGGTTGCTCACCAGGAACTCCCGCAGTCCGGGGACGCGCACCATCCACCACGCCCAGCGCGGGTGGTAGCGGGGGAAGGCCGCCAGGAAGTCCGCGTCCGGGACGCGCCGGGCCCACCGAAGCCCGTCGGCCGCACCCACTTTGAACAGGGAGACGCCGTACCGGTTCTTGGGTTCGCGGTCGTTCTTGCGCAGGTAGCGACGGGCGGCGTACTCACCGCCCAGTGCGTGCCAGGGCCCGGTCTCGTGGCCACCGAACGGGCCCCACCACAACGTGTAGGACAGCACGATCAGGCCGCCGGGTTTCGTTACGCGCACCATCTCGTCCGCCATTGCCCATGGTTCGCTGACGTGCTCGGCGACGTTGGAGGAGAAGCAGATGTCCACCGACGACGTCCGGAACGGCAGCGCCAACCCCGACCCGCGAACCGCGCCGCCCACGGCGAGGCCGGCGGCATGCATCTCGGACGGATCCGGCTCGACCGGGACGTACCGGGCGCCGGCCTGCTGGAACACGTCCGCGAAGTAACCGGGGCCGCCGCCGACGTCCAGGATCGTCGTCCCGGTGAGATCCGATTCGGTCAGACCGCCGTACAGGTCGCCGATCAGTTCGACGGAGTCGCGGGCGAGGGCGCCGTAGAACAGGTCGGGTGCGGTCTGTTCGTGCCGGAAGTCGCTGAGCAGGCCGAACGACCGCTTCAGGGTTGCCCGTCGACCGAATCGCCGGGTCACGGGAGGCGTCGTCACGAGACTGAACCTTAGCGAGTGCAGCCGCCGGGGCCGCAATCCGTTCGCGGTGGCTGCAACATCCGGTGGAATGCGACCGATAGGGTGTTCGGGGACTACAGCGCGGAACGTCCCGCCCGGAGACCACATGTACCGCACCGACCACAGGAGTATATGAACGTGCGAGAGGTTCTGCTGCTCTGCTGGCGCGACACCGGTCACCCGCAGGGTGGCGGCAGTGAGCGGTACCTCGAGGAGGTCGGCGCCCAGCTCGCGGCGCGGGGAATCAAGGTCACCCTCCGCACCGCCGGTTACCGCGGCGCCGCCAAGAAGGAGACCGTCGACGGCATCGAGATCAGCCGGGCCGGCGGACGGTACAGCGTCTACCCCCGCGCCCTCGCCGCGATCGCCGCGGGCCGGCTCGGGTTCGGACCGCTGCGAGGCATCCGGCCCGACGCCGTGATCGACACCCAGAACGGCATCCCGTTCTTCTCCCGCGTCGTCGCCGGTGCACCCGTGACCTTGCTCGTGCATCACTGCCACCGCGAGCAGTGGCCGGTGGCGGGCCGGTTGATGGGCAAGATCGGCTGGTGGGTGGAATCACGGTTGTCGCCGCGCACCCACCGGGACGACCAGTACCTCACCGTGTCGCTGCCGTCCGCCGACGAACTCATCGAACTCGGCGTCGAGCGCGAACGGATCGCGGTGGTGCGCAACGGCGCCGACGACATCCCGGTCGGCGTGGACGTCGGCGGCACCGACACCCGGACCGCGCACCCCAGCGTGTGCGTCCTGTCCCGACTGGTGCCGCACAAGCAGATCGAGGACGCCCTCCAGGCCGTCGCGGAGCTGCGTCCCACCATCGCCGACGTGCACCTCGACGTCATCGGTGGCGGCTGGTGGGAGCAGAATCTCCGCGACCGCGCGCACGAGCTGGGCATCGGCGACGCCGTCACGTTCCACGGGCACGTCGACGAGACCCGCAAGCACCGGTTGCTGTCGCAGTCCTGGTTGCACGTGATGCCGTCCCGCAAGGAGGGCTGGGGTCTGGCCGTCATCGAGGCCGCACAGCACGGGGTCCCGACCGTCGGCTACCGCAGCTCCAAGGGACTGACGGATTCGATCGTCGACGGCGTGACCGGAGTGCTGGTCGGCAGCGCGGAAGCGGCGACGGCCGACGTCGGCGAATTGACCGCGGCCGTCAACACCCTCCTGCTCGACCCCGAGACACGCATGGTCCTCGGTGAGAAGGCGCGGATCCGCGCGGGTGAGTTCTCGTGGAAGCACACCGGGAACGGCGTCCACGAGGTGCTGGCGGGCACGGCCGCGGGCCTGCGGACGTCAGGGCTGGTGTCGCCGGCGCTGGCGCGTCCGGGCCTCGAGCACGCCCGCGCCGAGTAGACCGCCGGCCAGCAAGAGGGCCCACAGCACGTGGGCCGCGATCACCGTCGCACGTGCCCGATCGGACGCCTCGTGCCGCGCGACGTCGCCGCCGACGCGGTACAGCTCCAGATGTTCGTCCGAGAACTGTCGCTCCAGACCGGCCAGGGTGGTCGCGGATTCGCCGCGCGGTCCGGGCGTGTCGCGCTCGACCAGTACCCACCGGACGCCCAGCGACGCGAGATCGGCGGCGGAACCGCCGGTGAGCAGCACCCGTTCCACCTGCTGCGCCCGCGACCCCTCGCCTGTCACCGTCCCACCGGCCACCACCAACTCGCCCGTCTCCAGGACGTCCTCGGGCAGCATCCTCGGGGCGGGGTCCAGGACGGGAGCGGAACCGCTGTAGGAGAATTTGCGGAACATGCCGGTGGGCAGGACGGCGACGTCCCCGCTGTTCGCGTCGCGCTTCACCTCGGCGGACACCTGCTGCCACGACGGCGGATAGTGGATCGGGCGCAGCGCGCCCCCGACGCCCCACGCGAGGTCGGGGAGGGCGAGCAGCACGACCAGGACGGCTGAGACGGACCACGTGCCGGGGCGTCGCAGCACCGCGGCCGCGGCGGCGAGCGCATACAGCGGCGCCGCGAGCGCCACCCACTTCTGCGCGTCCCGGAGCAACCCCGCGCCCGGGACGTTCTGCACCATCCATCGGCCGACGTCGAGACCCCACGCGGTCGCGCCGAGCGTGGGCAGCAGCACCGCCACCAGCGCGAGCGCGGACAGTGCGCCCACCGCGGGATGCCGTCGCCGCCGCCACAGCGCCGGGAGTCCGCACAGGACGACACCGAGCAGCAGAACCGTTCCGACGAGGGCGAACAGCGTGGTCCGGGTGTCCGGGACGGCGGTCTCGTTCCACACGCCGCCGAGTCCGGCGAGACTGCCCAGCGTCGCCAGCCCCGGCTCGGCGCGCGCGGCGAACGCCGCGACCCCGGCGGGATCGGAGCCGTCCCCGCCGCCGCCGGCCAGGGCCGTGGCCGCCAGCCACGGCGCGCTCGCGACGACGAACAGGCCCAGCGCGCCCGTCACCCGGAGCCACGCGGCCGGTCGTCCGCCGGGGAGCGCGAGGACAGCAACCGCCGTCACCACCGCGAGCAACACCCCGGTGGGTGTCAGACCGGCCGCGGCGAGGCAGGCCGCGAGGGCGAACCACCCCCGGCGGTCACCCCGTCGAATCGCGACCGCTGCGCACACCGTCCACGGCAGCGCCGCGTACCCGGTCAGCAGGCTCCAATGACCCTGCAGCAGTCGCTCGGCGACGTACGGGTTCCACACCGTCACCGTCGCCGCGACGAGCTGCGGTCCGAGCCCCGCCGTCGGCAGCACGGTGCGGACCATCCGGGCCGCGCCCCAGCCCGCCGCCCAGAGCGCGAGCAACAGGATCGCCTTCACCACCAGGCCGCCGTCGACGACGACGCTCAGCGTCGCGAGGAGAGCATCCTGTGGCACGGCCCGCGCGGCGGCGTCCGTGAGGCCGAGCGCCGAGTCGGTCAGATACGAGCGGGGCGTGCTGACCGCGTCGCGCAACAGCAGGTAGCCCGGACCGAGCAGCGGCCCGAGGATCAGCAATGCCAGAAGGAGGCTGTAGACCGGCGCGACGAACGGTGCTCGGCGCCGGGCGGTCATGGGCCGTCACGATACGTGGTGCATCGACCCGGCTCGGACGGTACGTAGTGCATCATGGGGCGCATGCCACGCCAGACCCTCACCAGCTCGGCGGTCGCCGGGGTGACAATGGTGACGGCGGGCTCGATGATCGCGAACATCGCGTCCTACCTGCTGCATCTGCCGGCGAGCCGCTGGCTCGGACCGGCGGGTTACGGGGAGTTCGCGAGTCTGCTGGCGGCCCAGCTCGTCCTCGCCGTCCCCGCTCTCGCGCTGCAGACCGTCGTCGCCCGCGAGGTGGTCCGGGGCAAGGGCGCCCATGCGGTCCGGCTGCTGGGGTACCGGTGCGCGGTGATCGTCGCGGTCGCGGCGATGCTGCTCGCACCCCTCGTGTCGTGGGCCCTCGACACCGGGATGCTCGCCACGTTCTCTGCGCTGATCACGGCGCCCGTCCTGGTCCTGCTCGCCACCGAACAGGGACTGCTGCAGGGCGCGGCACGGTTCGGTCCGCTCAGCGTCGTCCTCGCGGCCGCGGGTGTCGCGAAGGTCGTTCCCGCGGTCGTGGTGCTGGCCGTCGGCGCCGGGCCGGGGCTCGCCCTCGCCGCCAGTGCGGTCGGCACCGGGCTGGTGGCCCTGTGCGCGCGACTGTTCGCCGATTCCGGGATCGCCGGGGAGCCGGGCACCCGGATCGGCGTCGCGGCCGTGCTGAAGGCGTCGCAGGTGCAGTTGGCGCTGATCGCGTTGTCGTCGATGGACCTGGTGATCGCCCGGATCGTGCTCAGTAACGACGACGCCGGCCTGTACGCACTGGGCGCCGTCGCCACCAAGGCCGCGTTCTGGCTACCGCAGGCCGTCGGGGTGGTGCTCTACCCGCGGATGGCGAATCCCGCGCACTCCGCGCAGGCGATCCGGTCGGCGCTCGCCGTCCTCGTCGGACTCGGTGCGGTGCTCGTGGCAGCCGTCGCGGTGGCCGCCCCCCTCGTCCCGCTCGTAGTCGGCGACGCGTACCAGCCCGTCCAGTCGCTGCTGTGGCTGTTCGCACTCCACGGTGCCTGCCTGGCCGTCCTGCAGGGCGCCCTGCTCTCCGCCATCGCGGGGGAGAGAACGCACCTCGCGGTGATCGCCTGGATCGGCCTCGCCGTCGAGATGACCGGCATGCTGACCCTCGCGTCCACGATCGGGCAATTCATCGCCGTCGCCGTCACGGTCGCGTCGAGCACCGCACTGGTCGTCAGCGTCCTCGCCGTGCGCAGCGCGCGGCGTGATGCCCCGCGCCCGATGTGACATCCGTTCACTCCGACGAGCCGTCTGTGACATCCTGCGCCACTGCACAGGCCGCCCCCGGGAACGACGAAGGGGACCTCGGTGAAGTACCGAGGTCCCCTTCGCACCGGACTACGTGGCGTCCGGCTTTACAGCTCTACCGCTCGAGCTCTAGCGCTCGTCGTACCTGCGCGGATCCGCGACGGGAATCTCTTCCGTCTTGTCCGTGGTCCAGTCGTGCTGCTCGGTGGGAGCCTCCGACTTGTCCATGTTGACGTGGCGGCCACCGTCGCTCGGCGGGTAGTCGTCGCCGGTGGTCTGCGCGGGCTGCCTGCCCTTGCCGCCGCGCAGACCCAGGAAGAGTCCTGCGATCAGTGCGATGACACCGAGGATGCCGGCGATGATCGGCACCGTGCGACCGAACGTGCTGAGCTTGTCCATGCCGTCCTTGGCCTGCTGGACCTGGTATTCGATGGTCTGCTCGTTGAACGGCAGTTCCACCTTCAGGACGTCGATCTCCGGCTTGTCCTTGTTGCGGGCGTAGTACTGGTGCAGCTGCTCCTGGCCCTTGACGACGACACCGGTCTCGGGCTCGACCCACAGGTCACGCACATTGGTGTACCAGCGGGTCATCGTGACGGGGAGGGTGCCACCGGGGACGCCCCACGCCTCGGCGGGCAGCGTCAGCTTGTTGGTGGGCGAGCTGACCACCTTCGACAGGTCGACCGGATCGATCGTCTGGTTGTAGTGGTACACCTTCAGACCGTTGATCTCCGTCTCCTCGACGAAGTCGATGTCCTGGGTGGCGCGCGCGTTCAGGTCGAAGTAGGGGTAGCTCTGCTTCTCCGAGTTGAACGGGAACTTGTACTGCAGTCCGTCGCGCGGAACTTCCTCGGCAGGCTGGTTGGGTTGCGTCTGGATGGTGCCCACCGGGTCGTTGGTCGGCATCGACGTCTTGCGGTCGACGGTGTTGCGGTCGACGATCGCGGACAGCAGTCCGGTGTCGCCCTGCTTGTCGGTGCGCCGCAGCGTCTGCCCCGCCTGGAGAGTGACGACGTCCGCGTTCGCGGGGTCCTCGGTGGTGACGTAGCGCTGTGACACCAGTGGAACGTTCGTGTTGACTTCGGCCTTGCCTGCGAGAAGAGCCTGCGAGTTGAGCACGCTGCCGGAACCTTCGGCGATCGTGGTCACTTCGAGGTCCAACGGCGTCTTCTCCAACTTGCCCACCGTGTAGGCGGGAATGAGAATGGCGACGGCCAAGAGGAAGGCACCGAGGCCCACCAGAATGCAAGCAAGTATCCGGCTCGGCCCTGAGCGCTCCGCCATGCTTTCTCTCCTAACCCAATTCTGTCGATTGAGATTCCCCCACCGGCAGCACGGCTGCACGGATCGCATGGAGCCCACATCGACACCACGTGAGGCAAAACACTAACAGTCTCGAATGCGCATTTGCCCCATCGGATAGTAAACGCACCAGCCGTTCGCGAGCGAAGTGACTCGGACGGAGTTTTCCGTCACAGCCCCGGGACCAGGCACACTGTTGGTGATGAGCACCTCGGCAAACACCACGCGCATGACCGCAACCCCGCGCGGTTTCATTCCCGCACTCGAGGGAATGCGCGGCCTTGCGGCGCTGGGGGTGCTCGTGACGCACGTCGCGTTCCAAACGGGTGCGACGCACGTGCCCGTGCTCGGCCGTATCTGGGGACGTTTCGATCTGGCGGTGGCGGTCTTCTTCGCGCTGTCCGGATTCCTGTTGTGGCGCAGCCACGCCGGGGCGGCGCGGGGGATGGGCCCCGCCCAGGGAATCGTCCGGTACTGGATCTCGCGGGCGACGCGCATCCTGCCTGCGTACTGGGTCGCCGTGGCGGTGGTGTTGACGTTCCTGCCCACCGCGAACGCGAGTTACCGCACGTGGTGGGCGAATCTCGGTCTCGTGCAGGTGTTCGTGCCCCTCACGCTCACCGACGGTCTGACCCAGATGTGGAGTCTGTCGGTGGAGGTGGCCTTCTACCTGGTGCTTCCGTTGCTGGCGTTCGCGCTGGTCCGGTTGCGGGGTCCGGCTGCGCGGCTGCGTGTTCCGGTGATTCTCGCGTTGATCGCGGTGAGTCTGACGTGGGCATTCGTGCCGGTGTCGACACCCGGCGGCATCCATCACGACAACTGGCTGCCGGGGTACCTCCCGTGGTTCGGAGCCGGGATGGTGCTGGCCGAACTGGCGGTGAGTCCGCCCGGACGAATGCACCGCTGGGCGCATCATCGCGTCCGGATGTTTCTCGTCGCCGCAGTAGCATTCGCGCTCACGGCGACCGACCTCGCCGGCCCGGAGGGGCTGGTTCGTCCCGAACCGTGGCAGTACGCCGTCAAGATGGCGCTCGGCGCCGTCATCAGCTTCGCGCTGATGGCTCCGCTGGTGCTGTCCGACACGTCCACCCACCGCTACCTCGCGAGTCCGCTCGCTCTCGCCGTGGGCCGCTGGTCGTACGGCATCTTCATCTGGCACCTCGCGGTGCTGTCGATCGTCTTTCCGGTGTTCGGGCTCGTTCCGTTCTCCGGCCACTTCGTCTACATCCTGTTCCTGACGACCGTGATGAGCGTCGCGGTCGCGTCGGCCAGTTACGCGTTGGTGGAGGAACCGGCTCGCCGCGCCGTCAAGCGCTGGGAGGCGCGCACCAGGAGCGCCGACCGTCCGAGCGGCAGCACCGCCAGCCCGGTGGCGACGAGCGCCAGCAGTAGCGGGAACTGAACGAGGAACGAGTGCCCCACGTACCCGCCTGGCGCGCGCCACGGGCCGGTGGAGAGCATCGCCATGCCGAGCATGGTCGACGCTCCGGCGACCCCCACCAGCACGCGCGCGGTGGTGGCGGTTCCGCGTAGACGGACGAGGGTCACGGAGAGCAGCGTCACCACGACCGTCGTCACCGCGCCGGCGGGACCACCGATCACGGTGGCGGCAGCGAGGATTCCCAGCCACCCGACCGTCGCGCTGCGCCAGGTCCGGGGTGCCGGGCCGGGATCGCGCTCGCGTGCGCGGCGCGGCCACAGCGCGGCGGCGATCAGCGGAATCAGCAGCAGCAGACCGCCGAAGATCCCCAGGCGGTACCAGCGGTCGGTGGGGAAGTCGAGGGTCACCGTTCCCTCGGTTCCGGCGGGCAGGACCCAACCCTGCTGCCAGCCGTCCACGACGATCGGTGTCAGTTCGGCGCCGTCCGGTGCGGTCGCCACCCAGCCGACGTTGGTGCTCTCGGGGACGGCGACGACGCGCTCGACGTCCGAGCGGGGCACCGTGAGCTCCCGGTGGTTCTCCGTCCACGCTGTGGTCGACACCTGCTCGGTCGGAACGACCGGTGCCTGCGGGCCGGCGTCGAGGCGGAGACTGTCGACGAAGAACGCCGACCCCGGGTCGACCGTCACGTCCTGGGATCCTGCTCCCAGCGGAACGGGGCCGGGCGTGTCACAGAGGGTCGCGGGAACCGGGTCACCGGAAAGTAATTGCCCGACAGTTGCCGTGACGCTCGTGCGAACCGGCTGCCCGCCGATCGACACGACCGGCCCCTCCTCGCAGGACACCGTCACCTCGCGGGCGCCGGCGTCTTCGGCCGGACCCGAACCGGGCAGCAGCACGCCGTCCTCGCCGAGCACGCCGACCTCGGCGAGTCCCGCGGGCTGCAACTGGGCGAAGCCCAGCGCGTTCTGATCGAGGGTGCTCTTCCAGGACACGAGGCTTAGCACGATCCGGTCGGTCACCCGGGGTTCGACCGTGACGGTCCCGTCGTCCTCGTCGACGTCGCGCACCTGCGGCCCGTTCCCGAGGTCGACGGCGACGCGGTCGGGGGCGGCGGGCACGGCGCCCAGGCTGGGTGTCAGTTGCAGGCCGGTGACCAGCGTGGGTTCGGGTAGGTCGATCGTGAGGGTCGGTTTCGCGCCCTTGCCGCTGGTGGTGTCCTGTTTCGCCGACCAGCTGGTGCGCGGATCGTTGTCGGTGGCGGCGAACGCCGACCCGCGGAGATCGGCGATATTGCTGGTCCCGTGAGCGGACGGCCGATCTCGCTGGGTGAGAAGCTCTTCCAGCGGTGCGCCGTGATGCGCCCGCAGGGTGAGCTGCGGCGTGACCGCGGTGGGTTCGGGCACCGACAACGTTCTCTCGAACGTGCCGACCTCCTCGGGCGGCAGGACGAAGGCGTTGCTGCACCGCACGCGGTCCGGGGACTCGGCGCACGAGTTACGGCCGGGGAGTTCCTGGCTGAGATCCCAACCCGAGACGGACGCGCCGTCGGGGGTGGGCGGCAACACCGTCCGGTACCGGATCGGCACGGTGACCGGGGCATCGCGCTGGGAGAAGTCCTCGACCGACACCTCGCTGATGCCGAACTGCGTTCCCGCGGAACCATTCTCGGTTCGAGTCGCGGTGATCCGCACCCACGGGGTGACGCCTCCGGGGACGGACACGGCGATCGGTTTGCCCGGGGCGTCGACCTTGACGGCCGTGCTGCCGTTCGGAGTCGACACCTCCATCCAGCGGACGGGGGCACCGATCGCGGCCGGGCTGGTCGTGATGTGCAGCAGCGAGCTGGTGAGCGGGGTGTCGAAATCGATCTGGAGCCACTGACCCAGCGCCCGCTCGATGCCGTTGCTGAACCAGCCCGTCGCCGGGTCGCCGTCGACGGTCGCGGCGGCGCTGCTGGCAGGGGAGGCGCCGCCGAGTTGCGTGGCGTCGGACGCCGCACTCGACACGCTCAGCGTCGCGCCCTCCCACTGCCCCTCCACCAGCGGGGTGTCCGCCACCGGATAGTCGGGGACGAGATTGAACGTGCGGCGCGCGTCGTCCGGGGAGCGAAGCGCCGAACTGTGATTGTCGACCTGGCCGTAATCGGTTTCGCGGTTCCGGGGCGTGTCCGTGACGGTGACATCGTCGACGGGCAGTCCGGCACGCTTCGCGTCCGCGGCCAGCAACACGGGTCCGGCTCCGGGCAGGGCGCCGTTCTCCCGGAGGCGTTGCAGCGATTCGGGCCCGCCCTGCACGCGGGGGATGCCGTCGAGGTTCGCGGTGTACGGCCCGCTCGTCGTCGGCGAACCGTCCGGCATCGACACCTCGAAGATTTCGATCGCCGGGTACCGGGGCCGTAGGTCGCTGTCGATCACCAGGCCTTCGACGTCGCCGGGACCGATGTTCTCGCCGAATTCCGCGACCTGCGTGAATCCGGGCGAGCCGGTGACGGCCTGGTGCGCGAGCATGGGGCGCGTCGACCGCGACGTCTGGGGGTCGAGGTCGTTGCGGAGAACGAGGTAGTGGATGCCCTGGCCGAGCAGGGTCTGCGCCATGCCGTCCGAGGGGCGGCCGTCCGTGATCAACCGCTGGATCGAGTCCATGGCCCGTATGGTGCCGGGCGGGGTGAGCGGGACGGCGTCGCGGGACGCCCACGGCGTGGACGCCAGGGCCTGCATCGGCTCGTCGCGGGTGAGACCCCAGAGCTGGCTGCCGAACGGTGCGCCGGGCACCACGAGAGCCCGCTCCGCGTCGGAACCGTCGGGGCTCGTTCCCCCGGCGTTGTCCTCCAGCCACGAGGCGGCCTGCTGCCAGTAGCCGGGGACCTCGGAATATGTGCCCCGCGGTGCGAGCTTGCCCGTCCAGGCCAGCGACGTCGCCAGGGTGAGGGCGACCAGCACCAGGCTCGTCACCGCGACCATCGGTTCGCGCTCGGGGTGCGCGAATGCGCTGCGCCACCGCGCGACCGGCACGGATCCGGGCAGCGGCACCTTCGCCAAGAGGTGCGCCAACCCGAGCACGAGGGGCAGCCGGACGAGCGGCTCGAGCTTGTGCACGTTCCGGAGGGGCGCACCGGTCGAGTCGAGGAACAGTCGCACCTGGTCGGCGAACGGGGAGCCCAGTTCGCCGATATATCCGGCCGCGAGTCCCGCGACACCGACGAACAGGATCAGGGTGAGGCGACCGCGGGCCGGCATCGACCGCATGCACAGTCCGGCGAGACCGGCGGCGGCGATGAGGCCGGTCGCCGCGACCGCGGCGGGCTGGGTGACCAGGACCGCGCCGGCGATGCGCTCGGGGGAGACGAACGGCGTCCAGCTGTCGGTGCCGCGGAGGATCTCGGCGAGCGACGTCCACTGCGTGGTCACCCCGGACGACTCGATGTAGTCGAGGAACGGCGGGCTCACCTTGCCGAGCAGCAGCAGCGGCACGATCCACCACAATGTGGCCAGTGCCAGGAACGGGAACCACCACGCGGTGAACACCCACCACCGACGGTTGGGCCGGTGGGAGATCCACCACAGACCTGCGACGAGGCACGCGGCCACGGTCGCGACGGCGTTGACCGCACCCATCAATGCGACGGCGAGCGCCGACTGGGCCGCGAGCCGTGCAGGTGAGTGCCATCGCGTGTCCCGGGACGCCGTGCCACTCACGTGGGAGAGGGCGACGACTACGGGAAGAAGAACCCACGGCGCCAACATCATCGGGAGGGTTTCCGACGAGATCGAACCCAGGGTGGTGAGGACACGGGGGGAGAACGCGAACGCGACACCGGCGATGATGCGGGACGAGCGGCTGCCGACGCCGAGTGCTTCGGCGAGACGGACGATGCCCCAGAATCCGGCGACGAGCAGCAGGGCCCACCAGACCCGCTGGGTGATCCACGGCGGGACGCTCAGGACGTCGCCGAGCGCGAAGAACGCGCCGTGTGGGAAGAAGTAGCCGTAGGCCTGGTTCTGCACCTGGCCCATGGGGGCCTGGCTGCTCCACTGATGCGCGGCTCGTTCCAGGAATCCGATCGGATTCTGGGACAGGTCGTACTTGGTGTCAGCGGCGAGCCGGCCGGGGGTTTGGAGAAATGCGAGAAGGAACGCTACGACAGAGGCGCCGAACAGCCACCGCCGTGACAGAGGCTCCGCCGAGGGCGCCATGGCCGCCGACTCGGGGGAAGTGCGGGAACTTGTTGAGCCGGCGCTCTCAGCGGCTGCCGTACTCAACCTGGTTCAGGAGTGAGGAATCCGCGTTGCCGCTGCGGTCGATCTCGGGACGCGTGTTGTCCTGTGCGGCTGCGGTGATGCCGAGCGTCGCCACGGTGCCGAGAGCGACACCGACTACGGCGCTGACCACACCGGGCACAAGGAACTTCCCCATCAGACATCTCCCACCGTCGTGCCATCGACGCACACGGCTACTCCCGCGTACGAATTGCTCGGGTCAAGGTATCACCCGGGCGCCGCCGAACTGCTGATTGGTGCTCGTGGGCCACCGTTTCTGCAGTTCAGGGGCTCTGCTGCACGCCGAGCGCCCGGAGTATCGTGCGCAGTTTGGTGGTCGTCTCGTCGAGTTCGGACTCCGGGTCGGAATCGGCGACGATGCCCCCGCCCGCAGTCGCCAGTGCTTCGAGTCCGTCCGCGGCGATCTCGGCGCAGCGGATGGCCACCACCCAGTCGCCGTCGCCGTCGCCGTCGCACCACCCCACGGCGCCGCCGTAGAACCGTCGATCCTCCTCGACGTCCCGGATGGTCGCGAGGGCGAGGTCGGTGGGGGTTCCGCACACCGCGGGGGTCGGGTGCAGCAGGGTGGCCAGGCTCAACGCGCTGGTCGACGGGTCGCGCAGCACGCCTTCGATGGGGGTGGCGAGATGCCACACCTCGTGCGTGCTCGTCAGAACCGGGGAATCCGGGACGGACAACTCGGTGCAGAGCGGTGCCAGGACGTCCCTGATCCACGCAGTGACGAACGCGTGCTCGGCCAGGTTCTTCGTCGACTCCAGGAGGCCGCGACCTTCCTTCTCGTCGGCCTCCGGATCGGCGCGCCGCGGGGCGGTCCCGGCGAGGGGACGGCAGGTGACGCGTCGCCCGCGTCGGCTGAGCAGCACCTCGGGACTGGCGCCGACGAGGCTGCGTCCGCGGAAACTCTCGCCGGCCGCGGAGAGGTCGACGGCGAACCCGTTGGCGGTGGGATTCTGATCAATCATTCTCGCGGCCAACGCTTCTGCGGAAATGGGGGTGTCCGCGTGGAGAACGACGCTGCGGGCGGCCACCACCTTGCCGAGGGCGCCCTCGCGGAGGCGGTCGACGAGGGACCGCACCCGGGCCACGTGCTCGGCGGGGTCGGGGACCTCCCGCGTGAGGCGTACGGACGGGAGGTCGGGAACGGTGCCGGGCCGCCACGGGCCGTCCGTGAACTCCCACGATTCCGGGGCGGTCAGCGCGGCGGGACGCTCGGGATCGAACGGCAGCGCTCCGACGATCAGTTCGGTGTCACCGTTCGCGAGGGCCGCGACAGCGGCTGCCGTGGTGTCGTACCCGTGCCGCGCACCGGACGTGCGCAGCGTCCGGTCGGCGCGGGAGAGAAGGAAGCCGTCCATGGTCACCCGACAGTAGTCGGGCTTCCGGACTACTTCCCGGGAGGCACGATCAGCACCGGGCGGTGACTGTGGCGCAACACGTGGTCGGCGACGCTGCTCTGCAGCAGCGACCGCAGACCGGTGGTGCCGCGGGTGCCGGTGACGATGATGTCGACCGCGAGTTCGTCGGACGTCTCGACGATGGCCGTCCAGATCGTGCTGGTGCACTCGATGCAGCGACCCTCGGTGGCGAGCCCGGCGGCCTCGGCGAGTTCGACGCCCTCTTCGTTGGTGACCTTGGCGTCGGAGAACGCGACGTCCTCGGTCTCCTCGTCGGGCACCCATTCGGGTTGCATCACACCGGAGAGCCCGGACATGCGCGCGGCCTGACGGACCATCGGCTCCCACACCGTCACCAGCACAGCGCGATTGGAGGCGAGGAAACGACCTGCGCACTCCACCGCACGCTTGGCGTTGTCGGATCCGTCGTAGGCGATCAACATCAAACCACCGGGCACCACGACCTCCTGAGTACGGGCTTCCTCTGTGTCCAGATTACCAAGACGGGCGGCAGCGGTAGCCGATTCGGGGCCTGTCACGGCGTCGCCGGTGGCGAACTGGGCTACCGTCGAACCCATGCGGATCAAGTATGCACTCGTGCTCGCTGCCTGTACCGGCCTCGTCGCCGGATGTTCGTCGGGTGGTGGCGAGTCGGTCGCGGAGTCGTCGTCGTCGGCGACGACGTCTCCGTCACCGTCCTCCGTCGAGCCGGCGTCGCACACCGGCACCGCAGCGCCCGCCGCCGCACCGGCGTCGTGCGAGACGGAATTCCTGCAGTCGTTGCCGTTGCGGCGCAAGCTCGCTCAGCTGCTGAACGTGGGAGTGACCGGCACCGCGGATGCGGCGCAGGTGGTCCGTGACGAGCAGATCGGCGGCATCTTCGTCGGGAGCTGGACCGACGAGGCCATGCTCGCGAACCGTGAGATTCCCCAGGTGGCGTCGGCGTCGTCGCTGCCACTGATGGTGACGATCGACGAGGAGGGTGGTCGCGTGTCGCGCGTCGAGAACCTGCTCGGAGCCGATCCCTCGGCCCGGCAGACCGCAGCCACGATGACGGAGGAACAGACGTATCAGATGGCGCTCGAGCGTGGTCGCGGACTGAAGGACCTCGGTGTCACCGTGAACTTCGCCCCCGACGTGGACGTGAGCAGCCAGCCCGACGACAGCGTGATCGGCGACCGCTCCTACTCCGACGATCCCGCCGTCGTCACCCGCTACGCCGACGCGTACGCGCGCGGAATGCGGGATGCGGGAATCCTGCCCGTGATCAAGCACTTCCCCGGCCACGGATCGGCGTCCGGCGACTCGCATACCGGGGCCGTCACGACCCCGCCGCTCGAGCAGTTGCAGACCAAGGACCTCGTCCCGTTCCGGAACCTGGTGTCCACGGGTGTCGGCGTCATGCTCGGCCACCTCGAGGTGCCGGGTCTGACCGCCCCCGGGATCCCTGCCAGCATCAGCCCCGATGCCGTGGCGCTGCTGCGCGGCGGCACCGGATACGGGGCGCCGCCGTTCACCGGGCCGATCTTCACCGACGACCTCAGTGGCATGCAGGCGATCACCGACCGCTACGACATCACCGTTGCCGTCGAGACCGCGCTGGAGTCGGGTGTCGACGTCGCCCTGTGGCTCACCACCGACGACGTCCCGCGGGTACTCGATCACCTCGAAAGCGTTGTGGCCTCGGGCAAGCTGCCGCAGCAACGCGTCGACGAGGCCGTGCTGACGGTCGCGCGCGCCAAGGGCGTCATCGCCTGCTGACGCGCGGTCCGCGACAGGGTGTTGGTATTCTTCTCGTCCGCCGGTCGAGCCCGCTTTATTACCGTAGAGTAAGATAGCGGGTTCGACGATGATGGAGGACGAATGGCCGGCGGCACCAAGCGACTGCCGCGCGCAGTGCGCGAGCAGCAGATGCTCGACGCTGCTGTCGACGTCTTCTCCGACAGAGGTTTTCACGAGACGTCGATGGACGCGATCGCGGCCAAGGCGGAGATCTCCAAGCCGATGCTGTACCTGTACTACGGTTCCAAGGACGAACTGTTCGCGGCGTGCATCCAGCGGGAGGGCCTGCGCTTCGTCGAGGCGCTTGCTCCGGCGGGCGATCCGGGGCTGAGCCCGCGCGAACAGTTGCGCCGGGCGCTCGAGGGGTTTCTCGGGTTCGTGGGCAAGCACCGCAAGTCGTGGATGGTGCTGTATCGCCAGGCGATGGGGCAGCAGGCGTTCGTGGGGTCGGTGCAGTCGAGCCGCGACCGGCTGATCGAGCTGACCGCGCACCTGCTCGAGTCCAGCACCAAGGATCCGGAGCCGGGGCAGGATTTCGAACTGATCGCCATCGCCCTGGTCGGTGCGGGTGAGGCCGTGGCCGACCGCGTCGCCGGCGGCGAGATCGAAGTCGACGCGGCCGCAGACCTGCTGGAATCCCTGGCGTGGCGCGGCCTCGCGGGCAAGAAGAAGCCGGAGTGAACGAGACGCTCGTTCGATCAGATCGAACGAGCGTCTCGTTCGTCCCCGTCAGCGCAGCGTCGCGGTGAGGTGCGGGTAACCCTTCTTCGGGTGCTTGATCGACAGATCCCAGCCGTCGCCGGTCTGATCGGCGTACACGTTCAGCGTGGACGGCAGCAGGATCGGCTTGCCGAAGCGCACGCTGTACGTGACGGCGGCCGGGATCCGGCCCTCCACCGAGCCGAGGACGGCGGCAGCACTCCACATGCCGTGCGCGATGGTCTTCGGGAATCCGAATGCCTTGGCGCCCAACGTCGACACGTGAATCGGGTTCCGGTCACCGGACACCGCGGCGTACTTGCCGATCGTCTTCTGATCGACCCGCAGCGTCCGCAGCGGACGTGGCGGCTCCTCCTCGGCCTTCGGTTCGGGACCGGGCTGACCCGACAGCGACGTCTTCTGCTGCCGCAGGAACGTCGACGTCTGCTTCCATGCCAGTTCGCGTCCGACCCGGATCTCGCTGATCACGTCGATCAGGAGTCCCTTGCGGTGCTCGCGCAGATTCTCCGCGTGCACCGACACGTCCAGGGGCTCGATCACGGAGATGGGGCGGAACTGTTCGATGACGTTCTCCGCGTGCACGGAACCGATGGCGGGGAAGGGGAAACCTTCGGACACCATCAGCTTCATCACGATGGGGAACACCAGCGTGAACGGGTACGTGAGCGGCAGGGTGTCGCCGAAACGCAGCCCGGTCACCCGGTCGTACGCTGCGAGGTTGTCGGGGTCCACGCGCACCCCGTTCAGGACCAGCGTCGTGTCCGGGGCGCTGTGCCCGCTCGCGCCGATGACCGGCAGCGCGCTGCGCACGGCACGGGTGTAGATGTCGAGCGTGCCCGGCTTCTCCGTGAGTTGCACGACCTTGCCCGACATCAGGCGCCCAGCAGGCTCTGGCCGCAGACGCGGACGATCTGTCCGGTGACGGCGTTGGACGCGGGGTTCGCGAAGTAGGCGACGGTCTCGGCGACGTCGACGGTCTCGCCGCCCTGCAGCAGGGAGCTCATGCGACGTCCGGCCTCGCGGGTGGCGAACGGGATCGCCGCGGTCATCGCCGTCTCGATGAAGCCCGGTGCGACGGCGTTGATCGTGATCTTCTTCGTCGCGAGCACCGGCGCGGAGGCCTGCACGAGTCCGATGACACCGGCCTTGGAAGTGCCGTAGTTGGTCTGGCCCCGGTTGCCCGCGATGCCGGCGATGGAGGAGACGTCGATGACGCGCCCACCTTCCTTCAGTGCGCCCTTGGCGACGAGGACGTCGGTGATGCGCTGCGGCGCAAGAAGGTTGACGCCGATCACCATGTTCCAGCGGCCCTCGTCCATGTTGGCGAGGGTCTTGTCGCGGGTGATGCCGGCGTTGTGGACGATGATGTCCGCGCCGCCGTGCCGTTCGAGGACGAACTCGGCGAGCTTGTCGGCAGCGTCGTCCGCGGTCACGTCCAGGGCGAGGGACGTGCCGCCGACCTTGTTGGCGGTCTCCGACAGTGCCTCACCGGCGGCCGGAATGTCGGCGCAGATGACGTGCGCCCCGTCGCGGGAGAGGACCTCGGCGATGGTCGCACCGATGCCACGGGCCGCACCGGTGACGATGGCGACCTTCCCGTCGAGCGGCTTGTCCCAGTCGGCGGGTGCGACGGAATCCTCGGCGCCGACGCGGATGACCTGGCCGCTGACGAACGCGGACTTGGCCGACAGCAGGAAGCGCAGCGTGGATTCGAGACCCGACAGTCCTGCGGAGGCCTTCGGTGAGACGTAGACGAGCTGAGCCGTGGCGCCGCGCTTGACTTCCTTGCCGACGCTGCGGGTGAAGCCCTCGAGCGCGCGCTGGGCGATGTGCTCGTCGACGCCGGACGTCTCTTCGGGGGTGGTGCCGATGACGACTACGCGCGCGGACGGCGCGAGGTTGCGGACGACCGGCTGGAAGAACTCGAACAGCTGCTCGAGTTCGGTGACCGAACCGATGCCTGTGGCGTCGAACACCAATGCGCCGTACGTGTCGTCGCCCGCTCCCGCGGCGGGGTAGTCGGACAGCAGTTCGCGTAACGGCTCGACGAGACGGCCCTTGCCGCCGATCAGGACCGGACCGGCGAGCGGCGGTTCACCGTGCTTGTATCGCCGCAGGTTCTCGGGTCGCGGCAGTCCCGCTTTCGCGGCGATGAACGCGCCGGGGGCGGATGAGAGGAACTGGGAATAGAGGTCGGGAGCTCCCTTGCTGGCTGCCACGGTCCTACCTTCTGTCGTCGTTTGGCGGTCAGTCACCGAGCACCGAGTGAAGTGCGGTGTCGACAATTAACTTACTCCTGAGTAAGAATAGTAGCCAACAGGTAATCGCACCAGATCCTTGGAGACGTCAGTGACCAGCAAAGCTCGCACCAATTCGAATTCCGCAGCGGCGCCGAAGCCAGGCGGAAAGCAGCAGCGTCCCGTCGCGATCGTCGGCGGAAACCGCATTCCGTTCGCCCGCTCCGACCGGAAGTACGCGCAGGCGTCCAACCAGGACATGTTCACCGCCACCCTCGACGGACTGGTGAGCCGCTTCAACCTCCAGGGTGAGAAGCTGGGCCTCGTCGCAGGCGGCGCCGTGCTCAAGCACAGCCGCGACTTCAACCTGATGCGCGAATGCGTCCTCGGCAGCGCCCTCAGCCCGTACACCCCGGCCTTCGACCTGCAGCAGGCGTGCGGCACCGGACTGCAGTCGATCGTCGCCGTCGGTGACGCGATCGCGGCCGGCCGCATCGATGCGGGCGTCGGCGGCGGCGTCGACACCACGTCAGATGCGCCGATCGGCGTCAACGACGAGCTCCGCGAGTTCCTGCTGTCGCTGAACCGCGCGAAGAGCACCGGCGACCGCATCAAGCTCCTCGGCAACGTCCGCCCGTCCATGCTCGGCGTCGAGATCCCCCGCAACGGCGAGCCCCGCACCGGGCTGTCCATGGGCGAGCACGCCGCCATCACGGCGAAGGAATTCGGCGTCCGCCGCGAGGACCAGGACGAACTGGCCGCCGCCAGCCATCAGAACATGGCCGCCGCCTACGACCGCGGATTCTTCGACGATCTGGTGACGCCGTTCCTCGGGCTCACCCGCGACGACAACCTGCGGCCCGACTCCAGCGCCGAGAAGCTGGCCAAGCTGAAGCCGGTCTTCGGTGTGAAGGCGGGCGACGCCACGATGACGGCGGGCAACTCCACCCCGCTCACCGACGGCGCGTCCGCGGTCCTGCTGTCCACCGACGAATGGGCCGCCGAGCGCAAGCTTCCGGTGCTCGCGCATCTCGTCGACTCCGAGACCGCGGCCGTCGACTACATCCACGGCAAGGACGGGCTCCTGATGGCGCCGACGTACGCCATCCCGCGCCTGCTGGCCCGCAACGGCCTCACCCTGCAGGATTTCGACTACTACGAGATCCACGAGGCGTTCGCGTCGGTCGTGCTGGCGACGCTGCAGGCGTTCGAATCGGACGAGTACTGCAAGGAGCGCCTGGGCCTCGACGGCGCACTGGGGTCCATCGACCGCAGCAAGCTGAACGTCAACGGGTCCTCCCTCGCGGCGGGGCACCCGTTCGCCGCGACCGGCGGCCGCATCGTCGCCTCGCTCGCCAAGATGCTGGCGGAGAAGGGCTCGGGGCGCGGCCTGATCTCGATTTGCGCCGCCGGAGGCCAGGGTGTGACGGCAATCATAGAGGCGTGATCCGACTGGCCTTTCCGGTAGCTGGGAGACCGGAAAGGCCAGCGTGCGCGCAGTGCGAGCGGGGATCCGGCAACGAGGGGTGGCCGGATCCCCGAAATCTTTTCCAACAGGTGTAACGCTGGAGATTAGCTGGCGATATCCCTGTCAGCCCCGTGTTGCTGCCTGACCCCCGACCTGGCAGCAGCGCGGGGCTCTTGCATTTCCGGCGGCCGGTACGCTGACGTGGGGGTCTCGACCGGGCCTCGCTCGGATCGGATCGCGCTTGAAATGCAACGAGCACCGACGGCAAGCTGAGGCCCGCACGAAGGACAACTCGGCGAGAGGGCCACGGTGAACGACGAAGACGGCGACACGGGGAGCAAGGCACCCGAACGGTCGACGCCGGACCCTTCCGCGACGCCCGAGAGTGTCGAACCCGAGAACGTGGCCGATCCGGCCGCTCCGGAACCGGACGAGGAGGCGTCGGCTTCCGAGGCTTCTATGGAACAGCCGAGTGCCGACGATGCCCCGACAACGCAGCTGAACCTCGGTGACCTGGGAGAACGCTCCGAGGAGCAGGCTCCCGACGCACCGTTATGGGTGGAGCCGCCGGCGAACGAGGACGTCACGCAGGTGATCCCCGCGATTCCGCCGGGTCCCGTTCCCGGGCCGACGCAGGCGTACACCACACCGGCCGACGAGCCGACCGTGGTGGCTCCGGCCGCCGCGGCGCAGGTCCCACCGCAGCCGGAACCGGAACCTTCCGCGCCCGCCGAGCCGTCCACGGAATCGACCACCCGTGCTCCCTGGATGAAGATCGCAGCAGTCACCGGCGGTGTGATCGCCCTGATCGGCGTCGCCTACGCCGCGGACCTCGCGGTGTCCTCCGGAAACCTGCCGCGCGGGGTGACCGTGGCCGGCGTCGACGTGGGCGGTTCGTCCCGCGAGGAGGCCGAGGCCACGCTGCAGGCGCAGGTCGGCCCGCGCGTCGATCAGCCGCTGACGGTGACGGCCGGCGACGTGTCGACGCAACTCGTTCCGTCCGCTGCCGGGCTCGGCGTCGACTGGGAGGCCACCCTCGACCGGGCCGATTCGCAGCCGCTCAACCCGTTCACGAGGCTCACGTCGTTCTTCACCACCGACGAGATCGGTGTGGTGTCGACCCGCGACGAGGCCGTGCTTGCCTCCGCCGTCGACGGCCTACGCGGTGAGACCGATCGCGCGTCCCGCGAAGGAACCGTCGTGTTCGAGGGCGCGACCCCGGTGCCGGTCGACCCGTCGACCGGGCAGAACCTGAACGGTGAGGGTGCCGAGGCGGCGTTGACCGAGAAATGGGCGTTCGGCCGGACGGTGGAACTGCCCGTCGACGTCGTGTCCGTGACGGTGACGAAGGAAGGCGTCCAGAGGGCGCTCGACGAGGTGGCGGCACCCGCTGCCTCCGCCGATCTGGTGGTGACCGGTCGTGACGGCAAGGTCGCGACCGCGGCGCGTCAGCAGATCGGGTCCATCGTCGGCTTCGAACCGGACGGCAACGGCGGGCTGAAGCCCACCTACAACATCGAGGCTGCCACCGGCATCCTGGCGCCGCAGCTCGTCTCGACGGAGATCGTGCCGAAGGATGCGACGATCACGCTCGACGGCGGATCGCCCACCGTCGTCCCGGCGGTCGTCGGCGACCTGGTGCAGTGGCCCAAGACGTTGGAGACGCTGCCCGAGTTGTTGCGCGGCAACGGTTCTCACACCACCGCGGCGGTCTACGGACCCATCCCGCCCGCCCTCACCACCGAGGCCGCGCAGGCGCTCGGCGTGAAGGAAGTGATCGGCGAGTTCACGACCGGCGGCTTCTCTGCGGCGTCGGGTACCAACATCCGGCTCGCCGCCAGTGAGATCAACGGGGCGCTGATCAAGCCGGGCGACACGTTCTCCCTCAACGGGTACACCGGCCCGCGCGGCACGGCTCAGGGTTATGTCGAGTCGGGCATCATCAACAACGGGCGCCCGGACACCGCCGTCGGTGGCGGTGTGAGTCAGGTGGCGACGACGCTCTACAACGCCGCGTACTTCGCCGGCATGGAGGACGTCGCGCACACCGAGCACTCGTACTACATTTCGCGATACCCCGAGGCGCGCGAGGCCACCGTCTTCGAAGGCGCCATCGACCTGCAGTTCCGCAACACCGCCAAGACGGGTGTGATGATCCAGGCCATCGGCGGCGCCTCGGACCTGACCATCCGGTTCTGGGGAACCAAGTCTGTCGATGTCGACTCGATCACCGGCAACCGGACCAAGCCGACGGAGCCCGACACGGTCACCCTGCCCGTCGGTGATCACTGCATCGCCTCCAGCGGCGCACCGGGATTCACCGCCAGCGACACCCGGGTGATCTCCGATCACGCCAGCGGCCAGGAAATCTCCCGGGACACCAGGACCGTCCGCTACGACCCCGTCCCGATCGTCAAGTGCGAGCCACCCGCCGCCGCACCGAAACCCGACGAGCGCACCCCCGCCGCCTCGCCGGCCCCGTCCACCCCGGCGGAAAGCCCGAAACCCACCACCCCGAAGCCGAATTCGAACGACGGCGAATAGACGCACCACTTTTCGGTTCGTGCACCGCTTTTCGAGCCCGAAAAGGAGAGCGCGAACCGAGAGAGGGTGCGGCTACAGCGACCGCACCGTGAGCGGCTGAGCGGATGGGAGCGGCGCCTGCGTCACCCAGCCTCGTGGCGACGCGGCACGCGCGATCGCGCGGCGGACACGCTCCGCTACCTGCTTCGGCGACTCGAGGTCGTCCCAGGTCCACCGCACCACCTGGAATCCGAGGTCGCGCAGCGCGTCTTCGCGTTGCTTCTCGGCGAAGACCGCGTCGCCGGGCGATTGCCCGGGTTTCAACAGGCGTCCGTACTTGACGCGTCCGTCGAACTCCCCGAGGACGATGCCGTCGAAGTGGAAGTCGACGCGTCCGATTCGCCGCCCATCGGGCTCGAACACCTCACCCTGCTGGAACGGGGCGGGGAGCCCGGCATTCCACAACATCACCCGACTCCGTGATTCACCGACACTTTCGCTGTGCCCGCACACGAAGCGGACGACCCTCCGCGCCGCATCGACGCCGTGACGACGCGCAGCGCGGGTGAGTTCGGCGTCCAGTTCGTCGCGGCCGATGCCGAACCTGCGGACCGCCGCATCACCCACCACGACGGCCTGCTCGAACGGCAGAGTTCTCGCGAGGTCGATCACGGTCCGCGCCGGGAGCGTCAGCGAATGCCCGTCGACCACTGCCACGTGCTCTCCGATCGGGGCACAGTGCACCGTGATCCGCCGCTTGATCCGGCCACCTCCGCGTCGGTTTCTGGAGACGTGCACGCGGTCGAGGGGTGTCTTCCGCAGCGGCAGGCCATACACGACGGCTGCGGATTGGTGACTGAGCACCGCGTCGTCCGACACGGCGTGAACTGTCGAGTCGATCAGGAATCGATGACGTTCCTCCTCGCCGAGCGCCGTGTACATCGACGCGGAGAGGTACGCACCGCGGCCGATGCGTTGCCAGTCGCCGCGCGTGTACAGACGTCGGATCTCGTCGTCGCTGTAGCCGCGGTCCAACGCCTCCTGGCGCCGCAGCATCGCCTCCGGGTCATGTTCCATGGGAACGATTCTCGCCGGAGCCACCTGAAGAATCCGGTCCGAAGGACCCGTCTGTGGATGAACTGAGGCTTGTGGACAACTCCCGCACTCTTTCTCGGCTCGCGCACTGCGTGTGGGGGCCGAGAAGATGTGCGTCGACCGAGAAGAAGTGCCGGAGTCCACGTGGTCGGGGCACGAAGAAGCCCGGCGGCCGGGGAAGTACCCTAGCCGCCGGGCGGTGTGAAGCGGATCAGAACGCTGCTTCGTCGAGCTCCATGATGTCGTTGTCGATGTTGGCGACGATGCTGCGGGTGGCGGTCAGCTCCGGCAGGACGTTCTTCGCGAAGAAGGACGCGATGGCGACCTTGCCCTCGTAGAACGCCTTGTCCTTGTCGGAGGCACCCTCGTCGAGGGCCTTGATCGCGATCTCGGACTGGCGGAGGAGCTGCCAGCCGATGAGCAGGTCGCCGACGGACATCAGGAAGCGGACGGAACCGAGGCCGACCTTGTACAGCTCGGACGGCTGCTCCTGCGCACCCATGAGGTACCCGGTGAGGGTGGCGGCCATGGTTTGGACGTCCTCGAGGGCGGTGGCGAGCAGGGCGCGCTCGGCCTTGAGGCGTCCGTTGCCTGCCTCGCTGTCGATGAACTTCTTGACCTCGCCTGCGACGTGGGCGAGTGCCACACCGCGGTCGCGGGCGATCTTGCGGAAGAAGAAGTCCTGCGCCTGGATGGCGGTGGTGCCCTCGTACAGCGAGTCGATCTTGGCGTCGCGGATGTACTGCTCGATCGGGTAGTCCTGCAGGAAGCCGGAGCCACCGAAGGTCTGCAGGCTGTCCGTCAGGTACTGGTACGCCCGCTCGGAGCCGACGCCCTTGACGATGGGGAGCAGCAGGTCGTTGACGCGGAACGCGAGGTCCTTGTCGGCGCCGGACACCAGCTTGGCGGTGGCCTCGTCCTGGTGCGCCGCGGTGTACAGGTACACGGCGCGCAGGCCCTCCGCGTACGCCTTCTGCATGGCGAGGGCGCGACGGACGTCGGGGTGGTGCGTGATGGTGACGCGCGGTGCGGCCTTGTCCGTCATCTGCGTGAGGTCGGCGCCCTGGACGCGTTCCTTCGCGTAGTCGAGGGCGTTGAGGTAGCCGGTGGAGAGGGTGGCGATGGCCTTGGTGCCGACCATCATCCGGGCGTGCTCGATGACGTCGAACATCTGCGCGATGCCGTTGTGGACCTCGCCGACGAGCCAGCCCTGGGCGGGAATGCCGTGGCCGCCGAACGTGACCTCACACGTGGCGGAGACCTTCAGGCCCATCTTGTGCTCGACGTTGGTGACGAAGGCGCCGTTGCGCTCGCCCAATTCGTTGGTCTCGAAGTTGAAGTGCGTCTTCGGGACGAAGAACAGCGACAGTCCCTTGGTGCCGGGGCCTGCGCCCTCGGGGCGGGCCAGGACCAGGTGGAAGATGTTCTCGAACAGGTCGTCGGAGTCGGCGGACGTGATGAACCGCTTGACGCCCTCGATGTGCCAGGAGCCGTCGTCCTGCTTGATGGCCTTGGTGCGGCCTGCGCCGACGTCGGAACCGGCGTCGGGTTCGGTGAGGACCATGGTGGCACCCCAGCCGCGCTCGACGCAGGTGGCGGCCCACTTCTTCTGCTCTTCGGTGCCGTTGTGGAACAGCACGTCCGCGAACGCGGGTCCGGCCTGGTACATGTGCGCGGCCGGCTGGGCGCCGAGGATCAGCTCACCGATGGCCCACACGACGGACCGGGGGACGGGTACGCCGCCGATTTCTTCGGAGAGCCCCATGCGGTACCACTCGGCGTCCCACAGTGCGCGGAACGACTTCTTGAAGGATTCCGGCAGGGTGACGGTGTGGTTCTCGGGGTCGAAGACCGGAGGGTTGCGGTCGGCGTCGGCGAAGGACTCGCCCAGCGGTCCCTCGGCGAGGCGGGCAACTTCGCTGAGCATGTTGCGGACGGTGTCGGCGTCGAGATCGCCCCACACGCCTTCACTCAGCGGCTGCTCGAGACCGAGTACCTCGAAGAGGTTGAACTCCAGGTCGCGGACGTTGCTCTTGTAATGGCCCATGTCTTCTGTCTCTCCCAGTGAGATGGTGCGGTCTATCCGTTAGTACCGCCCAAGTTATTACTCGTCGGTAACATCAGCGATATTACGCCCGATTTACCTGACTGCCAAGACTCGGGCGGTGTGCGACGACGAGCGCGTCGATCGCCGTTCCGGCGTCCGTCTCGCGGAAGCGCCGTTCGGCGACGTCGACGACGAGTCGCCCGTCGAACGAATTCACCACATCGTCTGGCGTGTAAAGGAGTTCAAGGTCCTGGGGACCCCCGACTCCCTGCGACAAGTTAACGGCGTCATGCCCCAAAATCATGAGGATTCCGTCAGGTTTCAGCGCAGATATGGCGCGGTTCACAACCTGCAGACGCTCCTCGGGGGCGAGATGGAGGTAGATCATGAGCACGAGGTCGTACTCGCCGCCGAGGTCCGAATCGGTGACGTCGGCGACGCGGTAGTCGAGCCGTTCCCGGACCGAGCGGGGTGCCTCGGCGGCCACCCGGCGGGCCTTGTCGAGGGCCACGGCCGAGTAATCGAGCCCCGTCACTTCCCAGCCGCGGGTGGCGAGCCAGTGCGCGTTGCGGCCCTCCCCGCACGCGAGGTCGAGTGCGCGGCCGCGGGGGAGCGAAGTGACCCGCTCGACCACGACGGCGTTGGGTGGCGCGCCCCACACCAGTTCGCTCTGTGAATACCGTTCGTCCCAGGCAGCTGCATCCATGCCCCGACGCTAGTACGCGGGCTACGGAGTGAGTGTGGTCCGCATGAGGAGCACGTTGTAGTTGTTGTGCACCGTTGTGAGGAAGTAGAGGTCGCGTCCCGACGACCACGGGTGGATGTAGGCGCCGTACGCGGAGGGCAGCTCCCGGGTGTCGACGAGTACCTCCGGTGGGCCCCACGGTCCGGTGACCGACGGTGAGCGGCGCATGACCACCGAGTTGTACTGGTCTGTGGTCAGCATGATGTATTGACCGAGGTACTCGTTGTACGCGACGGACAATTCGCCGACCCCGCCAGGCATGATCGGCTTGGCGACGTCGGGGTTGCCCTTGATCCACTTGGCGCCGTCGAAGTACTCGTACGCGCCGAGGTCCATGATCTGGGGTTCCGGGACCCGCGCGATGTGGACGAGTCCGCCGCGGCCGGCGGGCGTGCCGTATTGGTAGACGAAGCCGTCGGCCTTGACGAAGGCGCTCATCTGGAAGTTGGCGTTGCCACCGACGTTCGGGCGCTGCGTCTCGGGCGCGACGGTCCAGTTCTCGCCGTTGTCCTGTGAGTAGACGAGGCCGGAATAGTTGGTGTCCCACGTTCCCGCCGGTCCCCAGTTCTTCACCGACATCATGCTCAGAACCTGGGTGTTGCCGACGGCGACGCCGGCCGTGGGGATTCGGCTGATCTCGACGAACGGAATCTTCGGACTCGGGACGAGCTCCTTGGACTGGCCGAAGATGTCGCGGGGTGAGCTGTCGAAGTTCATCCCGTCGGAGAGGATGCCGTCGGAGCTGCGGAACAGTGTGCTGCTGCGCCAGGCCCACAGGCTGCCCGACAGCAGGTTGGGCAGTCCGAGCCCGGCGGAGTCGCCGAACGCCGTGAGGACCTGGCCCTGGCCGTTGTCCCACATGACGCCGAGGTCGGTGCCGAGGACGTTGGCGTCCTGGGTTCGGTTCGGACTGAGCATGCCGGTCTGCTGCGCGACCGCCTGGGTGCGTCCGGTGAGGTGTGGAATCCCGTTGGTGCCGTTGAGTCCGGGGATCGGATTGATGGCGTTGGGATTCGCGGCGGCCGGGCCGGCGAATGCGATCAACGTCACGGCTGCGCCGGCGAGCGACGCTGCTGCAAGAGCTCTGGTTCGCTTCACGAAGGACACTCCATCTCTAGCAGCAGGCGGCACGCGTGGCCCGAAGAGACCACTCCCCCTACCGGTGATCAACTGCTGGAAATCGCGAGAAGTCTAACAAGTCTGTTCTTACGAAAGTGTCGGTTTGACCGCACTGTTCGTTTCATGGGCGCCCCCACGGCATCGATGTTACCGACGAGTAACAGGAACCGGTGCTACCCGCTGGGCGGCCGCCGACGTAACGTGTGCTGGCGGCAAGTCCACACTGCGCGTAACCACGCGGGACCTGATGAGGAGATCGATCGATGGGAAAGCAGATTGCCACCGTGGCTGGAGGTCGGCAGTCCGCCCTTCTCGGGCTCGGCGTGTACCGGCCCGAACGGGTCGTCACCAACGACGAGATCTGTGAACTGATCGACTCGAACGACGAGTGGATCCAGTCGCGCTCGGGAATCCGCAACCGGCGGTTCGCGGCGGAGGACGAGAATGTCGTCACGATGTCCATCGCGGCAGGGCGCAAGGCGATCGAAGCGAGCGGGATCGATCCCGAGCAGATCGGGTGTGTCATCGTCGCCACGTCGACGTACCTCCTGCTGACGCCGCCCGCCGCCGCGGTGGTGGCCGACGCGCTGGGCACCAACGGGCCCGGAGCGTTCGATCTCGGCGGTGGTTGTGCCGGCTTCTGCACCGCGCTGACGGTGGCGTCGGATCTGGTTCGCGGCGGATCCGTCGACTACGCCCTCGTGGTGGGTGTCGAGAAGATGAGCATCACCACCGACCCCACCGACCGCGCGACGCGGTTCATCTTCGGTGACGGCGCCGGCGCCGTGGTCGTGGGCAAGAGCGACGTCGCGGGCATCGGTCCGGTGGAGTGGGGTTCGGACGGCGCCCAGGCCGACGCCATCGTGCAGGACCTGGATTGGTACGAATACATCACGACGCCGGGTGCCACGCGTCCGTACATCAAGATGGCCGGTACCGCGGTGTTCCGGTGGGCCGCCTTCGAGATGGGCAAGGTGGCACTGCGGGCGATCGAGAAGGCCGGCATGTCCGTCGACGATCTCGACGCGTTCGTCCCGCACCAGGCCAACTCGCGGATCACCGAGGTGATCGCGCGCAGCATGAAACTCCCCGAGAATGTGCCCGTGTCCGACGACATCGCCGAGAGCGGCAACACGTCGGCGGCGTCCGTGCCGCTCGCGATGGAGGAAATGCTGCAGTCCGGCGCCACCAAGCCCGGCGACACCGCCCTGCTGCTCGCCTTCGGTGCCGGGCTGTCCTACGCGGCCCAGGTCGTGACGATGCCGGTACTCGCGAAGAACTGACCCGGTCCCGTCGGGGGCAGGAAAGCAGGGGTCGATGAGCGTCACCCGGCAGTCGGTCACCGTCGCCGTGCTGATGTCCTGCACCGTGGCCCTCGCGGGCTGCGGCGGCGGGAGCACCGGCGGCGGCAGCGCCTCGACGGTGTCCGGCTCTGCGGTGGAACTGAACTCGGGCGGTGACTGCGCCGGCCGCGACGTGATCGTGAGCAGGGACGGTGCCGGGGTCGTCCTCGACGGCGAGTGCGGCACCGTCACCATCGAGGCCAACGGCGTCTCGGCGAACGTCGCCATGTCGAACGCGGTCATCGTGCGCGGTCAGGACACCAACGTCGTCGGCGGGCAGACCGGAACGCTCACCATCTCGGGGCGCAGCAACAGTTCCACCATCGACGTCGCCGAGTCGATCGACGTGCAGGGCAACGCCGTGACCGTGCTCGGCAAGCAGGCGGAGCGGATCTCGGTCAGCGGAAGCGGGAACTCCGTGAACGTGGACGACTCCGGTGCGATGACGGTGAGTGGCAACGACAACTTCGTGCGCGCCGTGTCCCTCGACTCCCTCGAACTCACCGGGTCCAACAATTCCGTCGACTGGGATTCCGGTGCGACGGCCCCGGCGGTCGACACGGGATCGGAGAACCGGCTCACCCCACCCGGCGCGTGATCACCGGGCGCCGCAGCTGGTGAGCACTGTGGCCATCGCATCGCGCTCGGGCGGCGTCACCCAGAGTCGGTACGCCACTTTCACTTCCACCTGACGCGCCACGTAGGTGCAGCGGTACGCCGCCAGCGGGGGCAGCCACGTCGACGCGTCGGCATCGCTCTTGCGCTGATTGGTGGGTCCGTCCACCGCCTGCAGGTTGCGGGGATCGTTCGCAAGGTCCGCCCGCGTCTGCGCATCGAGGAGCTGAGCGCCCTTCTGCCACGCGTCCGACAGTGCCACCACGTGATCGATCTGCACGTCGTCCGACGTCTTCGTCCCGCGGGTGAACGCAATGATGGTGCCCGTGTAGAGGTCCCGTAACGTGCCCGTCTGCACTACGCAGTTGCGGGTGCGGTCCCGTGAGGTGATGTCGACTAGGTCGCGTCGCAGGATGTCGTTGCGGGTGTCGCAGCCGTTGCGTCCGAGTTCGACCGACACGTTGTCGGTCCAGCTGGCGCCGAACAGTTCCCGGTCGTATCCCGTCTTGGGTGCCCGGCCCTTCACCTCGAGGGTGGACAGCTCGGTGAACGCCGTCTGTATCTGTTGTGCGTCGGTGACTTCCGAGGGTGCAGCCGGTTCGGTTCCGGCGGCGAGGGTGTCGTCGGGGTCCGGGGAGAGCATCGCGACGAGTACGACGACGAGCAGCCCGGCGAAGATCCATGGCCACTTGGTGCGGATGGTCGTGATGATGGAGCCGGTGTTCGGTACCGCAGAGCGGGGCATGAATCTCTCCTGAAATCAACGCTGTTCGTCATTTCTATCAGGAGTTGCCCCGCGGGCCGGTGATCGGCCCGGGTTTACGTCGTGGTGCCCTGCAGCAGGGGAATCAGCAACTCGTCGTCGGTGAGGGCGCCGTGCTGCCCGGGGAGAGCGGACAGCCTCGACTCCGCCTTGCGCCGGACCACCGCGACGCCGCCCTGTGCGATGGCGACGACATCTCCGATGCGGCCCTGCACCTCGGATCGCACGGCCGGCCCGAACAGTCCCGCGGTGACGGCCTCGTCCCTCGTGCCGATCCACATGCGGTGTCCCAGTTCGCTCCTCCACCGGGCGGCGACGTCGTGCCCGGCTCCGGCTCGGGTGTGGACGTGCCTGCACCGCGGTTCGCCGGCGAGCGCCACCACATCGTCCGACAGGGCGGGAGTGGCGTCGAAGTCGATCTTGTCGGCGTCGTCGACGGTGACCATGCCGTGGTCGGCGGTGACGTAGAGAGTGGTGTCGGGTTGTGCCGCCGCGAGTCCGGCGGCGAGCCTCTCGACGAGCCGGTCGACGAGGGTGACCTGGTGCAGCCAGGATTCGGATCCCGGTCCGTAAATGTGCCCGAGCGTGTCGATTTCGCTGAGGTAGCAGTACGTGAGGGTCCGTTCGCCCGCCTGGGCCGCGGTGACGACGTGCGCGATCAGGTCACCGTACGCGTGTATTCCTGCGAACGTGCCGCCGCGGAGGACGGCGCGGGTGAGCCCGGACCCGTCGAATTTCGCGGGAACCACCGTCGTGCACGTGATACCGGCTGCCGCGGCGCGTTCGAACACGGTCGGTGCGGGCTGGACGACCTCGGGCACCAGCCGGGTCAGTTCGTCGCCCTTGTGGCCTGCCCGCCACGACAACCAGTTGAGCGTGCCGCGAACCTCACGAACGTATGACTGGTAGCCGGTGATGCCGTGATCGCCGGACGGCAACCCCGTGCCGAACGACGCGATACTGGTGGCGGTCGTGGTGGGGAAGCCCGCCCGGATCGGCCGTCCGGTCAGGCTGTCGAGAAACGGGGCGTGTTCGCGGTGGCGGCGCAGCAGCGTCCAGCCGAGTCCGTCTATCAAGAACACCACGGTGTGCCTGCTGTCCGGCAGGTGCAGCCGGTTGGGTTCGCCGGCAACGCCCAGTGAGGCGAGGACGGACGGCATCAGGGCAGACAGCGTGGGCTGCGAATACACGTCGAGCGGGGGCGCCGTAACGGTCATGACTTCCACTATGGTGGATCGGCCCGGCCTGCACTATGGGGTATCGGCTCGGACTGCACCATGCGGTATCGGCTCAGCCGACGCGGTGATACAGGTCCACGGGCTGGCCGTCGGACGGGAACGGCAGCGAGGTGTAGTTGAGCGGTGCGACGTAGCCGGGGCTCACCTGCCAGTCGAATCGCTGCAGCAGGTGGTGCATGACCGTCTTGATCTCGGCGCCCGCGAAGTGCATCCCCAGGCATTTGTGCACGCCGCCGCCGAACGGCTCCCACGCGAACCGGTGAACCTTGTCCTCACGGCGTTCGGGTGCGAACCGTTCGGGGTCGAACCTTTCCGGATCGGGCCAGTACTCGGGCATGTGATGGGTGAAGTGCACCACCACCGACATGTACGTGCCCCGGGGGATGTAGTGGCCGAGTACCTCGGTGTCCTCGACGGCGCGGCGAGCGACCACCGGGGCCGGCGGAACGAGGCGCAGGCATTCCTTCATGACGAGGTCGAGGTCGGTCAGTTCGTCGAGTTGACCGTAGGTCGGGGTGGACGTTCCCAGCGCCGCCGACTGCCGCCTGCACCGCTCCTGCCAGTCGGCGTGCTGACCGAGGTACTGCATCATCGTCGACAAAGTGATGGTGGACGTGTCGTGCGCGGCCATCAGCAGGAAGATCATGTGGTTGACGACGTCGTCGTCGCCGAACCGTTGCCCCTCTTCGGATTCGATGTGGCACAGCGCGGAGAACAGGTCGTCGCCGGCACCCCCTCGACGCGCGGGCAGGTAGCGGCGGAAGAACTCCTCGAGTCGTGTGCGCCCGTCGATGCCACGCTTCCATCGCGTTCCGGGCAGCGGATACCGCACCACCGACGTGGCGGCCTGCACACAGTCGATGAAGGCCTTGTTGATCTCGGCCATCTCCCGGGGCGTCGACCCCTCGGCGCCGCCCATGAAGATGCTCGTGGCGAGATCGAGTGTCAACTCCTTCAGCGCGGGATACGCGGCGAAGCCCGGGGTGGGCTGCCAGGCGTCGAGCCCCTTCTCGACGGCCGGATGGAGTGCCTCGGTATAGCGCGACAGCCGGTCGCGGGTGAAGGCCTGCTGCATGATTCGCCGGTGGGCGAGGTGTTCGTCGCCGTCGAGGAGCATCAGCCCGCGGTGGAAGAACGGCCCGATCAGCACGCTCCATCCGTCGCTGTTGACGAAGGCCCGGTCCTTGTTCTGCAGCACCGTCTGGCAGCCGTCCGGTCCGAGCACGGTGACCCACCGTTTGCCGGCCATGCTCAGCCACGACACGGGGCCGTAGCGATCCCAGCGACTCTGCAGCAGTCCCATCGGGTCGCGGAAGTAGTCCAGCGAGTGTCCGATGACGGGGAATCCGGCGTTGCCCGAGATGGGTTGCAGGGTGCTTTGCGGTGGGGGAGCAGCGAGAACTTTGGGCATCGGCCCTCCTCGTCGGCGTATGTGACAGGACCCTCTGTCAGATGTGTGTAGTGTGCGTCACACCAGTGGGTCTGTCAACATCGAGTCATGAGTCAGCCGGCGCGCCAGTACCGCGGTCGAAGTTCGGAGGAACGGGCCGCGGACCGCCGCGCGCGCCTGCTCGAGGCGGGACTGCAGGTGTTCGGCACCGTCGGCGGCGAGAAGGCGACCATGACCGCGATCTGCGCCGAGGCGAAACTGACGGAACGCTACTTCTACGAGAGCTTCCGCAGCCGGGACGACCTGCTGGTACAGGTGATCGAGGGCATCGCCGCGGAGATCGGGGAGGCCGCGCGGGTCACCCTCCAGACCGTGACCGGCGACCCCGAGGTGCGGGCGCGGGCGGCGATCGCGACGTTCGTCGACATCCTGACGGCGGACCCGCGGAAAGGGCGGGTGTCGATCATCGAATCGGCGGGCGCCGAACCGCTGCGGACGCGACGGCGCGAGTTGTTGCGGGCGTTCGCCTCGCTGGTCGCGGAGGAATCGAAGGAACTCTACGGCGACCGGGCGTGGTCGTCGCCGCAGGACGAGATCACCGCGCTGCTGTTCGTGGGTGGGCTCGCGGAACTCATCACGGCGTGGCTGAACGGCGAGATCGAGGTGTCTCCCGAGCAGATCGTCGATGCCGCGACCTACCAGTTCACGTCCACCGCACACCGCTGAGCGGGTCCCGGTCGGAAACGTGACGGGTATCACGTGCGAAGCTGTGGGCATGGTGGACATCGCACGCCCGCAGTTGGAGGGCACGGTCGCGGTAGGCGAGGGGCGTCGGCTCGGCTTCGCGGAGTTCGGTTCGGCACAGGGCAGGGCGGTGTTCTGGCTGCACGGCACACCCGGAGCGCGTCGTCAGGTGCCGATGGAGGCGCGCGCGTTCGCCGAACGCGAGCACGTCCGGCTGATCGGGATCGACCGGCCGGGGGTCGGATCGTCGACGCCGCACCGCTACGGCGCCGTGATCGACTTCGCCGAAGACCTGCGCACGGTCGCCGACACGCTGGGCATCGACCAGATGGCCGTGGTCGGCCTGTCCGGCGGCGGCCCCTATACGCTGGCCGCGGCGTACGCGATGCCCGACCGCGTGGTCGCGACCGGCATCCTCGGGGGAGTCGCGCCGACGAAGGGTCCCGACGCGATCCGCAGCGGGTTGATGGATCTCGCCGTCCTGGCGGCACCGGTGCTGTCGGCGGGAGGTGTCCCCGTCGGGTTGGCGGCGAGTTCCGTGATCAGGCTGGCGAGGCCGTTCGCGTCGCCGATCATCGACCTGTACGGGCGGCTGTCTCCGGAGGGCGACCGCCGTCTGCTCGCGCGGCCGGAGTTCAAGGCGATGTTCCTCGACGATCTGCTGAACGGCGGCCGCAAGCAGCTCAGTGCACCGTTCGCCGACCTCGTCCTGTTCGCGCGGGACTGGGGATTCCGGGTGAACGCGGTGAAGACCCCGGTGCGGTGGTGGCACGGCGACTGCGACCACATCATTCCGCTCCGGCACGGGCAGCATATGGTGTCGCTTCTTCCCGACGCCGAATTCCACACGATGCACGGGGAAAGCCATCTCGGGGGCCTGGGCATGTCGGAGGAGATTCTCCGCTCGCTCCTCGACATCTGGGACGCCAAGGAGGCGCAGGCACCGTTCGGCCCGGCGTGACGGTGGCGCGGTGTGCGCGCCACCGTCACCGGGTCAGGACTGCAGGGTCGTGATCTGGAAGGTGGCGCCGAGGGGGTCGGCGACGGATGCGAGCCGCCCGAATGGTGTGTCCTCGGGTTCGCGCCGGACGCTGCCGCCCAGTTCGGTGACCTTCGCGACGGCTACATCCGTGTCTTCGACGCCGATGTAGAACTGCCAGAACGAGGGGACGCCTTCGGGGAGGAACGAGTCGGCGTCCATGACTCCGGCCACGGTGCGGTCGCCGAGGTTTGCCTGTGAGTACCGGAATTCGTCTGTGTCGCCGAGAGTCTGATAGGTCCAGCCGAACACGTCCGCGTAGAAGGGGAGCGCCGCCGCGTAGTTTCGCGACAGCGTTTCGTGCCAGACGGGCGCGCCGGGTTCGTCCACGAGACCGAAGCCGTCGTGCCCATCGGCCTGCCACACGCCGATGACGGCGCCGGCCGGATCGCCGAGGATGGCCATCGTGCCCTGGTCGCCCACGACCATCGCTGGCATCATCACCTGGCCGCCCGCCTCGGCGGCCTTCGCCGCGGTGGCCTCCGCGTCCTCGGACGCGATGTACGTGGTCCACACATTGCCGTACGGGTTGCCCTGCTGTTGGGGGCCAAGGCCCGCAATGGGTTTGCCGTTCATGCTGAAGATGGAGTAGCCGCCGTACTGCGGATCCTCGTTGGTGTCGGACCTCCACCCGAACAGTCCGGTGTAGAACGGAATGACCTGTCGTGGGTCGGAACTGGTGAGATCGATCCAGCAGGGAGCGCCGGTGAGGGACGGACGGTCGGGCATCTCGGTCTCCTAGGATGTCGGGGGTCGGTGTGGTGCCGGTCACAAACCTACGCGTCCCGGCGACCTGCCGTCGGTTCGTGCCGGCCTGTGGAAGACTCGGCGCATGTCTGCGAGCGAGAACCAGGACAGCCCGGGCCGGGCCCGCCAGAATCTGATCTACCGCGACGGCGTCCTCGGTCGCACACCCTCCGTTCCCACCGACTTCGACACGCTGGAGCGACGCGCGAAGAGGAAGATGAGCGCAAAGGGGTGGGCGTACGTCCACGGCGGCGCGGGGCTGGGTCGCACGATGCAGGCCAACCGCGATGCGTTCGACAAGTGGCAGATCGTTCCCCGGGTGTTGCGTGACGTCTCGAAGCGCGACATCGGGGTCGAGTTGTTCGGGCGCAGGATTCCGGCCCCGGTGCTGCTCGCCCCGGTGGGCGCGGCCGAACTGGCCAGTCCCGAGGCGGATGTGGCGATCGCCGCCGCGGCCGCCGAACTGGGTGTGCCGTACATCTTCTCCAATCAGGGCTGCGCACCGATGGAGGAGAGTGCGGCGGCGATGGGCGACGCCCCCCGGTGGTTCCAGCTGTACTGGAGCACGGACGACGATCTCGTCGACAGCCTGCTCCAGCGCGCCGAGAACATTCGTGCGGACGCCGTCGTCGTCACCCTCGACACGACCATGCTCGGCTGGCGCCCGGAAGACCTCAACCTCGGCTCGCTGCCGTTCGCGCAGGGGCAGGGGATCGCGCAGTACACGTCCGATCCGGTGTTCCGCCGGATCGTGCACGAACGGATCAAGGCCGCCGCAGGCAAGGCGGACGTCGAGGTGACACTCGGCGCGATCCGGTCGCTGGTGTCGATGACCCGGCGCTTCCCGGGCCGCTTCCTCGACAACCTGCGGTCGCCGGAACCGCGGGCCGCCGTGGAGACGTTCCTCGACATCTACTCCCGGCCGTCACTGAGCTGGGCCGATATCGAGACCCTCCGCAGCAGGACGTCGCTGCCGATCCTCCTCAAGGGCGTGCTGCACCCGGACGACGCCAGGCGCGCGCTCGACGCCGGGGTGGACGGCATCGTGGTGTCGAATCACGGTGGGCGGCAGGTGGACGGCAGCGTGTCGTCGCTGGACGCGCTCGTGGACATCGCGCCCGTCGTCGACGGCAGGCTGACGCTGCTCCTCGACAGCGGAATCCGCACGGGAGCAGACGTCTTCAAGGCCCTCGCCCTCGGTGCGGACGCGGTGACGCTCGGCAGGCCCCACCTGTACGGACTGGCCCTCGCAGGTCAGGCCGGTGCGCGGGACGCCACCGCCAACGTGATCGCCGAATTCGACCTCACGATGGGTCTCAGTGGCCTGACGTCGGTGGCCGAGATCGACCGGGACGCACTGCGCAGGGCGTAGACCCGTCAGAGTTCGGCAATCGTGATGATCCCGTCCTGAAGGGCCCGCACCAGCAGCGTCGTCTTGGTGGACGCATCACGTCCGACCAGCGCGTACTTCTCGCGGATGCGGGTCAGGTGTGTGTTGACCGTTCCGAGGGCGATGTGGAGGTCGGCGGCGACGGCGAGCTTGGAGTCGCCGCGCAACCAGTGGCGGAGAACCTCGATTTCGCGCGCCGACAACGCCGGCTTCGAATACGCGCGGGCGACTGCCGGTTCGTCCGTATGTGGGGGGTGCCCGAGTGCGTCGGGTGCAGTGGTCATGCCGATCTCATCTTTCTGACATGTACAGAGCTACAGGTACCCGACGTCCCTGCAGGCAGTTCAGGTTAACTGGTGGCGGCGGCGCGTGTCGCGCCAGGCCCGGATCAGCTCTCACAGCCGACGCCGTCGCCGTCGCGATCGAGGTGGGTGCCGTAGCCCGGCTCGCCGATGTGGACCGGCGCGGCACCGGCCGTCTTGGCCGCCGAACAGTTCTTGTAGTAGACGTCGCTCGGCGGTGCCGTGTCGACGAACGGGACCGGTGCGGGCGCGGGTGCCGGAGCGGGAACGGGTGCGGGTGCTGGGACCGCTTCCGGGACCGTGGCGGTGCTCGGAGCGGGAGCGACGGCAGGCGTCGCGGCTCCGCAGTCCTGGAGAACCCGGGCGATCGCATCGTGCTCGGCCTGGGTCACCCACAGCCCGTACGCGGCCTTGACCTCCACCTGATCGGCCACGTAGGTGCACCGGTAGCTCTTGTTCGGGGGCAGCCAGGTTGCGGCGTCTCCGTCCGACTTCTGCTGGTTGGTGGGGCCGTCGACGGCTTTCAGGTTCCGCGGATCGTTCGCGAAGTTCGCCCTGGTCGCGGTGTCGAGCTGCTGCGCCCCCTTCTGCCAGGCGTCGGAGAGCGCGACGACGTGATCGATCTGCACGGCATTCGACGTGCCCTCACCGCGGAGGAAGGAGATGGTGTTGCCGGTGTACGGGTCGAGCAGCGTTCCGGTCTGTACCGCGCAGTCGCGGGTGCCCGCCTTGAACACGACCTGTTCGAGGTCGCGCCCGAGGATGTCGTTCCGCGTGTCGCATCCGTTGTGGCCGCCCTCGACCGTGACGTCGTCGGTCCACGCCTGGCCGAAGAGATCCCGGTCGTAGCCGGTTTTCGGTGCGCGTCCCTTGATCTCGAGGCCGGCGAGTTGCTGCAGCGCGGCGGTCGCGTCGGCGGCGGGTTCGACCGGCGAGAGAGCGAGCGCAGACGAAACCGGTACCGGTGTCGACGAACTCGACGCGACACGCACGGTCGTCGAATCGGCGACCGTTGGTGTCACGGACGCGGATACCGCTGTGGCCTGGGCCGATTGGTCGTCTTGTCCGGGGCTGAGGAACGAGACCGCGGCCACGACTACGACGATCCCGCCCGTGATCCAGGGCCACTTCTTGCGTGTGGCAGGTGATGAGGGCGGGGGAAACGTCATGCCGGTCCTTCAATGAACGTGGGGGGTCGAATGTTCATCGCGCGGAAAGGCTCTTCCGTTACTCGGTATCGCGGGAACTGTTAGCATGCCCGGGACCGGAATTCGTGCGGGTGGAGGGCGGTACACGGTCGTGACACGACAAATCTTTCGGGGGAAATTGCGAACAGCGGCCGTGACGGCCGTGACCGTGGTCTCTCTCTGCCTCGGTGGCACCGTCGCCGCGGCCGCCGATCCGATCGTCGACACCGGTCAGGCGCTCGGTTCCGCGGTGGCGCCGAACGGGTCGACGCTCGATCACGTCACCGTGATCGATCCGAGACACCTGACGTTGCACGTCTTCTCGGCGTCGATGCAGCGGGTTGTTCCGGTGTACGTGCAGCGCCCCGCCGACACGAGCGCGCCGAGGCCGACGCTGTACTTCCTCGACGGTCAGGTCCGTCGGGAGAAGACCGATGTCGAAGAGTTCCTGGCCGACCAGAACGTGAACGTCGTCAGCCCGTCCGGCGGCGAGAACGCGTATTGGACGGACTGGAAGAGCCCCGACCCGGTGATGGGGGTGAACAAGTGGAAGACCTTTATGACTCAGGAACTTCCGCCGGTCGTCGACGCGGCCCTCGGCACCAACGGAGTCAACGCGCTCGCCGGCATGTCACGGGTGGGTACTGCCGCTCTGCAGTTGGCGATCGCCGCCCCCGGCCTGTTTCGCGGCGTGGCTGCCTACAGCGGTTGCGCTCTGACCAGTGATCCGCTCGGTCAGCTCCTCATCAAGATCACCATGGAAAACTACGGCTACGGCAACCCGGCCAACATGTACGGCAAGGCGGACGATCCGGCGTGGGCGGCGAACGATCCCTATGTTCACGCCGCCGAACTGCGCGGAACGGAACTGTTCCTCTCCAACGGCAACGGTCTGCCGGGGCGACACGAGACCCTGGACGGACCTGGGATCGACGGGAACGTCGCTACGCTCGCGCGTCAGATCTACGCGGGTGGTCCCATCGAAGCGGTGACCAACTACTGTACCCATCGATTCACGGACCGCCTGGGGGAACTGGGAATACCTGCAACCGCGAGTTTCCGTAACTCGGGCACACACTCGTGGGGATACTGGCAGGACGACCTGCACGATTCCTGGCCGGTGCTGGCTCGGGCGCTGGGAGTGTGAGCGAAGTTCCTCCGGTGTTTCCCGGTGGCGAGGTCACCGACGACCTCGAGATCACGCGGTCGCTCGTCGTTCCGGCCGCCGAGTTGCAGTGGCGGTTCTCCCGCGCAGGCGGTCCCGGCGGTCAGGGAGTCAACACCACGGACTCGCGGGTGGAGTTGCGGGTGAACCTGTGGACGTTGTCGACTCTGTCGCCCGCGCAACTCGAACGCATGCAGGTTCGGCTGGGACACAGGCTCGTTGACGGGGTGGTCACCGTGACGGCGTCCGAAACCCGTTCGCAGCTGCGCAATCGGCGCGCGGCCCGGGCTCGGATGGCGGCGCTGCTGCGCGCCGCTGTCCTGGCGGAAGCCCGCACCCGGCGCCCGACCAAGGCAACCAAGGGCTCGCACCGACGAAGACTCGACGCCAAGAAGCAACGCGGCCAGACCAAGAACCTGCGGAGGAAGCCGGACATGTAGGGGGTTTCACGCGCCGGGAAATGGGGAACCTCCCGGATGTGGTGACCCCTCGTGTGCCGGAAGATGAGTACGGAAGCGCCGTGCCGGACGACCGGAGGCGGCGAGGTCGGGGGATCGAGGGTCACATGAGTGTGCTTGACGAGGAATTACATTCGGCAGCGACGGCTGCCGCGGCGGGGGATCGCAAGGCCGTCGATCGGGTGATGACGACGCTGTGGCCGCAGGTGGTGCGCTATTGCCGCACCCGTGTGGGGGATTCCACGCAGGTCACGCGTCCGGCGGACGAGGTGGCTCACGAAGCACTACTCGCGGTGGCGCGCGAACTTCCGGCTCTCGCGCGCAGTGATCATCCGATCCGCGAGGTGTATCGCGTCGTGAGCCGGACCGTTTCGGATGCGCACGGCGGCACGGCCGGAAGTCCCGACATTCCGGCGGAAGTGGCCGGGCTGCTGCACCATCTCGACGCCACCGCCCGGGAGATCGTCCTGCTGCGGGTCATCGACGGGCTGTCGGTGCACGACACCGCGGGCGTGCTCGGGCTCCAGGTGGGCCGGGTCCTCGTCGTGCAGCACGAGGCGCTGCGGACCCTGCGGGCCAGGGTGGCCTGATCGGCGTCAGCGCCGGCCGGACAGGACGCAGAACTCGTTGCCCTCGGGATCGGCGAGCACCACCCAACTCTGCTCGCCCTGACCGACATCCGCGTGCCGGGCACCGAGCCCGAGAAGCCGCGCGACCTCGGCCTGCTGATCGTCGGGCCGGAAGTCGAGATGCAGCCGGTTCGGTATCTGCTTCCGGTCCGGAACCGCCACGAACAGGATCTCCGGGTGACTGTCGGCCCGGGGCCGGATGTGGACGTCGCCGTCGGAGTCGGTCACGGAGCCCCAGCCCAGGGCCTCGGCCCACCAGCGTCCCAGGGCTGTCGGATCGAGAGCGTTGACCACCACGGCTTCCCATTGCAGTCCCATGCGTCAACGGTACGGGGAGCGGCGGACGCCCGTCTCCGATTTCACTGCAGCGTCGGATCGATCGGTTCGACGCCGAGGCGTTCGGAGTACTGCTCGTTGAGTTCGCGCCAGCCGTAGTTCATCGCCTCGGCGCCGACGATCGGTCCGATCGGATTGCCGTCGAGCAGGCTGTCGGCGACGTCCAGACACATGTGCCACCCGGCGGCCGTCATCGCCGCGGTTCGCTGGTCGTCGACCGTGTGGCGCAAGGTCAGTCGGGTGCCCGCATCGGTTTCCTCGATCGTCCAGAGCAGGACGTCGTCGCCCCACGCGTGTTCGAGGACGTGAGGTGATTCGGCCCGGGTCACGGTGCCGTCGAGTTCGGTGCGGTCCTGCCCGTCGACCATGATCAGGGTCGCGGGACCGACCGTTCCGAGGTTCCGGTCCGCGGTGTACGGCGCCCACTGCGGAAGTTCGCCGGGATCCGTGAGCGCGGTCCACAGCGCCGCCGGCGAGTGGGTGAAGTCGCGAACGAAGGTCAGAGCCCATCGGGTGCCGTCGGGTCGTGCTTCGACGTGCCGCAGTGGGCCGGGGCGGTAGTCGCGTCGTGCGTCTGATTCGGTCATGACGGGGTCTCCTTCGATTCGAGGTGCCGCTCGAGCGCATCGAGGTGATTCGCCCACAGTCGGCGGTAGGGCTGCAGCCACGCGTCGAACTCGTCGAACGGTTCGCGGTGCAGGCTCTCAACTGTTACCGCACTCCCTAAAACTTCCTAGTCCTTCCTCTCACTATTGGATCATGCGCATCGGCGAGGCGGCGAGGCGGTGGCATACCTGAACATGTCGGTGGTGGGGGTCCGGACGGCCGCGTCGGACGGCCGGTTTCCGTCTCGGCGTACAAGTTCCGATCAGCGAGTATTCGAGCGGGAGGATCTCGACATCTACCTGGGTCGACCTACACCGGAGAGCGTTCGGGCCGACAGGGCGGAAGCATTGTATGGCCGGGTGTCCGGCTCTACCGGTCAGGAATCCTCGCTTGCCAATCAAGAGAAGGTGCTTCGTGAGAGTGCCACCGGCACCGTGTACAGGGTCTACAAGGATCGTGGTTCCGGTCTGCGGGAGACCCGAGCGGGACTGAATCGGATGCTCGACGACACAGCCAAGGGCCGGTTCACGGTGGTGCGAGTGGTGTGGCGAGATCGGTTGGCGCGATTCTCCGGTGGCATGGATCGAACGTTACCTGTCGGTGGTCGGCGTTACGGTCGAGGTCCTGCGTGAACATGGGGACAAGGCGCTGGTAGAGGAGCTGATGGACGACTTCATGGCATTACTCGCCTCGTTTTCCGGCCGCTACTATCAATTGCGGCCGAAGCGGAATCAACGTCGACTTCGTCGGCGATGCGGCAGCACGGTTGGAGAGGACTAACTGATGGCCAACGCCGGATACACTGCGCTGCGGCAGTTCTCGTTCACCACCCGCCCCTACCTGGCGGTCGATGACATCACCGGTGAGCCGATCGGGCTCGACGACGTCGACACCCGGGTGGGGTGGTTGCTCGACCTGATCTCGGGCGCCGAAGCGCAGATGCTGGCGCGGCTGTGGCAACCGGCCACCTTCGATGTCCTGGCCGCCGGCGTGGACCGCCAGGGCCGCAAGCTCCCGATACAGGGTCATGTCGCTGCTGCGCGTCTGGGCTGGACCCCGCATTACCCGGACGGGGTCTACGTCCCGTCGCGTGTCACGCGGGTGGTGACCGCACAAGCGGTGGCGACGCTGCGGACCCTGGCATACCGAGACACCGCCATCGCGTCGCTGTCGGCCCGGTTCGACCCGGCCACCAGCCGCCTCGCCGCACCCACCACTGCGGCGGAGTACCTCCCGGCCGGATTCGCCCGAGGCGTGGTGCGGCAGCTCACCGCGCGCGCCCGCCGCGAGGGCGGGGCACTCGCCGGCCGGTTGCGGATCACCGACATGCAAGCACCACCGAAGACCTCGGCGATGGCTCGGCTGTCCGCAGCGGATCGACAACTCGCACACCTCACCGTCACAGACACCGTCATGACGTTGACGGTGAAACTCCCCACCACCGTCGCCCCGACGGGACGCGCGCAGTGGCGACGAGTCCGGTTGACCGCCGCGATCCCACCGCACCTGCACGGGCGGCCGATCAGCGAGTGGCATCTCCCGACCCTTCATCTCGACCACCGAGGTCTGCTGTTGCGGTGCGCGGCCACCGAGACGGTCCCCGCCGCTGATGTGACCTCGGGAACTTGCGCGGTGGGCGTGGACTGGTCCCCGGCCACTCTCGGCGCCGCCGCCATCACCACCGAAACCCCGGACGGGCTGGTGTCTGATTACCAGGGCTGGACCTACGACGATCGCGGCCTTGGGATCAAACTGGCGCGCCTGCAAACCGAGGGTCAACTGCTGCACCGCAAAGCTGCTCGCCTGCGCCGGCTCGCCGCGACCGCTCCCCCCGAGGTCCGAGCACAACTCGATGCGAAGATCGCCGTCCTCGATGCCCACCGCGAGGCGGTGGGCATCAAGCGGGGGAAGATCAACCGGGAAATGGCGTTTCACTTCAGCTCCCAGGTTACCGACTTCGCTGCCGCGGCGGGCGCGACGGTGATCGCGGTGGAAGACCTCACCACCCTCGAAACCCGCGGGCACGGGCGCGTCAACAACAATCGGGCCGCGCAATCGGCCCGCCGCCAAGCCGTCGACGCCCTCACGCACACCACCGCCGGTGTCGGTGCGGTGGTGGTGTCCGTACCGGCACGCGGATCCTCCGCGCAGTGTCCGGGCTGCAACGAACCACTCTCTCGCCCCGGCGGATACCACACCGCATGGTGTTCGGGGTGCAAAATTGGCGGAAACCGTGACCATGTGGCCGCCGTGAACCTGGCCAAACGAGCATTGCTGGGACGCGGAAAAGCCGTTCGGAAGCGCGGCCGGAATCCGCAGATCCGGGTGATCGAGCATGCGCCGGTGCGCCGATGCCGCGACAAGATGTGTCCCACTCCGAGCAGGCCGCGGCATCGCCGTGTCCGTCGCAGTGCTCCCGCCGCGACATCGTCGGTGGGGGTGAATCAGACAAAGACTGTTCCTGCACCACAAGCGTCGGTGTGGGACCCGGTAGAACTCGCAACACCGCAGGGTGTTACGGGTAGCCGTGAAGTACATACATCTCCAACGCCAGCCACGTCAGTGGTAGGAAGCATGAGATCTATGCAGACGCTGTAGATGCGCTGCCACGTATATACGCATCAAGGAATATGCACGCCCGGTTGCGGGATGAAGGCGATCGACAGCAGGGACCGGACGAACTCGCGCAGAGCCCGCTCGTCGGACGTGTCCACGATCCCCTCCGTGATGATGAGCGAGCCGATGATGCGGAACGCCCACTCGGAGATGGCGGTGGGGCTCACGCCCGACAGTTGGTCGGGAGAGAACAGCCGCTCGAAGTGGGGAGTGAGCAGTCGCGCCCCGAGTTCGATCATCGGCTTCGCCTCGAGTGTGAACCAGGGGAGCACCACGTCGGGGTCGTCGCGCAAACCCTTCTGCAGCAACCGGTGTCCGCGTGCGTACTGGACGGCGAACACGACGGCGTCGACGAATCGCACCTGGAGTTGGCTCTGCCGTCCCCGCAGCACCGGGTCGAGCACGACGAAGAACCGCGAGATCTCCCGCTGGAAGAGGGCCTCGAGAATGGCGGACTGATCGCCGACGTGTTTGTAGAGCGTGGGCCGGGACAGTCCCGCTCGCTCCGCGATGACCGCGTGAAGCCGGGTGCTGTAACCGAGTTCGATCAGGCATTCCTCGGCCGCGTCGAGGATCCGTTCCCGGAGTTCGCCGGGGGTCGGTGTCGTCGGCTGCGTCCTCACGGCCCTGATTGTGCTGTTCGGGTGGGGTGGGCGCAAACAGAAGCCACAAATGTGAACTCGAGTCACAGATAACCATTGACCTGCGTCACGGCCGGGTTTACGTTTTACCTATAAACGGCAACGAGATGGAATCGCGCTCGACGAAGGGATCAGCGATGTCTCAGCGTTCACACACGATCGATCGGGAGGAAGTCGCCGGGCGGCTCCTCGCAGGCTCCGTCAAGCGTTCGTACGCCCCCGTGGTCGATATCGACTGGGACGCGCCCCTCGAGGACGGCAAGTACTTCCTGCCGCCGCAGGTCCTGTCCCTGTGGGGAACCGAGATGTGGGACCGGATGAGCGAGGCACAGCGCATCGAGCTGTCCCGGCAGGAATCGGCGAACATCCTCAGCGTCGGAATCTGGTTCGAGAACATCCTCAACCAGGCGCTCCTGCGCGCGCTGCTACACAACGATCCGAGCTCGCTGCACACCCGGTACATGCTCACCGAGATGGGCGACGAGTGCAGGCACATGACGATGTTCGGGCGCGCCATCGAGCAGATGGGCGCCAAGCCCTTCCAGCTCCGGTGGTATCAGGCAGTCGTGGTCAACGTGCTGCCCAAGACATTTCGCGGAACCATGCTCTGGGTGGCCGCGCTGATCGGCGAGGAGATCTTCGACGCCACGCAGCGGCGCGTCCTCGAGGATCCGCAGTTGCAGCCGATGATTTCCCGGCTGATGCGGATCCACGTCACCGAGGAGTCCCGGCACATCCGATTCGCGCGCGAGGGGGTGCGTCGCCGCGTCGCGGAAGGCCACCGGATCGACCGGCTGTGGGTCGGAACGGCGCAGGGGATCGGCGGCCCGCTGTTCCAGCGGCTGTTCACCAACCCGGTCATGTACGAGCGGGCGGGTCTGGATCCGAAGGAGGCGCGTCGACAGGCGCTGGGAAATCCGAACTTTCGCGAGAATCAACGACGCGGGTTCGAGTCGCTGGCCGCGTTCCTCGAGGAGAACGGCCTGATGCGAGCGACGTCCCGCGCGCTGTGGCGGCGCGGGGGATTTCTGTGACACCCGGGATCACCGAGCCGGACGTCCTCGTCGTCGGAACCGGATTCGCCGGATTGTGCATGGCGATCAAGCTGAAGGAGGCGGGCGAGGAGAGCTTCGTCGTTCTCGAGAAGGCCGATCGGGTGGGTGGAACGTGGCGGGAGAACACGTATCCCGGATGTGGTTGCGACGTGATGTCGCTGATGTATTCGTTCTCCTTCGCGCCCAACCGGAAATGGACCCGGATGTACGCGCGGCAACCCGAGATTCTCGACTACATCGAACGGGTGGTCCGCGACTACGATCTGGCACCACACATCCGGTTCGGCGCCGAGGTGGTCTCCTACGAGTTCGACGAGACCACCGACCGGTGGCGGGTGGAGACCCGGTCGGGTTCCGTCTATCACCCCCGCATCGTCGTCGCCGGTCCGGGTCCGCTGCACAAACCCAGCGTCCCGGATTTTCCCGGCCGGGAGTCGTTCTCGGGTGTGGCATTCCATTCCGCCGAGTGGGATCACTCGGTCGACGTGACCGGTAAGCGGGTGGCGGTCGTCGGTACCGGAGCGAGTGCCGTGCAGTTCGTTCCGGAGGTCGCGAAGACGGCCGCGCACGTGGACGTATTCCAGCGGACTCCGCACTGGATCCTGCCGAAGCTGGACCGTCCGATCACGGCCGGTGAGAAGGCGGTGTTCAAGGCTGTTCCTGGAGTCCAGAAGGCTTACCGCGGTGCGATCTACTGGAGCCACGAATCGCTGATCGCCGGTTTCCTGCACCCGCGACTGATGACGGTGCTGGAGTCGGCTGCCCGGGGGCTGTTGCGGAGGCAGGTGCAGGACCCTGCGCTGCGTGCCACCCTGACCCCCGACTACACCATCGGGTGCAAGCGAATTCTGGTGTCCAGCAATTTCTACCCCGCACTGCAACGCGGCAACGTCGATCTGGTCACGTCGGGCATCTCGGAGTTCACCGAACGCGGGATCCGCACCGAGGACGGAAGGATGCACGAGGCGGACGTCATCGTCTACGGCACGGGATTCGCGGTCGGCGACCGATTCGAGAACGAGCACATCGTGGGCCGCCGCGGGCTGACGATCCAGCGGGCGTGGCGCGACGGGATGGAGGCGTACCTCGGTGTCGCGGTGTCGGGGTTCCCGAATTTCTTTCTCATGATGGGGCCGAATTCCGGGGGTGGCAATCAGTCGATCGTCTTCGTCATCGAGGCCCAGGCGCACTACATCACCCGATGCCTGGCGCTGATGAAGAAGCGCGACGCGACGCGGATCGAGGTGCGTGCGGGCGCGCAGCGCGAGTTCAACCGGGTGGTCCACCGCAAACTCGCGGGCTCGGTGTGGAATTCGGGCGGGTGCGACAGCTGGTACCTCGATTCGACCGGCCGCAATCGGGCGGCGTGGCCGGGTTCGAGCGCGTCCTACTGGCGGCGCATGCGCACCCCCGACGACCGGCACTTCGAGCTGAGTTCGCTCGCGGCGCGCGAGGACGACACGCAGTACCGGGGGCCCGGTGTGCTCACGTCCGGCGACCTGACGGTGGCCGTCGAGGTCTTCCTGAACGGTCACATCGAACCGCTGGACGGGCTCTACCACTGGTACGGCCGAGTCGTCGGCGACGGCGTCGACGCGGCGAAGCAACGCAAACGCACCCCGTTGTTCCTCACGATCGGGGACGGTCCCGAAGTGCCCGCGGCGCTGGCCGAGCGCGACCCGTGGGGCCACTTCCGGATCGCGGGGGTGGGGACGCCCCCGTTCCGGCTGGCGCCGGTCGAAGTCGAGGTTCCCGTCTCCCGGGCCAAACTCGCCTCGGCGGAATAGGCTTGGAGGCGAGCGTGTATCACACGTCGGACTCGAGCGGGAAGGGTGCTGATGCGCGACGTGCTGGCGGACCTGATGGCGGTGTGGACCGCGGGTGGAACGGCGGGCGTCGGGACGGTGGTCCGCACGTTCCGTTCCGCGCCGCGACCACCGGGGGCGTCGATGGTCGTGGCGCCCGACGGCAGCGCGTCCGGTTCGGTGTCCGGCGGGTGTGTCGAGGGGGCGGTCTACGAACTCGCGACCGAGGTCACGGCGTCCGGAACGCCGGTGCTGCAGCGGTACGGGATCAGCGACGAGAACGCGTTCGAGGTGGGTCTCACCTGCGGTGGAATCATCGACATCTTCGTCGAGCCCGTGTCGCGGGACAATTTTCCGGAGCTCGGTGAGATCACCCGGGACATCGAGAACCACCTGCCCGTCGCGGTGGCGACCGTCGTGGCGCATCCCGATGCGGCTCGGGTGGGGCGCCGGCTGGTCGTCCGGCCCGAGCACGTGAGCGGTTCGCTCGGCTCGGACCGGGCCGATTCCGCGGTCACCGACGACGCCCGGGGCCTCCTCGCGGCGGGCGGCAGCACAGTTCTGACGTACGGCACCGACGGTCAGCGTCGCGGCGAGGGCATGGAGGTGTTCGTCGCCAGTTACGCGCCGAGACCGCGCATGCTCGTGTTCGGGGCCATCGACTTCGCCGCCGCGGTGGCCCGGCAGGGTGCCTTCATGGGGTACCGGGTCACGGTCTGCGACGCCCGTCCGGTGTTCGCGACGCACGCGCGTTTCCCGACGGCCGACGAGGTGGTGGTGGACTGGCCGCACCGGTATCTCGCTGCCCAGGCCGAGGCCCAGGCCATCGACGGCCGGACCGTGATCTGCGTGCTCACCCACGACCCCAAGTTCGACGTCCCTCTCCTAGAGACGGCGCTGCGCCTCCCGGACGTCGCATTCATCGGTGCCATGGGATCACGCAGAACCGACCTGGACCGGCGCGAACGCCTGCGCGAGGCCGGTCTGACCGACACCGAACTCGACCGGCTGTCGAGCCCCATCGGCCTGGACATCGGCGCCCGGACACCCGAGGAGACGGCGGTGTCGATCGCCGCCGAGATCATCGCCCGCCGGTGGGGTGGCACGGGGCGTCCGCTGGCGGAGTCGAGTGGTCGGATCCACCATGAGGAACCCGTCGATTCCTGCGTCGAGTAGGGAGTTCACCGGGGTTGACGTGCAACAGGTTCTTGCGCAGGCTGGAAGGATCCACGTTTGTGAGGTAGGTCACAATGCAAGTACCAGGATCCTTCGAATACGAGCGTGCAACCGGCGTCGAGGACGCCATCGCCCTGCTCGACCGGCTGGGCGACGAAGCCCGCCTCGTCGCAGGCGGCCACAGCCTGCTCCCCATGATGAAACTTCGCCTCGCCAATCCCGAGTACCTCATCGACATCAACGACCTCGAGGGCGAACTCGGCTACATCACCACCGACCGGTCGAGACTGCGGATCGGTGCGATGACACGGCACCGCCGGCTGCTCGAATCGGACGAGCTCGCGGCGGCGTTCCCCCTCTTCCGCGACGCGGAGAAGGTGATCGCCGACCCGGTGGTCCGCAATCGCGGAACCATCGGCGGATCGCTGTGCCAGGCGGATCCGGCCGAGGACCTCACCACTGTCTGCTCTGTTCTCGACGCCACGTGCGTGGTGCGTGGGCCCGGCGGGCGCCGCGAGATCCCCATGTCCGAGTTCCTCGTCGGACCGTACGAGACGGCGCTCGCACACAACGAGATGCTCATCGAGATCGTGATACCGGTCCACGGCCACAGCTCCAGCGCGTACGCCAAGGTCGAACGGCGGACCGGGGATTGGGCGGTCACCGCGGCCGGAGCGGCCGTCACGGTGGAGGGCGGCGAGATCGCCCGGGCAGCGGTCGGCCTGACCGCGGTCAACCCGGATCCGTCCGGACTCTCGGATGTCGCCGACTACCTGACCGGACGTCCCCCGTCCGAGGAGGCGTTCGCCCAGGCCGGGCGGATGGCCGCGCAGGCCTGCGAGCCCGTCCGAGACGCACGCGGCACCGTCGAGTACAAACGCCACCTCGCATCCGAACTCACGATCCGCACACTCCGTACAGCGGTCGACCGGGTGCTCCGCAGCGACGTGGAGCACGAGCCGACCGGAGAAGAGGCATAGCCATGCAGGTGAACATGACCGTCAACGGTGAAGCAGTGAGCGCCGAGGTGGAACCGCGCATGCTGCTGGTCCATTTCCTCCGCGACCAGCTGGGCCTGACCGGGACCCACTGGGGCTGCGACACCAGCAACTGCGGTACGTGCGTCGTCACCGTGGACGGCGATCCGGTGAAGTCGTGCACGATGCTCGCCGCGATGGCGGGCGGGCACGACGTCCGCACGGTCGAGGGCCTCGAACACGACGGCGAACTCGATCCCGTCCAGCAGGGCTTCATGCAATGCCACGGACTGCAGTGCGGGTTCTGCACGCCCGGCATGATGATGACGGCGCGGGCACTGCTCGACCGGGAGGAGAGCCCGGACGAGGCCACCATCCGGGAAGCGATTTCCGGGCAGATCTGCCGCTGCACCGGGTACACCACGATCGTGCGCTCGATTCAGTGGGCGGCGGACCATCGGGCGGGCGAGGCCGCCGAGCCGGAACCGGCCGGCGACTTCGACGCGGAGGTCCAGGAGGACAAGACGCGGGGCGCCGAGGGCGCACCGATGACAGTCGAGGAACACGCGACCACGGGAAGTAAGTCATGACCACCGTCGAATCCCGTCCGCCGTCGGGCGGCGCCGACATCGTCGACAACGACAAGAAGCCCTGCGGCCACGGCCGCATGCTGCGCAAGGAGGATCCCCGCTTCATCCGGGGGCTCGGAAATTACGTCGACGACATCACCCTCCCCGGCATGCTGCACCTGGCGATCCTGCGGTCGCCGGTCGCGCACGCGCGGATCGTGAGCATCGATACCACTGCGGCACAGGAACACCCGAAGGTGACTGCGGTGGTGACGGGAGCCGACCTCGCCGCGAAGAACCTCGCGTGGATGCCGACGCTGTCCAACGACGTGCAGGCCGTGCTGGCCACCGACAAGGTGCGCTTCCAGGGCCAGGAGGTCGCGTTCGTCATCGCCGAGGACCGCTATTCGGCCCGCGACGCCCTGGAACTGATCGACGTCGAGTACGACATGCTCGATCCGGTCGTCGACGCGCGCGCCGCGCTCTCGCCGGATGCGCCGGTGATCCGGGACGACCTCGAGGGCAAGACGGACAATCACTGCTTCGACTGGGAGACAGGCGATGCCGCCGCGACCGAGGCCGTGTTCGCGAAGGCGGACGTGGTGGTGAAGCAGGAGATCGTCTACCCCAGGGTGCATCCGGCGCCGATGGAGACGTGCGGTGCGATCGCCGACGTCGACCGGGTGTCCGGCAAGCTCACCCTGTACTCCACGTCCCAGGCGCCGCACGCGCACCGGACGGTCTACGCCCTGGTCTCGGGGATCCCGGAGCACAAGATCCGGGTGGTGTCCCCGGACATCGGCGGGGGATTCGGCAACAAGGTCCCGATCTACCCGGGATACGTGTGTGCCATCGTGGCGTCGCTCGTGACGGGTAAACCGGTGAAGTGGATGGAGGATCGGAGCGAGAACCTGATGAGCACGGGCTTCGCCCGCGATTACATCATGGTCGGCGAGATCGCGGCGACCCGTGAGGGCAAGATGCTCGCGATCCGCACGAAGGTGCTGGCCGATCACGGTGCGTTCAACGGCACGGCGGCGCCCATCAAATACCCGGCCGGTTTCTTCGGCGTCTTCACCGGCAGTTACGACATCGAGGCCGCGCACTGCGCGATGACGGCCGTCTACACGAACAAGGCGCCCGGCGGGGTGGCGTACGCCTGCTCGTTCCGCATCACCGAGGCCGTGTATCTGGTCGAGCGGCTCGTCGACTGCCTGGCGTTCGATCTGAAGATGGATCCGGCGGAACTCCGGCTGAAGAATCTGCTGAGGCCGGAACAGTTCCCGTACACCAGCAAGACCGGATGGGTGTACGACTCGGGTGACTACGAGACCACCATGCGCAAGGCCATGGACATGATCCGCTACCAGCAGTTGCGGGAGGAGCAGAAGGAACGCCGCGAACGCGGCGAGCTGATGGGAATCGGCATGGCGTTCTTCACCGAAGCCGTCGGTGCCGGGCCCCGCAAGGACATGGACATCCTGGGACTGGGCATGGCCGACGGCTGCGAACTGCGCGTGCACCCGACGGGCAAGGCAGTCTTGCGATTGTCGGTGCAGACCCAGGGACAGGGTCACGAGACGACGTTCGCGCAGATCGTCGCGGAGGAGCTGGGGATCCCGCCGGACGACATCGACGTCGTGCACGGCGACACCGACAACACGCCGTTCGGGCTCGGCACGTACGGCAGCCGGTCGACGCCGGTGTCGGGGGCGGCCGCGGCACTGGTGGCCCGCAAGGTGCGGGACAAGGCGAAGATCATCGCCTCGGGCATGCTCGAGGCCTCGGTCGCGGATCTGGAATGGGAGAAGGGCGAATTCCATGTGAAGGGCGACCCGTCGGCGAAGGTGACCATCCAGGACATCGCGATGCGGGCACACGGCGCCGGCGACCTGCCGGAGGGCATCGAGGGCGGACTCGACGCGCAGATCTGTTACAACCCGGAGAATCTGACGTACCCCTACGGCGCGTACTTCTGCGTCGTCGACGTCGACCCCGGCACCGCCGTGGTGAAGGTGCGGCGGTTCCTCGCCGTCGACGACTGCGGCACGCGCATCAACCCGATGATCATCGAGGGGCAGGTTCACGGCGGCATCGTCGACGGCATCGGCATGGCGTTGATGCAGATCATCGAATTCGACGAGGACGGAAACTGCCTCGGCGGATCACTGATGGACTACCTGATCCCCACCGCGCTCGAGGTTCCCAAGCTCGAGACCGGCTTCACCGTCACCCCGTCGCCGCATCACCCGATCGGAGCGAAGGGCATCGGCGAGTCCGCGACGGTCGGATCGCCCGCGGCCGTGGTGAACGCGGTCGTGGATGCGCTCGCCCCGTTCGGTGTCCGGCACGCCGACATGCCGCTCACCCCGTCCCGGGTGTGGGAGGCCATGCAGGGCCGCGCGACACCCCCGATCTGAATGCCGCGCTCGGCTGCGAGGAGGCCCGATGGATCTGAAAGAGCGTGCGGCGCAACTGACGCGCGATCGCAGGCCATTCGTCCATGCGACCGTGGTTCGGGCGCAGCCGCCCACGTCCAGTCATACCGGTGACGAGGCGATCCTCCTGCAGGACGGGACGATCGAGGGGTTCGTCGGCGGTCAGTGCGCGCAGAATTCGGTGCGCACGGCCGCCCTGGGCGTGCTGGCGACCAACGAGAGCGTGCTGTTGCGGGTTCTCCCCGACGGGGCGGTGCAGTTCCCCGAGATGCCGGGCGCGTCCGTCGTGGTGAATCCGTGCCTGTCCGGCGGTGCCATGGAGATCTTCCTGGAGCCGCAACTGCCACCCCCCTTGGTGCGGATCTTCGGCACCACTCCGATCGCGCAGGCATTGGCGGGCATATCGGAACTGCTGGGATTCACCGTCGAGCACGACGACGCCGGGATCGAGCAGTTCTCCGGCACGACGGCCGTGGTGCTCGCCGGTCACGGTGGGCCCGAAGCCGTGGTCATCCGTGCGGCGCTCGACGCGGGGGTCGGGTACGTCGGGCTCGTCGCCAGCCGAACACGCGGTGGGGCCATCCTCGACACCCTCGGTCTGACCGAGTCCGAACGGGCGCGGGTGCACACCCCCGTCGGTCTCGACATCGGGGCGCGGACGTCGGCGGAGATCGCGGTGTCGATCGCGGCGGAGTTGGTGCAGGAACTGCGGACCGCGGGACTTCGCGCACCCGAGGGCGATTCGCGTCCGCGGGCGGCGGTGACAGAGGGGATCGATCCGGTGTGTGGGATGCGAGTCGTCGTGGGTCCGGGCACCGCCCACCTGCGGCGCGACGGTGAGGACTTCTGGTTCTGCGGGCCGGGTTGCCGGGCATCGTTCGCGCAGCAGACGGGAGCGGTATGACCGCGGCGTTCGAGGACGTGGCGGACGTGGTCCGGCGCTTCGATGCCGAGGACTACCTCCTGGACTTCGGAACCGCGTCGGCCCTGTATCTCGCGGCAGCCCTGCGCCGCCCGCTCCTGCTCGAAGGCGAACCCGGAGTCGGCAAGACCACCGCGGCGAAGGCTCTCGCGACCGTCCTCGGCGCCCCGCTGATCCGGTTGCAGTGCTACGAGGGTCTCACCGCGAACGAGGCCCTCTACGACTGGAACTACCAGCGGCAGTTGCTCACCATCCGGCTGGCCGAATCGCGGGGGGACGGCCTCACCGAGGACGACCTGTTCACCGAGGAATTCCTGCTGGAACGTCCGATCCTCCACTGCGTGCGATATCGGGGGCCGACCCCGCCCGTACTGCTGATCGACGAAATAGACCGAGCCGACGACGAGTTCGAGGCACTCCTCCTCGAATTCCTGGGGGAGGCATCGGTCACCGTCCCCGAACTGGGAACGTTCACGGCCGAACATCACCCCGTCGTCGTGCTGACGTCCAACCGGAGCCGCGACCTCCACGACGCGCTGCGCAGACGATGCCTCTACCACTGGATCGACTATCCGGAGCCGGCGCGGGCGGCCGCCATCGTGCGCCGCACGGTGCCCGCGGCTGCGGCGCCCCTCATCGAGCACGCGACCGGCTTCGTCGGCCGGGCCCGCGAACTCGATCTCGACAAGCCGCCCGGAATCGCCGAGACGATCGACTGGGTGTCCGCACTCGCGGCGCTGGGAGTGGCCGATCTGGTTCGCGACGACGCGATCCAGAGCCTGAGTGCCCTCGCGAAGACCCCGGACGACCGCACAATAGTTCAGGACGCATTCGCCGACTACGCGCACGGCCTGGCCACCGGATGAGAGGCAACTGCCATGAAGATCGCCAACGAGTTCACCGTCAGCGCCCCGATCGAGCAGGCGTGGGAGGTGCTCAGCGACCTCGAGGAGGTTGCCCCCCTGCTACCCGGAGCCCAGATGACCGGGCGGGAGGGTGACGATTTCCTGGGGAAGGTGAAGGTCAAGGTCGGCCCGGTGACCAGCGAGTTCAAAGGCAAGGCCGCCTTCGTCGTGCGCGACCCGAAGGAGCATCGCGCCGTGATCGACGCCCGCGGGAAGGACTCGCGCGGTTCCGGCAACGCGTCCGCGACCATCACCGCCCAGTTGCACGAGGCAGGCGACCGCACCCGCGTCACCGTGGACACCGACATGAAGATCGTCGGCAAACTCGCGCAGTTCGGCAGCGGGATGATCCAGCAGGTGTCGGAGAAACTCATGGGGCAGTTCGCGGAATCACTGGAAGCGAAGCTCGCCGGTGGACCCGCCGACCAGCCCGCGGCCGCGCCCGAGTCGGCCGACGCCACCGGCACCACGACGCTGTCCGTGGCCCCGCCTGCCGCCGAACCGGCGCCGCTGGACCTTCTGGCGCTGTCCGGTGTGGGTGCGTGGAAACGGTACGCCCCGATCCTCGCTGCGATCCTCGCCGGAATCGTGGTCGTCCTCGTGGTGGGCCGCCGCAGGCGATGAGCGCGTCGGGCGTCCTGCGGGGCGTCGATCTCGCGGCGTTCGCGGTGGCACTCGTGGCCCGGCTGCGTTCCCGCGGCGTCGTGGTTTCGGCGAGTGGCCCCGCGGTGTTCGTGCAGGCGCTGCATCTGTCGCCGCCGCGTTCGCGGTCGCGGCTGTACTGGTCGGCGCGTCTGACGCTCGTCAACCGCGTCGACGACCTCGCGCCGTTCGACGCCGTGTTCTCCGCGGTCTTCGAGGACGCCCTGCTGTCCGTGGATCCGCACGCGCGGCGGGCCGCTGCGGGACGGGAGACGGCCCTCGCCGCTGTCCGCGACGGTCGCGACCGGCCCGGTGAGGCGCAGGACGCCGAGGGCGTGCCCTGGATGACACGACCGATGATGACCGGCGGCGACGACAGCGGCGAGGGCGACCTTCACGACGCGCTCACCGCCGTGCCGGACACCCTGCCCAGTAGGCTCGTGGCTCGCGCGGACGAACCCTTCGCCCGATTCGACGCCGGCGACCTCCGGCTCCTCGGATCCTGGCTGGAGCAGGCCACCGCCGCGTGGCCGTCCCGCCGCACCCGGCGTCGCGAAGTGCATCGGCGCGGCCGGCGTATCGACCTGCGGGCCACCATGAACCGGTCGAGGGCCACGGGCTGGGAGCCGGTGGTCCTCGCGCGGAGCCGGGCGCGGAACCGCCCGCGACGCATCGTGATGCTGTGCGACGTGAGCCGGTCGATGCAGCCGTATGCCGCGATCTATCTCCATCTGATGCGGGCGGCGGTGCAACGACAGACCGCGGGCAGGCCGGAGGTGTTCGCGTTCTCCACGTCGCTGACGAGGCTCACGCCCGTGCTCGCCCACCGCAGCGCCGAGACCGCGGTCCGCAAGGCGAACGACAAGGTGGTCGACAGATTCGGTGGCACCCACATCGCCGGCAGCGTGAGTGAACTGCTCGCGTCCCCGCACGGCAACGCGCTGCGCGGCGCAGTCGTCGTCATCGCGTCCGACGGCTGGGACAGCGACGACCCGAAGCGCCTGGCGCATGCCCTCACCCGGGTCCGCCGTCGCGCCCATCGGCTGGTGTGGCTCAACCCCCGTGCCGGTGACCCCGACTTCTTACCGCTCGCCGGATCGATGGCGGCTGCGCTGCCCTTCTGCGATGCCTTCCTCCCCGCGCACTCCGTGTCCGCGCTCCGCGACGTGCTGGACGTGATCAGCCGCATGGGATAGCGGGTGGTGCGATTCCACCCCCAGGGTGCCTGGCCCCTGTCGTTTCCTTCGCCGAAGCTCTATGGACGGTGCACACCGCTCTTCAGCTCACAGGAGGAACCCACATGTCGACTACCAGAACTCCCGCCAGAATCGCGGCGGCCATCGGGGCGGTCCTTGCAGCCCTCTCGATTTCCCTGGTGGGAACGGCCGAAATCGCCGGCGCCAGACCATGTCAGAACGATTGTCACGCACCGGTTCCCAAACCGCCGGTCGACGGTTGCCAACTCTGCAATCCCAACCCTCCACCGCCTCCGCCGCCACCGCCCCCGCCGCCACGGTAGGGAAAAGTTCGGCATGCGAGACACGCGCCTCGGCCGCACGGTCGGGGCGCGTGTCGCGTTGCGGGCAAGCCGTCGACTAGTCTTCCGCGCCACCGGGATCCGATTCGCCTTCGGCCTCGTCGCGGTCGGCCCACTCGAGCAGCGGTTCGAGCGAGAACACGGCGTCGTCGATTCCGGCGTGCAGGTCACCGAGTTTCGCGAAGCGGTCGGGGACGGTGGCGATGGTGAACTCGTGCGGATCCACGTCGTCGATCTCGTCCCACGTCACCGGTGTGGACACCGTCGCGTCGGGCACACCGCGCACCGAGTACGCGCTGGCGATGGTGTGATCGCGGGCGTTCTGGTTGTAGTCGACGAACAGCTTGCGCGGATCCCGGTCCTTGCGCCACCAGGTGGTGGTGACGTCCTGCGGGGTCCGGCGCTCCACTTCGCGGGCGAAGGCCAGTGCGGCCCGCCGGACGTCGCCGAATTCCCAGTCGGGCCGGATCCGGACGTAGACGTGCATGCCGCTTCCGCCCGACGTCTTCGGCCAGCCCGTCGCACCCAGTTCGTCGAGCACCTCGTGCACCACCCCGGCCACGCGCTGCACCGTGTCGAACCCGCACTCGGGCATCGGATCGAGATCGATCCGCCACTCGTCGGGACGTTCGACGTCCGCGCGCCGCGAGTTCCACGGATGGAACTCGACGGTGGACATCTGTACCGCCCAGATCACGTCCGCCGGGTGCGTCACGCACAGTTCGTCGGCGTGGCGGTTGTACCGCGGAAATGTCACCCGCACCGTCTGAACCCAGTCCGGCGCACCGTGCGGCAACCGCTTCTGGTGCACCTTCTCGCCGCTCAGGCCGTCCGGAAAGCGGTGCATCATGCAGGGGCGTTCGCGCAGTGCGCGGACGATCCCGTCGCCGACGCTCAGGTAGTAGTTCGCGAGGTCGAGCTTCGTGGCACCGGTGGCGGGGAAGTAGACGCGTTCCGGGTGCGAGATCCGCACGGTTCGGTCGCCGACCTCCAGTTCGACAGCGGGAGCCTTGCTCTTACCGGTCGCCATGCAGTCAACCTAACCCGCGTTCGATCCCTGCCGCGCCGTTTGCAGACGGTTTCGCTGGAATCCCGGGCAATTGCGTGGGATTCCGGCGAATGTCTTTGCGTCTGTGGGGCGGGGTCAGAAGCCCGGCGCCCGGCCGCCGTTCCAGAGTTGTTCGGTGACGTCGTGGAAGCAGACGAGGGTCACCGGATCGTCCTGCCGACGGAGGATGGGGCGGCTGACGAGTGCACGCACTCGGGATCCGTCCTGGTGTGCGAGGTCGACGGGTGTCGTGGCGCATTCGCGGAGGTGTTCGACCGCGTCGGCACCCGTCGGGGCCTCGTCCAGGTCGAGGAGTTCGGACACCGGGTGCCCGCGCAGTGAAGCGACGGGATGACCCAGCATCGCCTCGAAGGCACTGTTCGCGTGGACGACGGTGCCGTCGTTCTCGACCGCGAGGACGGGAACCGGAAGGCGTTCGAGCAGGACAAGGGCGGGTAGCTGTTCGAGGTAGCCCAACGGAGTGTCCGGGATCGGGCGACGTCTCTCCTCATGCTCTGCCTGTGCGCTCACAGACCTATACTCTCACCGATTCCGACCGCTCGTCCCGTTGTTCGTCGCAGACGGCGATTCAACGGTGTGCGGAGTCGACCATCGGTTCGGTCGCGAGGATCCTGCCGTCGCCGCTGACGATGGTCAGGGCGGACGGGGTCAGCCGGTACTGAGTGCCGCCGTCGCCGGTGGCGACGAAGCCGGAACCGCTCGGGACGGGGTCGTCGACGGAGATGGCGGCGCCGTCGCTGATGCGTACGCCCTGGTAGTAGTACCGTCCCACTCCGGTCTCGCAGACTACGACGAGGGACTTCGTGGTGCGACCGATGAACACCGCCGGGTTGGTGTAGTTGCACCGTGCATCGGACGGGGGCAGGAAACCCTGCCCGTCGGCGCCCGACACCTCGCCGACGATCGGCGGCGGGGGAGCCGTCGTCGTTCTCGGCGTCGTCACGGCAGGCGGGACCGTCGACGGAGCCGCCGACGTCGCGGATGCGACCGGTACGTCCTCCGTGACCGGGACCCGTACCCGACTGCTGGTTGCCGCGGCGACAGTGGATGCGTCCGGATTGTTCCGATCCAGCACGAGCCATCCGACCACCCCGCCGAGGGCCAGCAGCGCTATCACCAGCACGGTGACCGTCACCGGCACGGCCACCGACCGTCGAGCCGGCGGCGGGGCGGCGTAGGGCGTCGCGGGGTAGTACAGCGCCGCCGGGGGCTGCGCGGGCGGCCCGCTGTGGAACATGGTCGGCGGGTAGACGGGGGGACGGCCGCGGTCGTCGACACGCGTCGGTTCGGACCGCATGCCCGGCGAGGGTTCCGGGCGGGTCGCGATGTCGGTTTCGGTCTTCCGCTCGCGAACGGTCAACGCGGCCCGGGCGGCGGCTGCGAAGTCGCCGGCCGTCGGGTACCGATCGCGGGGTTCCTTGGCCAGGCCTCGGGCAATCACGTCGTCGAACGTGGCGGGCACGTCGGGTCGAATCGAGCTGGGGCGGGGCACCGGCGTCGTGAGGTGGGCTCGGATCGCGCTGCTGATGCTGTTGGAGGGGAACGGGATGGACCCCGTGAGGCATTCGTGGAGGACACACGCCAGCGAGTAGACGTCCGCGCGCGCATCGACCGGCGCATTGTCGAACCGCTCCGGCGCCATGTACGCGTAGGAGCCGACGGCGCTGCCGAGGGTGGTCAGGCGGAGGTCGGAACTCGAGTGCGCGATACCGAAGTCGACGAGGTACGCGAACTCACCGGCCGTGACGAGGATGTTCTCCGGCTTGACGTCGCGGTGGATGAGACCGTCGGTGTGCGCGGCGTCGAGGGCCGCCGCGATCTGGTCGACGATCGCGACCGCGTGTGCGGGACCCATCGGGCCACGCGTCCGGAGCAGCGAACGCAGGTCCTGTCCCACGACCAGGCGCATGTCGATGTAGAGCACGCCGTCGATCTCGCCCCAGTCGTGAATCGGAATGACGTGCGGCTCCTGCAACCGGGCCGCGGCATGCGATTCGCGACGGAACCGCTGCTGGTAGGTGGGGTCTTTCGCGAGGTCGACGTCGAGGATCTTGAGTGCGACCGTGCGATCCTTGGTGGTGTCGTACGCCTCGTACACCTCACCCATTCCACCTCGGCCGAGCAGAGCCCTGAGATGGTAGTGCCCGAACTGCGAGCCGACCCGTGCACCTGCCGCCATTCCCGTTCCCCTCGAAGCCGGAAACAGCACGATACACGCGGTTGCCGCGCTGTCCGGTCCGGGGTGACGAATTCGTTTCCTGCAGTGGGAGATCTGGCTCGAACGAGGGAGGTGCAGTGCGTCAGAGGATGCTCGCGAGACCCACCGCACCTCCCCCATGCAGCCAGGGAGCGTTTTGAAAATCCGTTGCTCGACGTCGCCGGTGACCGTATTGTCGCGTGGCTTTGCCAACCCGTCGACAGAAGGAGTTCAACTCGTCATGGAACCCGTCACCGAACGCGACATCAGGTCGTCGTTCATTAACTGCTCCAAAGGCGACGCCAAGCGCCTACCGGTCCCTCGTGACCTGGACGACCGGCCCTGGGGCGACCTCGACTTCCTCGGCTGGAGTGACCCGTCGTTTCCCGGCCGCTGCTACGTCGTCGTGCCGCGGGACGGTGGTCTCGTCGGCGTCGCGCTGCGCTACGAAACGGGCGGCTATCGCCGCGCGCAAATGTGCACGGTCTGCATGACCACGCACGCCAATGGCGGCGTCTCGCTGATGACGGCGCGCAAGTCGGGTGAATCCGGTCGCCGGGGCAACTCGATCGGCACCTACATCTGCGCCGATCTCGCCTGCTCGCTCTACGCGCGCCGGAAGAAGTCGCCCGCGCTGGGCAGGCAGTACCGCGAGGATCTCGAGCCCGAGGAGAGGATCGAGCGGGTCCGCGACAACCTCGACGCCTTCATCTCGAGGGTCTACGGCTAACCGCGACCCGACGCCGACCCGCCATGCAGCTCGATAGCTGCTCACAAGAATCGGAGGTAGATGCCATGCGCCGACATTCGAGGAACCCGCTCCCCGACGCACCCCGAGTTCGCAGACACTGCAACGAAACTCGGGGTGTACGGGACTCCTCTCCGGTCGAGACGGCCCGGACTCAGGCCGGACCGTCCCGTCCGGAGAGGATCCCGGCTACGCTCGTCGTCGCCGAGAACTGAAGTGGGCAAATACCTTCGCCATGATCGGGGTGGTCACCAGCATGATGACCAGGCGCAACACCTGGGCGGCCGCGACGAACGTGACGTTGGAGGCGGTGGATGCCGATACGGCCAGCACCGCCGCCAGACCACCGGGTGTGGTGGCGAGATAGGCCTCGAGGAGGCTCGCACCGGTGAGGTGGGAGAGTAGGACGCCCAAGCCGGCGCACGCCGCCCCGACCAGGAGAGTGAGCAGCGCGGCGTACGGCAGGATTCGTCCGATCGCCCGCAGGCTCGCCCGGTCGAACGCGAGCCCGGCCTGCCAGCCGATGAGAATCAATGCGGCCGTCATCAGCATCGGCGGAACCGCGACCGCGTCGCTCCAGCCCCCGAGTTCGAACCCGGCGCTCACGGCCAGCGGCCCCAGCGTCGCGGGTGCGGGCAGTCGCACGAGCGACGCCACGACGGTGCCGCCCACGATGAACAGTGCCAGGAATGGCACGGCCACATACCATTCGGACCCGCCGCCATCGGTGCCTGTCACGGTTTCCGCACCGGTATCCGCGCGGAAGCCGAACGTGACGATCATCGGCATCGACACGACGACGAGCGCCACCCTCAGATACTGCACCACTGCGACGACCCGGTCGTCGCCGCCGAGTTCGCGTGCCATCGCAACGAGTCCGGTGGCGCCGCCCGCGGTCATGGCGAGGGATCCGGTCACCGCGTCCACGTCGCGGTGCACAGCGAGCAGGGCGCCGGCCGCCACGCTGAGCGCGAGGGTCGCGGCGGCGATCGAGACCACCGGCACCCACATCGAGCCGAGAGCGGTGATCGTGTCCCGATGCACCATCAGCCCGACCGCGCTCGCCAGCACGCCCTGCGCAAGCTTTCCCAGCGGGCGCGGCACTCGGGACGGACCCCATCCGGTGACGGCCAGGGTCGCCGCGACGATCAGGGCCGAGAAGAGGCCCGCCGCGGTCAGTCCGATGCTCTCGCCGAGTACCCAGCCGCCGACCGAGAGTGCGATCAGTGCAGCCCATCGGAGTCCGCGACGGCGCAGTTCGGACGCGCGCGTCGGCACGGATCGTTCGGGGGTCTGCACGTCGTTCACGTATGCACGCCTACTCCGGGATGCTGTCCCTGTTCTATGGTGCGCATTAGTGTATACCTTAGCTCATACTGCGGCGGACGTTAGGATGTATGCATGGCGGGCGAGAACAAGAGCGAACAGGTATACGTGCAGCTCAGGCAGGGCATCCTGAACGGAACCCTGTCCCCGGGACAGTCGTTGAGTGCCATCGACGTGGGCACGCGGTTCTCGGCGTCTCGCACCCCGGTGCGTCAGGCCTTCCTTCGGCTCGAGGGGGAGGGGCTGGTCTCGCTCACCGACCGGCAGGGCGCACGGGTCGCTCCAATCTCGATCAAGAGTGTTCGCGACCTGTTCGAGCTACGCATCCTGCTCGAGGCGGCCGCGGCGCGCATGGTCGCCGAGGCCGTCGCCCGGGACACCGCGGCCCGGAAGCAGTTCGAAGAGGTAGCGGAAGCGCTCGGGGCGATCTCCGAGGAGGATCCGTCCGACTCCCGGCGAGATCGTTTCTACGAACTCACGGAAACCTACGACCAGGCCGTGATCGCGCACACCCGGAACTCGCAACTGGCCCGATCGATTGCCGAACTACGGCCGCACACCGAGAGACTGCGCAACATCGCCCACTCCCACCCGGACCGTCTGGACGTCTCGTTGGCGGAGCACGTTTCGATGTGCCGTGCGATCCTCGCCGGCGACGGCCCGGCGGCTGCCGCGGCTTGCGCCGAGCACCTCACCCAGACGCAGAAGACCATCCTCGACGCGGTCGTCGATCCGCGGGGGTCAGCCGTCGCCATCGACCTGGTCACCGCGTAGTCGGCGCCGCGATCGCGACCCGGGGTGAGCCTCACCCACCCCTGTGGTGCCTGGTGGTCGCCGCCTCACAGTCGGATGCTGGACGGACCTTCCGACCCTACGGGAATTCGTTCATGCATCAGCTCTGGAAAATCGTTGTGTCCTACATCGTCGCGTTGCCGGTGTTCGCTGTCGTTGTTCTCCCCCTTCCCGACGACGCGTCTCGCCTGTGGGAATTTGTCGCTCTGCTCCTATTCGGGGCGGTGTTCGGTCGACTGGTCGTGTGGTCGCGTCGCGATGGCGCGGGGGTGGAGGATCGTGCTCAGTGATGATGGATGTCGCCGCGGGCAGATGCCGCGGTCGGAGCGACGGCATCTGCCCGTGCAAGATCACCCCTTCTTGAGGATCACGGTCTTCGTCTCGGTGTATGCGTCGAGGACTGCCGCACCGTGCTCACGTCCCCAACCGGACTGCTTGTACCCGCCGAACGGCAGGGCCGGGTCGAGCACGTGGTAGCTGTTGATCCACACCGTGCCGGCCTTGATACCCGCCGCGACGTTGTGGGCCTTCGACACATCCGACGTCCAAATGCCCGCGGCGAGACCGTAGTCGGTGTCGTTGGCGGTCCGGACGATGTCGTCGATGTCGTCGAACGGTATCGCGGTGACGACGGGTCCGAAGATCTCTTCCTTCACCACCCGCATGTTCGGTGTGGTGTCGGCGAGCACTGTCGGCTCGACGAAGTAGCCGACGTCGCCCTTCCGTCGCCCGCCTGTCACGGCGGTGGCACCTTCGGCCCTGCCGCTGTCCAGGTATCCGAGAACGGTATCGAGTTGCTTCTCCGATACGACGGGACCCATCTGGGTGTCCGGGTCGAGGCTGTCGCCCACTTTCAACGCGGAGGCGATCTCGGCGACCCCTTCGACGACCCGGTCGTACACCGTGGACTGCACGTACAGCCGTGACCCGGCCTCGCAGGCCTCGCCCTGGTTGAAGAAGATGGCCATTGCCGCACCTTCGATGGCGGCGTCGATGTCGGCGTCGTCGAAGACGATGTTGGGGGATTTGCCGCCGAGTTCGAGGGTCACCTTCTTCAGGTTGCCGCGCGCGGCACCGACGATGTGCCGTCCCACCTCGGTCGACCCCGTGAACGAGACCTTGTCGACGCCGGGATGAGCGCTGAGTGCGGCGCCGACGTTCTCTCCGTCACCGTGCACGATGTTCACCACACCGTCGGGGATACCGGCCTCGCGGAGCACGTCGCCGAGCAGCGCCGCGCTGAGTGGGGTCTGTTCCGCCGGCTTGAGGATGACGGTGTTGCCCGTGGCGAGTGCGGGGCTCAGCTTCCAGGCCGCCAGCAGCAGCGGGAAGTTCCAGGCGACGATCGCGGCGACGACGCCCACCGGCTCGCGCACGGTGTACGCCAGGTAATCGCCGGGCGCTGCGGTGGAGGTGACCGGAATTGTGCTGCCCTCCAACTTCGTGGGCCAGCCCGCCATGTAGCGGAACCAATCGGCGGACAGGGGAACATCGACCAGACGTGCGTAGGTAAGAGGCTTTCCATTGTCGAGCGCTTCGACGAGCGCGAACTCCTCGACCCGCTCCTCCAGCAGATCACCGACCCGCCAGAGAATCTTGCTTCGCTGTGCCGGAGTCATGCGTCCCCACGGTCCGTCGAGTGCTCTGCGAGCAGCCGACACCGCCCGGTTGACGTCCTCGTCGCCGCCGAACGCGACCTGTGCCAAGGCGTCACCGTTGCACGGATTGACGGTGGCGAAGACTTCGCCGGATGCGGACGGAACATGCCGGCCGTCGATCAGGTGGAGAACAGGGCTCGCCAGGAAGGCGGAGACTTCGGGTGACAGTGCGGGTGATGTCGTTGTCATTGTGTGCTCCTCGATGGTGTATCCGGCCTGTCGGCCGATGGTGGGCAGGGATGTGATCGGTGGTCTCGCAACGGTGGCGCGGCTCTCGCTCCGCGCGGAAGATCGTCAATTGCCGGGAACCGCAGTGCAGTTCGCAATTCGCCGGCTCGTGAACGACGCTAGTCTTCCGTGCCGAACGTCATCTGTGTGGAAACCGGACAGTTTCTTGACAACCCCGTCGGAACGCGCAGAATTTGGAGTGCAACAGGCACCGGTTCTGATTGCCCAGCACCGGTGACCCTGCCCAGAAACCGGGAGGTGTCATGCCCTATTGGTCCACCTCAGGTCTGAGTACTCGTGATCAGGCGAGTTACTGGGGTGACGTCGTGTGTGAAGCCTTCACTCCACTGTCGCCGCAGCGTGGGCGTGCCCAGACTGCCCGTAGCGCGACCCCGGACGGGATTCCCGGGTGGGTGCGCTCGGAAGCGCTGGTCGAGACCAATTGCGCTGAGATCTCCTCGTGCACACAGCTACTGACTCACGGTCCCAGGGAAGTTCGCCGCGCGCCCCTGGATGCCTTGTTCGTGAACCTGCAGTTGGAGGGAACGTGCTACGGAGAGCAGGATGGACGCCGTTGCGTCGTCCATCCGGGCAGCTATGCCGTGTTCGACACGACGCGCCCGTACTCCCTCGAGTTCCGGGAGCCGGACGACGCGGCCAGGTGGCGGGTGCTGTCATTTCGCATTCCCCGGGATCAGTGGAGCGCGAACGTGCGGGGGGTCGGGGCGACGGCGCGTGCCATCGACACGACGAGCGGACCGGGAAACGTCGTCGGGGCAATGATGTCGTCCCTCTGGCGGGAGCGCCCCGCCTTCGACCAGACCATTGTGAGAGCCCTCGAGCGTTCTTTCACGGATGTTCTCGCCGCAGTGACCGAGCCCCCGGCTGGTGGAACTCGCACCGAAGGTCGCGATGCGGCGCTCCGCGAGGTCGTCCGCCGCTACATTCGCTCAGCCGTCCCTTTGGGCCGGGTGACCGCGGAGGCCGCTGCGCGCGAAGCCGCCGTCTCGGTGCGAACGCTGCACCGCCTGTTCCAGGCGGTCGGCGCCACGTTCGCGGAGTGTGTTCGGGACGAGCGCCTACAGGGGGCGATGCAGGACCTGGCGGTGGCGCCCGACTCGGTGACCGTGAGCGAGATCGCTGCGCGATGGGGCTTCTACGACAGCTCGCACCTGACCCGCACGTTTCAGAACTGCCTCGGTTGCACCCCCACGGAATATCGCGTCACGAGCAGAGCAGCGGATGGCCGGCCGTTCGTACGAGGTCACCCTGCCACGATTCCGGCGGCGGACAGCATCGGATCGTAGTCCGACCGCTTCATCAGGGCGTGGAGCTGCCGGCGCCGAACGCCCATGTTGCCCCCGTCGTAGAGCGGGAAGCACAGGACGTCTTCCATGATTCCGGCGATCGGTGTCTGGTCTCCGTAGGAGTTCACTCCCACCACACGCATCGTGTCGTACACCACCTGTACCGCAAGTTCGGATGCGTAGATCTTGACCATGTGGCCGAGCTCTTCGTCGGCGCCGCCGGTCTTGTCGTAGAGGTCGCATGCTTTCCAGGTGAAGTATCGAGCGGCCTCGATGCGGGTCTTGATGTCGACCAGCATGTAACCGACGTTCTGGTAGTCGATGATCGGGACCGGGCCCGAACGATTGTCGCTCTTCGCGAAGGTGAAGGCGTAGTCGAATGCCGCCCGCATCCGGCCGACACACGCGGCCCCGATGATCGACGAGGTCCAGTTGAACGTCTTCCGGATGATCTCCATGCCGTCACCGGGCTTTCCGATGATGTTCGAGGCCGGCACGCGAACATCGGTGAACGTGATACGAGGTGATGCCGTGGCACGGTGCCCCATGGTGTCGATATAGGACTCGACAGCGACCCCGGGTGTGTCCCCGGGCACGACGATCACGGCCATCGACTCGTTCAAGGGAAGCGTCGGATCCGTACGGCAGAGAACGCTGATCAGCGCGGCACCGTTGCCGTCCCACCCCGAACCATTGGTGGTGAAGTGTTTGTCCCCGTTGATCACCCATTCGTCGCCGTCCAGGCGCGCGAAGGTCTGCACACCTGCCGAGGCATCCGCATTGTCGAAGTTCGCGCCGCCGGCGGTCTCGGTGAACGCCCACGCCGCGAGTAACGGTTCACTGCCGGCGAAGGGTGGCAGGAACCTGGCCTTCTGATCCGCGGTTCCGAAGTGGATGATGGGCTGCAGCCCCAATCCGGTGCCGAGCAGCGCACTGGGAACGTTGATGTCGGCACGGGTGAGTTCTTCTGCCGCCAAGGCGAAATCGAGCGACGGCATAGCCGTGCCGCCGTACTCGACCGGCAGCAGCGCTTTGAGGAATCCGGCATGCACCATGTCCTGATAGAACGGTTTGATCGCCGCGAAGCGCGCCTCGGGCGTCGGAAGTGGGGCGATGACGCCTTCAACGAGACTGAGCCGCTCGTCGGCGAAGGCTCGCGCCGCCTTCTGCAGGGCCGCCTGGTCTGGACTCAGGTCGAAGTCGATTGCCATGGGGATCAGATCCTCCGTCGATTGTGTGACCCCGGACACGTCCGGGCGTGACACCTCAATAGTGGTCCCGCGCCCGCCCTCGACATTGGACCGTTGCGACAAGACTCTTGGATGGTTGTGCCAGGACCTGATCGACGGGCGTTCTACCGCCAGCTCCTCCTCAACGCTGCCGTGGTCGTCGTCGCGGTTGCGCCCGCGCTCTGCTGGCTGGTTCTCGTCGTGACACCCGGACTGTTCGGGTAGGTAGCCCGGTCTAGTACTTCGGTCTATGTCGGATACTCTGGGTGGGCCTCGTGCTCGGTGAGCGAAAGGGTCTGCACATGCGAAGCGACGACGACGCCCGGAGCGGCGGTTCCGTTCCGATGCCCCGGCAGGCCGTCACCATGCAGGACATCGCCGACCGCGTGGGCGTGTCGAAGGCATTGGTCTCCATGGTGTTTCGGCGTGTGCCCGGACCGAGTGCCGAGACGCGGAAACGGGTCCTCGACGTCGCTGACGAGCTCGGGTACCGACCGAACCGTACGGCCGCACTGATGTCGCTCCGGCGGACCCACCTCGTGGGGGTGTCGGCGGATATTCGCAACAGCTTCCACGCCGAGATGGTCGAGTACATCGTCGCCGCCGCCGACGAGCACGGGTACGAGGTGGTGCTCGGTGCGCTGACTCCCACGCACGCCGAACCGAAAGTCGTCGAAACGCTGCTCGATTTCCGGTGCGAAGCCTTGATCCTGCTCGGCACCGAACTCGGCACCGACGTTCTCGACACGCTCGGGGAACGGGTACCGGTGGTCGTGGTCGGTCGCCGCGTCGGTGACGGCGCCGTCGACGTCGTGCGGACGGCGGACGGCAAGGGGATCGGCACCGTCGTCGACCATCTCGTGGAGCTGGGGCATCGCCGAATCACGCACCTCAGCGGTGGTACGGGCACGATTGCGGCCGACCGGAGGTCGGGGTACACCCGTGCGATGCGTCGTCACGGACTCGATATCGACGTGGTCGAGGGCGACTTCACCGACAGTGCCGGAACGGTCGCCGCGGAGACTCTGCTCGGGCGGTCGCAGCTTCCCACCGCGGTGATCGCGGCCAACGACCGGAGTGCCATCGGGCTGATCGGCGAACTACGGAGCAGGGGCGTGCGGATCCCCGAAGACGTCTCGGTCTCCGGATACGACGACAGCGTGCTCGCCCAGCTCGCGCACATCGATCTGACGTCGGTCAATCAGCAACCGCGGGAGCAGGCCGCCACCGCGGTCGACGCGGTTATCCAACGGCTGGACCGGGGGAGGACCGAATCGGTCGCGACCGTCCTCCGGCCGCGGCTCGTCGTGCGTCGTACCACCGGGCCCGCGCCCGCACCGGTGGAAGGGGCCCGGTCGGGCGTGTCCTGACCTGCGACGGCCGTCAATGTTCGGCGGGCCGGGTTGCTCGGCCGGCAAGGGCAGGGTGCTCAGGCAAACTGAGCGGGTCCCAGTAACCGCAACCCCACCTCGATCGTGGGTTGTCCTCAGAGGGTGTCGACATCCAGCAGGTGTTCGATGCCGCGAAGATCGTCCGCGTTGCGGTTGACGAGTCGGGCGTTGTTCGCGTGCGCGGTGGCGGCGATCATCAGATCGAGGGCTCGGGGCTGAGGTTGGCGGCCGTACGCTCGCGCTGCTGCGGCCAGCTGCCCGTAGCTTCGGGCGACACCTGCGTCGACGGGTAGGGGTTCGAACTTGCGTTCCACGGCGATCAGCCGCTGCAATCGCTGAGCTCGCTGAGCTCGCTGCTGCGCGGTGGTCGCGACAAGGAGTCCGAAGTGTAGTTCCGCAGGCTTGCGAGGTTGATGGGCAGCGACCCGAGGGTCGGGGTGTGTTTCGCAGAGGGTGACGTCGGAACCGATGCGGCGCAATGCGATTGCAGTCGCGGTCCCGGACACACCTCCCTCTGCGACGATGGTCTGCATGCACCCCTCCTGAACTGGCATTCATTGAAATCAAGTTCAGTGAAAGTTTATTCAGTGTGCGCGGTGGAGGGTGTTCGTGAAGGGGTACGGCGCGTTTGCCGCCCCGTCGGGTCGGGGCTTGACAGGGTGTCGTGACTCAGCTCATAGTAGTCGTACTAGACCGGTTAAATAGACCGAACTAGCCGGAGGGCGTCTTCACTCATCCGTGCGGGTGTCTGCGGGTAGCCGACGTGCACTCCCGCCGGGTCAACATCACACCGAAAGGCTTCCACACATGACTTCCAACTCGATCGGTGTCGCCGTCATCGGCGGCGGCATGGCCGGACGAGCACACGCCGCCGGATATCGCATGGCGTCGACGCTGTTCGGAACCGACCGCCCCGACGTGCGTCTGGTCGCGATCGCCGACACCAACCAGGCCGTCGCCGACGACACCGCGAAGCGGTACGGGTACGAGCGGGCCGAGTACAGCTGGCAGGCCATCGCCGAATCGCCGGACATCGACGCCGTGAGCGTCGTCGTCGCCAACCAGTTGCACCGTGAGATCGTCGAGGGCCTCCTCGCTGCGGGGAAGCACGTGCTGTGCGAGAAGCCGCTCGCCGGGTCCATCGCGGACGCCGAGGCCATGGTCGCCGCCGCCGCGGAAGCCGACACGATAGCCACGGTCGGGTACACCTACCGCCGGTCGCCGGCCATCCAGGCGATCCGCGACGAACTCGCGACGGGCCGCCTCGGCGACATCATCCACTTCAACGGGCACTACTGGTGCGACTACGGTCTCGATCCCGCTTCGCCGATCACCTGGCGATACCGCGGCGGTCCCGGAACCGGTGCGCTCGCGGACGTCGGCAGCCACCTGCTCGACATGGCCGAATTCGTGTGCGGCCCGATCGTCGAGATCAGCGGCGCGACCTTCGCCACGGTGATCACGGAGCGTCCCGTGCCCGCCGGAGTCACCTACGGCCACACCAAGGCCGAGACCACGGGTGAGATGGCGCCCGTCGAGAACGAGGACCTCGCGACGTTCACGGCGCGCTTCCAGAACGGCGCAGTCGGCACGTTCTCCGCTTCCCGTGTCGCGCACCAGCTTCCGGACGGACTCGGTTTCGAGCTGTTCGGGACGTCCGGCTCCGCGGCGTTCGACCTGGCTCGCGCCGCGGAATTCTCGGTGTCCAGCGACGGCCTCGACCGCACCGTGAACGGTCAGCGACGGGTGATCATCGGACCGCAGCACCCGTACATCCAGGGTGGCCTGCCGATGGATGCCGGCGGCGTCGGCCACGGCAAGGCGGAGTTCTTCGCCTACCAGGCCCGTGCGTTCCTCGACCAGATCGCCGGCATCGACGTCCTCGGCCCGCTGCCGACCTTCGCGCACGCCCTGCGCGGCATGCAGATCGTCACCGCCGTCGCGGAGTCCGCCCGCGCCGACGGGGCAGCCGTCAAGATCGGCTGAACCGCAAACCCCCTGAACCGCAACTTCTTCCCACCACGCAAGGAACCCTCATGAAACTCGGTGTGTACACCGCCGTCCTGCACGACCGCAGCCTGCGCGAAGCGCTGGAGACCATCGCGTCCCTCGGACTCGAGGGCGCGGAGATCAACGCGGGCGGATTTCTGCCCGCCCCGCACCTGCCCGTCAAGGAACTCCTTTCGGGCGAGGTGTCACCGCAGGAATACCTGAAGGTCTTCGACGAGACCGGCGTCTCCATCGCCGGCCTGAACTGCAACGGCAACCCGTTGCACGCGGACCCCGAGGTGGGCCCCGAGGACGCCGGGGACCTGCGCAACGCGATCAAGGTTGCCGGCCTGCTCGGTGTGGACCGGGTGGTCACGATGTCCGGGCTGCCCGCCGCGCACGCCGGCGGCCAGTGGCCGGCATGGCACGTGAACACCTGGGACAGCGGCTATCTCGACTCCCTCGACTACCAGTGGGATCAGGTCGCGGTGCCGTTCTGGAAGGAGATCGACGCGCTCGCCCGTGAGAACGGCGTGAAGGTCGCGATCGAGATGCACCCGCAGAACCTGGTGTTCAACCCGCCGACGCTGAAGCGCCTGGTCGAGAAGACCGGTGCGACGAACGTCGGCGCCGAGATGGACCCGTCGCATCTGTTCTGGCAGGGCATCGATCCGGTCGCCGCGGTCGACTGGCTCGGCGACCTCGTGTTCCACGCCGCCGCGAAGGACACCCGGATCAACGAGAACTGCAAGATCTACGGTGTTCTCGATGACCGGTTCACCCGCATCCCGGCCGACCAGAACCCCACCGGGCTCGGTGGCAAGCACGTGGTCAACAAGTGGCCCGAGGACTCGGCGTGGGACTTCGTCGCCGTCGGTCGCGGACACGACGTCGATTTCTGGTCCCGTTTCCTCGCCGCGCTGCAGCGGGTCGACCCCGACATGGCGGTCAACATCGAACACGAGGACGTCGAACTGGGACAGCTCGAAGGACTGCAGGTTGCGGCCCGCACCCTGAAGGACGCGGCTTCCGCCGTGGCATCCCGCTAGAAACCGCCCTGCGCACTCCCGCGATAAACCGCCCCGCCTGCCTACTCCCGCAGGCGGGGCGTCGTGCATCCGCCTGGCGGGTCATGTCGCGTCGGCTGATCGTCGTTCCGGGTGACGGCGGCCAGGCGGTCGAGGACCAGCCGCAGCGGCGGCCAGGTCGACCTCCCACGGCGGGTCACGGCGTAGGCCGTGAGCACGACCTTCGGGTTGGCCAGCGGGAGGACGGTGACCTCGGCGCGGGTGGGACGGTCGGCGGGCAGCAGGCCCACGCCGTAGCCGGCGGCGACGAGGTCCTCGACGAGGTCGAGGCTGTCGATCTGGTGGGCGATGTGCGGTGTGAAACCCGCGAGCGAGGCGAGGGTGCGGACGGCGTCCTCGTCGGCGGTGTTGCGGGAGTTCACGATCCAGGGTGAACCGGCATAGGCCACGACGTCTGCGGGTCCGTCGTCGCCGCGCGCGGGGACGCCGAGTCCCCAGGGGGTCGACCACAGGGGGACTGCCTCGAGAGCGGCGCCAGGGGATGCCGGTGCCAGGTTGTAGTCGTAGGTCAGTGCGAGATCGAGTTCGTCGTCGGCGAGCAACGCGAACGCCTCGACCGGCTCGTATTCGCTGATCACCACGTCCACCTGCGTGTGGGTGCGTGCGAGTTCGGCGACGACCGGGAGCAGCGACACCCGGATGCCCGTCGCGAAACCCCCGACGCGCAGGGTGCCGACCGGCTCGGCGTGGGGGTCGAGGTCGAGTCGGGCGGCGTCGACCGCCGCCAGGATGGTGACGGCGTGGTCGGCCAGCCGGCGACCGGCCGGAGTGAGCCGCACCCGGCGGCCGGTCGGTTCGACGAGCTGGGCACCCGTCTCCTTCGCGAGTGCCGCGATCTGCTGGGAGACGGTCGAGGTGGTCAGCCGGTGTGTCTCGGCGACCTCACGCATGGAGCCGAGACGGGAGAGCTCGAGCAGGAGATGCAGGCGTCGGGTATCCACCCTCGCATTGTTCGCGATATCTGAATGGTTTGTCCATGAAAGTCACGTGGACGTGAACGGTCGACGTGTCATTCAATGCATGCATGACCAGGAACTCGACCCACGTCGGCGCGACGATGGCGCTGACCTCGATGCTGTGCGTGCAGAGCGGACTCGCGATCTCCGTCGGCGTGTCCGAGCGCGTCGGTGCCGAGGGTGCCGCCTGGCTGCGCCTCGCGTGGGCGGGAGTCCTGCTCGTCCTCATCGTTCGCCCTCGTCCGAAGGCGTTCACGCGTTCGTCCCTCGGCGCATGCGTCCTGCTCGGGGTGGTGACGGCAGCGGTCACATTGCTGTTCATGGCGGCGGTGGACCGGATCCCGCTGGGCACCGCCAGCGCGCTGGAGTTCCTCGGGCCCCTCGGCGTCGCTGTTCTGCACGGACGAGGCCGGCTGAAGTGGCCGGCGCTGGCAGCCGTGGGGGTGCTGCTGCTGACGCAACCCTGGGCGGGCGGCGTCGACCCGGTGGGAATCCTGTTCGCGCTGGGCGCGGCCGCGTGCTGGGCTCTCTACATCGTGCTCACCCAGCGCGTGGGCGACGAGGTGGCCGGTCTCAACGGGCTCGCGGTGTCCATGCCGGTCGCCGGGTTGGTCGCGACTGCGGTGGGCGGACCGTCGATGCTCGCGAAGATGACGCCGGACCTGTTGATCATCGGGCTGGGATTGGCGATACTGCTGCCGGTAGTGCCGTTCACGCTGGAGATGCTCGCCCTGCGCCGGCTGAACACCGCGGCGTTCGGGACCCTGATGAGCCTGGAACCGGCGTTCGCATTGATCATCGGGCTCGTCGTGTTGCACCAGGTGCCGGACCACGCGGCCGTGGCCGGGATCTGTTTCGTGGTCGCGGCGGGGATCGGAGCAGCGCGGGCCGGGGCGCGAACGGCGCCCGACGAGGGCGAGGTCGCGGAGTCGGCCGCACCGTTGTCCGCGCCGACCTGATACCTTGAACGTCGTTCAAGTTTGAAGCAAGAGGAGTCGTCATGGCAGAGGTCGGGAGCGCTCGGGTGTCGAGGCTCGGTATTTCAGCGCGGGACATGGCGCAGATCGCAGTGTTCGCCGCGCTGATCGCGGCGCTGGGACTGCCCGGCGCCATCACGGTCGGCTTCAGCGGAGTGCCGATCACGCTGCAGACGCTCGGGGTCATCCTCGCCGGCGCGGTGCTCGGGGCTCGCAAGGGCACAGCCGCTGTCGCGGTCTTCATCGCACTGACCCTGATCGGCCTGCCCCTGCTGTCCGGTGGCCGCACCGGACTGACCGCGCTCGCAGGCCCCAGCGCCGGGTACCTCATCGGCTGGATTCCCGCGACGCTGGTCATCGGCCTCCTCACCGCTCGGATCCTCCCGAAGTACCCGATCGCGCTCGGTCTCCTGATCAACGCCCTCGGCGGGATCGTCGTCATCTACGTCTTCGGCACCGTCGGACTCCTGCTCCGCACCGATCTGGGTGTCGGCGCCGCCATCACCACCAACTTCGCGTTCATCCCCGGCGACCTGCTCAAGGTCGTCGTCGCGACCGTGGTCGCCAAGAGCGTGCATCGCGCGTACCCCGGCCTGATCCGTACGTGAGTTTCGAACTCGGCGGCTCCGGCGATCAGCCTGCTCTCGATTTCGAAGACCGCACCTACACGTATGCCGAACTCGACGGTGCCATCGACCGATGGATCCTCGAGCACGGCTCGGGTGCGCCTGCCTACGACGCGTCGACGCTGCCGGTCCCGGATGCCCTGATCTGCGTCTGCGCGGCGGAGCGGCAGGGGACGGCGGTGATCGTCGAGAACCCCGACGCGAGACCGGACCGCACGGTGATTCCGCCGTCCGCTTTTCTGCTGGTGGCGACGTCCGGCTCCACCGGCAAGCCGCGTCCGCTCGCGCGCACCGCGGCCTCCTGGTTCGACAGCTTCCCCGCCTTCACCGCGATCACCGGCATCGAAACGACGGACCACGTGCTGATCACCGGGCCGTTGCACGCCACGATGCACCTGTTCGCCGCAGTGCACGCACTGTGGCGGGGCGCATGCGTCACCGACGACCCGTCCCGGGCGACGGTCGTGCACGCCGTTCCCGCCGTCCTTCGTGAGGTGGTGGGGAAGGCCCCGAAGCTGCGCACGGCGATCGTCGCCGGCACCGCCCTGGACGACGGCGCCCGCGCGGTGGCGGACGGCATCGAGATCGTCGAGTACTACGGCGCCGCGGAACTCTCCCTCGTCGCGGCGCGCCGGGTGCCCGAACCGCTCCGGTTGCTGGACGGTGTCGACGCCGACATCCGCGACGGTCTGCTGTACGTCCGGTCGCCGTACAGCGTGATCGGAGCCCCGGACTGGTTCGGGGTCGGTGACCTGGCCGAACTCGGTGACGACGGTGAGCTGACGCTGCGCGGCCGGGGTGAATCCGCGATCAACGTCGGCGGCACCACGGTGGTCGCCGAGGACGTCGAGCGCATCCTCGAGACGCTCGACGGTGTCGCCGCGGCGGCCGTCGTCGGATCGCCGCATTCGGTGCTCGGCGAGACCGTCACCGCCGTCCTGGAGCTCGACGGCACCGCGGAGATCGGTGACGTCCGTTCGCGAGCACGCCGGACGCTGACGAAGGAAGCCCTGCCCCGCCGCTGGGTGCCGATCGAGTCGATGCCGCGGACCGCCAGTGGCAAGGTCGCCCGAGGCCGAGTGAGAGACTGGCTGGCATGAGCTCTGTCCCTGTCCTGGTGGCGCCGCGTCGGACGCCGATCGGCAATGCCGGGCACGGGTTCGCCGATCTGACCACCACCGATCTGGCCGCCCCGGTGTTACGCGACGTCCTGACGTCGCTGCGGGGGTCGGGCATCGACGCCGAGATCGACGACGTCGTCCTCGGCAACTGCCTCGGACCGGGCGGCGATCCCGCGCGGGTCGCGGCCCTGCAGGCGGGGCTGGGTGTGGAGGTCCCCGGTGTCACCGTCGACCGGCAGTGCGGTTCCGGCCTCGACGCGGTGATGCAGGCCGCGCTCCGCGTGCGCAGCGGCGTCGACGATCTGATTCTGGCTGGTGGCGTCGAATCGGCGAGCACGGCGCCGTGGCGGTTCTGGCCGCCGGTGTCGGGCGCCGATCCGGTGCGCTACACCCGCGCTCCCTTTGCGCCGCAAGGCTTCCCCGACCCCGACATGGGAGCGGCCGCGGACGATCTCGCGCGGGTGCGCGGCATCAGCCGTGAGCGGCAGGACGCGTACGCGGCGCGGTCGCACACGCTCGCGGCCGCCGCCGACTTCTCGTCGGAGATCGTGCCAGTCGGTGGCATCGAGCGGGACCAGCGCATTCGGGCAGGCATGACCGAGGCCAGGCTCGCGCGGCTGCGCCCCAGTTTCGGTGCCGGCGGGACGGCGACGGCGGGGAATTCCTGCGGCATCTCGGACGGCGCCGCGGTGCTGGCGGTGACGACCGAGTCGCTGGCCGCCGGACTGCCGGCGTTGCGGATCCTCGGCTCCGCCGTCGCGGGATCGGACCCGGCGCTGCCCGGGCTCGGACCGGTACCCGCGATCCGCAAACTCCTGAAGAGGACCGGACACGACGTGGCGGATCTGGGCGTCGTCGAGATCACCGAAGCCTTCGCGTCGGTGGTGCTGGCGGTGTCGGACGAACTCGGCCTGGACGAATCCGTGATTTGCCCACAGGGCGGCGCCATCGCCATGGGACATCCATGGGGCGCCTCGGGGGCGATCTTGTTGGTGCGCTTGGCAAGTCAGATGCTGCGCGAGGACGGACCCGCGCTCGGGCTCGCGGCCTGCGCCATCGGCGGCGGGCAGGGCATCGCGATGCTCGTGGAGCGCGTGTCGTGAGTGAGATCGTCTTCGATTCGGTGACCCATGCCTTCGGGGACCGCCCGGTGCTGCGCGGCGTCGACCTCCGTTTCTCCGAGCGCCGCGTCGGCATCATCGGATCCAACGGCTCCGGCAAGTCGACCCTGGCGCGCATGATCAACGGGTTGCTGAAGCCCACCTCCGGCACCGTCACGGTCGACGGTGTCGACGCCGCCAGGAAGGGCGCCCAGGTGCGCCGCAAGGTCGGGTTCGTGTTCACCGACCCCGACACCCAGATCGTCATGCCCACGGTGTCCGAGGACCTGGCGTTCTCGCTGCGCCGGTCCGGTCTGAGCAAGCCAGAGATCGCCGCGCGCGTCGAGGAGATCCTGGTGCGGTTCCGGCTCGACCAGCACGCCGATCACCCCGCGCACCTGCTGTCCGGGGGCCAGAAGCAGCTGCTCGCCATCGGCGCCGTCCTCATCCGCAGGCCCGAGGTGATCATCGCCGACGAGCCGACCACGCTGCTGGATCTACGGAACGCCCGCGTCGTCGCCGAAGCGCTCGATTCGATGGACCAGCAGGTGATCGTCGTGACCCACCAACTGGCGTTGCTGGAGAGTTTCGAGCGGGTCATCGTCATCGACGACGGTCTCGTCGCGTTCGACGGCAGCCCGGACGACGCCGTCCCCGCGTACCGGCAGTTGGTCGAATGATCGGCCTGTACCGTCCGGGCGACTCGCTCCTGCACAGGATGCCCGCGGGGGTGAAACTGTTGCTGTTGATCGCGTCGATCGTCACGGCCACCGTGTTCGTGCGCACCCCGCTCGAGGTCGGTGTCGTCCTCCTGGTGGTGGGACTGCTGTTCGCGGTGGCCGCCATTCCGTGGCGGGTCGCCGTGGCGCAGCTTCGTCCGGTGGTGTGGATGTTGTTGATCATCGCAATCTTCCAGGTGCTGATCACGTCGCCCGCGCGGGCGGTCGTCGTGTGCGGGGTGCTGCTGATCTCGGTGGCGCTCGCCGCGTTGGTCACGCTCACCACCCGGGTCACCGACATGCTCGACACGGTGTCGCGCGCACTCGGGCCCCTGCGGAGGTTCGGGGTCGATCCGGACCGGATCGGGCTCCTGCTCGCGTTGGCGATCCGGTGTATCCCGCTGCTGACCGGGATCGTGCAGGAGGTGGCGCAGGCGCGGAAGGCGCGCGGGTTGCAATGGTCGATGACGGCGCTGGCCACCCCCGTTCTGGTCCGTGCCCTCCGGACCGCGGACGCGATGGGCGACGCCCTCGTCGCACGGGGAGTCGACGATGACTGAGCTGCTCGCCGAGCGCGTCGCCCGACGGGCCGCCGAGAACCCGGAGACGACAGCGGTCGTGTCCGCGCGCGAAACCGTCGACTACGGCCGGTTCTGGTCGCGGGTCACTCGCGCCGCAGCCGGGCTCGACGGCATGAACCGGGTGGCTGTGCTGCCGACGTCGGATGTCGGGTCGCTGGTGGTCGTGACGGCGGCGATGCACGCGGGAGTCAGCGTCGTGCTGCTGCACCGGCATCTCCTGCCCGCGCAGCTGAAGCGGGTGCTCGAACTCGCGAAACCCGGCGCCGTGGTGGCCGCGTCGCACCAGCACACCAGGCTTCGGAGACTGGGATTCGACGGGACCGTCGAGACGGCGGAGAGCCTCGAATCCGACGGCGCCGCGGACCGGGCGCATCCCGACACCGAACTGCTGGTCGGCATCACGTCCGGCACCACCGGTGAGCCGAAGCTGTTCGTGCGCAACCAGCGATCGTGGGCCACGACCCTCGACCGCTCGGACGCGACGTTCGACATCGGCAGCGGGGATCGCGTGGCGGTGCCCGGCGTTCTCGACCACACGCATTTCCTGTACGGCGCGCTGCACGGCCTCACTCGCGGGGCGACGGTGGATCTGCGACCGGTCACGCACTCGCTGCGCGACGCGGCCACACATCTGTACTCGGTACCCACCATCGCCTGGGACGTGGTGCGGTCGGGGATCGGTCCGGTCGGCAGCGTCCGCGAGGTGCTGTCGTCGGCGGCCCGGTGGCCGCGCACGGGGCGTCAGGCGTTGCAGGAGGTGTTGCCGAATGCGTCGCTCGTGCACTTCTACGGCGCATCCGAACTCAGTTTCGTGTCGTTCGACCGGGGTCTCGGCGCCGCCGACGAGCATGCGGCAGGCGAACTGTTCGACGGCGTCGACGCAGAGATCCGCGAGGGCCTGGTTCACGTGCGCAGCAACATGCTGTTCGACGGCTACCTCACCGAAGACGGCGTGGTGAACGGCCCCGCCGTCGGGTGGATGACGGTGGGGGACCGCGGCCGGGTGGCGGGCAACAGCCTGCAGTTGTTCGGCCGCGACAGCGACACGGTGATCCGGGCGGGACTCAATGTGGAACCGGCCGCCATCGAGGCGGCGTTGACCGCGCTTCCCGGGATCTCGGAAGCTGCGTGCATCGGAGTGCCCGACAGCCGGATGGGCGAGGCACCGGCCGCCGCGATCGTGGTGGCCGGCGACGGGCCGAGTTCCAGCGAGATCTGGCGGCATCTGCGCGCCACGTTACCCAGCCCGAGCATGCCGGTTCAGGTTCTCGCGGTCGACAGCTTGCCGCGCACGCCGCGCGGCAAGCTCGATCGTCAGGCGCTCGCCGCCACCCTGGCAGCTTCCCGTAACCGGAATCCCGCCTAGCCCGTCAGATTTCGAGGCTCAGCAGGTGGTAGCCCAGCGTCTTGCCGTGTCCGTCGAGTGCGGGTGAACCGGTGACGCCGCCGCCGAGGACGCCGGGCAACTCGAACACCATCGCCATCAGGTTCGGCTGGCAGGTGCGCCGGGCCCGGCCGGTGATCAGTTCACCGTAGTGGGCGGCGACGACGTCCTCGGTCAGGCTCCGGGTGAGATGACGGTAGGCGGCGCGGTCCCGGGCCAGCACAGCGAGGATGAGCGTGTCCCCCTTGTCTCCGGCACGGACGTCTGCGAGCGTGTCGATCTTCTGGACAGTTGCGGGCGTCGTCATTTCGTCACCTCCGTGAGATGCACCCGGGTGGACACGAGGTCGCGGGGCAGGGTGCACGAGCGGATCGCGAGTACCTCGGTCGCCGACCGCCGGGCACCGCCGCCGCCCGCCGGCCCGTTGGTGTACAGACTTTCCACTTCCCAGCCGACGAGGTCGGCTTCGTCGCGGGTGCGTGCGCGGGCGGTCACTCTCAGGCGAACCTCGTGGGCATCGGTGTCCATGTCGAGTCCGCGGAAAGCCGCACCGGCGCCGATGTATTCGACGGAGACCGCGTCCTCGGTGAAACCGTGCACGTCGACGAGTCGTTCGGTGACGATATCCGCGGCGAGCCGGGCGCGGGGGTAGGCGCGCGGACCCGCGTAACTGATCTGGCCCTCACCGAGCCAGCCGCCACGGAAGCCGAGGGTGACCTTCAACTGCTCGGGGCGGGGTCGCCCCGTCGCGCCGGTGATGGCGACCCGGTCGGGTCCGACACTGGTGAACGACACGTTGCCGAAGTCCGCGGTGACGTCGGGGGTCAGGTACGACGTGGGGTCTCCCACCTCGTACAGGAGTTGCTCGGCGCACGTTCGTTCGGTGAGTATGCCGCCGGATCCGTCGAGTTTGCCGAATGTCGCCGATCCGTCGGCGAGGACGTCGGCGAACGGGAAGCCGAGATCGGCCATACCCTTCACCGGTTTGGTGACGGGATCCGCGTAGTAGCCGCCCGTGAGCTGTCCGGCGCACTCGAGCAGGTGTCCGATCGCGGTTGCGGCGCCGATGGTTTCGTGATCGGCCAGGTCCCATCCGAAATGGTGGGCGAGTGGGGCGACGTAGAGGGAGGGGTCGGCCAGACGCCCCGTGACGACGACGTCGGCGTCCAGTTCGAGCGCGGGGATCACGGCGTCCGCCCCGATGTATGCGTTCGCGGAGACGAGTGCCTCGTCGTGCTCCGACAGGCGTCTCCCGGTTTCCCATACGACGGGGTCGTGGCGCAGCACCTGCTCGAGCACCGCGTCGCCCGTGATCGCAGCGATGCGCACCTGCCGGTCGGCGAACCGGGACGCGATGCCGGAGACCAGTTCGGCAGCGGCGAGAGGGTTGGCGGCACCGGCATTGGTGATCACCGTGGTCCCGGACGCGAGCGTGTGCGGGAGAACCGCGCGCATGCGTGCGGCGAGGAGCGGATCGTATCCTTCGTCCGGGTTCTCGAGCCGGCGAGAGTTTCCGGCGGCGACGGTGCGTTCGCCGAGGCATTCGAAGATCAGGTAGTCGAGGTCGGCGTGCCGGGCGAGTTTCTCGGCGGGGTCGATGCGATCCCCGGAGAACCCGGATCCTGCGCCGAGTCGCACGCTCCGCGAGGCGCTGCCGCGGGTGCTCGATGGTGTCACGGGCTCGAAGTCCTTTGCTCGTTCGATGTGTGGTGGGTGGGCCGGCGTGCGGCGGTGTCGTGGACGACTACAACGAGATGGCCCCGGTGAGCAGGGCCACGACGGTCATCACGATGGTGGTCCCGAAGGCCCAGCCGAAGATGAACCGCTGGTGCTTGCCGAGGTCCACCTTGCTCAGTCCGATCAGGATGAACGTCGCGGCGGTCAGCGGGCTGAGCGGGAATCCGGTGGTCATCTGGCCGAGGATGGCGGCGCGGCCGATCTCCGCGGGGTCGCCTCCGAACGATGCGGTGGTTTCCGCGAGCACCGGGACGACGCCGAAGTAGTACGCGTCCGGGGTGAAGACCAGACTGAGCGGCATCGACGTGACCGCGGTGATGACGGGTATCAGGGAGCCGGCGGACTGCGGAATCCAGGAGACGAAGGTCTGCGCCATCGCGGTGATCATTCCCGTGCCGTTGAGGATTCCGGTGAGCACGCCCGCCGCGAGGATCATCGCCACCACCATGGTGACGTTGCCGCCGTGCTTCGCGAACAGGGCCTGCTGGTCGTCCCATTTCGGGCGGTTGACGGCGAGTGCAAGTGCGAATGCGATGGCGAATGCCACCTCCAGCGGCACGAGCTGGAACAGCAGGATCACGATCAGAACGAGGGTGAGCACCGTATTGAACGCCATCACCGCCCGTTGGCGGCCAGTGCGCACCGGCGCGTCGGAGACGTGCGGCGTGCCGGGACCACCGGCGCCGGGAGACGCCAGTTCGGTGACGCCGAGCCGCTTTCGTTCGGTGCGGCCGATCATGTAGGCGGCGAACAGGACCCACAGGACCCCGGCCCCCATCGCGGGCAGGACCGGCGTGAAAATGTCGGCGCTGGTCAGGTCGAGCGCGGCCATGGCGCGGACGGTCGGGCCGCCCCACGGAATCATGTTCATCAGTCCCGCGGCCAGGCAGACGATGCCGGTCAGGACGACCGGGCGCATCCCGAGTCTCTGGTAGATGGGCAGCAACGCCGAGATGGTGATCAGGAAGGTCGAGGTTCCGTCGCCGTCGAGCGCGACGAGCAGGGTCAGCACCGCGGTTCCGACGGCGATCTTGGTGGGATTGCCACCTGCCCACCGGACGATCCGGCGGATCGCCGGGTCGAACAGTCCCACGTCGACCATCAGACTGAAATACAGGACCGCGAAGGCGATCATGATGGCGACGGGCGCGACCTTCAGCAGACCGTCGCCCACCATCTCCCCGAGGTCGGGTGCCCATCCGCCCACGATCGCGAATGCGACGGGGACGAGGATCAGCGCGACGAGCACCGAAACTCGTCGGCTGAACGCTAGCGCCAGGAAACAAGCGATCGTGGCGAACCCGAGCGCGGCAACCATGTGACCTCCTTCGAAATGGAGTCTCAGTGTCGCGCGCCTCACAATTGCGCGTCAAATATCAATGAATGATCGATTTATGAGTTCAACGCATGAATGCGTAGATGCAGCTTGGCGAGGGGTACGGCAGCCCAGCGCATGAATACCGGCCATACTGATGCGCATGAGCATCAATCTCGGGATTTCTCACCTGAGGAGCATCGTCGCCATCGCCGACTATGCGAGCTTCACCTCGGCGGCCCACGCACTCGACGTGTCTCAGTCCTCGCTGAGCCGCTCGGTCGCCGAGGCCGAGCGCAGACTCGACGTCACGCTGTTCGAACGCACCACCCGCCGGGTCGAGCTGACCACGCACGGGCACGAGATCATCGAGCACGCCCGGCGGATGCTCCACGACTTCGACGACGGGCTCACGCAGATCGAACGATTCGTCACCGGCGACCGCGGAATCGTGACGGTGGCGTGCCTGCCGTCGCTCGCGGCCACGTTCCTTCCTCCCTACGTGGTGAACTTCCGCGAGCGCCACCCCGACGTGCGGCTGCAGATCCGGGACGGACTGCGTCAGGAGGTTCTCGACGCCGTGTACTCGGGCACGGTCGACCTCGCCCTGGTCACCACCTCAGGGATTCTGCCCGGCCTGCAGCAGGACGTCCTGACGAGCGACTCCTTCTATTGCGCCGTCGCGCCGACACATCCCTTCGCCGATCGGCCGGTACTCCGATGGTCGGATCTCGCCGGGCAACCGTTCATCGCGTTCGGACCCGAGAGCAGCATCGCGGCGCCCGTCCGCCGGGCCGTCGAGGACGCACGCATCGAACTCGGACCTGTCATGCAGGCGCAGAACATCGGCGCGGTAGCAGGATTGGCGGCGGCCGGGCTCGGTGTCACCGCGGTGCCCGAACTCGTGCTTCCCATGATCTCGTTCGCCGGTCTCGTCCACATACCGCTGCAGCCGACGGTCGAACGCACCATCTCGCTGGTTCAGGTCGCCGGCCGACCCCAGACGGCGAGCACCCGCGGTTTCGTGAACATGCTTCTCGCCGAAAGAACCCCCGATCGAGGAGCTGATTGCGGCTAGAGTTCCGGCATGTCACCTTCTCGCGCAGATCACCATCGACTGAACTACGTGGAGTTGTCGGTCACGGACCTCGCAGACGCGGAAGCGTTCTACCGCTCGGCATTCGGCTGGGAGTTCAATGCCTACGGCCCGCAGTACGCGGGCATCGTCGGTGCGGACGGGGAGGAGGTCGGAGGCCTGCTGCAGGTGCCGGACCGGAAGCCGGCAGGCGGACCGTTGGTGCTGCTGTACTCGGTGGATCTCGACGCGTCGGTGGATGCGGTGCGGGCGGCGGGCGGCACCGTCGTCAACGGCCCCTACGACTTTCCCGGCGGGCGCCGCTTCCACTTCACCGACCCGAGCGGCAACGAACTCGGTGTGTGGTCGTCGTCCTAGCATCGGGCAGAGGATCTAGTCGCGGAGTGCGACAGGGCCGGTGGTCGCGCGGCGGACGAGGTGCGGCGCGAGCACGAGGTCGACTGCCTTGTTGCCGGCGATCTGAGCCAGCGCTCCGTCGACGGCGGCTTCGGCCATGTGCGTGGCGTCCTGCGAGATCGTCGTCATCTGCACGTGCGGAATCCTCGCCAGGCGGGAGTCGTCGTAGCCCACGACGGAAACGTCCGCGGGCACGTCCCGGCCCCGGCGGACCAGTAGGTCGAGCACGCCGGTGGCGCACCGGTCGTTGAAGGCGACGACGGCGGTCGGGGGAGCAGGCATCCCCAGAAGTTCGTGCATGCCTTGTGCACCTTCAGTTTCCGTTGTACCGCCGGCCACGACCGTTGCCGAAGCCGACAGTCCGTGCCGGTCCATCGCAGCCAGGAACCCGGCCCGCCGGTCGGCGCCGCCGGGCGCGTCGGCGCCATCGATATGGGCGATGTTCCGGTGCCCGAGTTCGGTGAGGTGGTCGACGGCCAGGGTGATGCCGGCGACGTCGTCGCCCCGCACGGCACCGACACCGGGCAGGCCGCTTGCGCGTGCCACGACGAGGGAGGGCACGCGGTCGGCCAGCGCGCCGAGCGCGTCGGCGTCGAATCGGGAGCCCAGGAGGATCGCCGCCTCGCAGCGCTCCCGCATCAGCGCCTGGACGGCGACCTGCTCGGCACGGCTCGGGGCGACCGCGCTGAGCATCACGTCGTAACCCCGGCGGGTGGCCGCCGCGTAGATCTGTTCGACGAGATCGCCGTGGAACGGCTGCTGCAGTTCGAACACGACGCCGAGCAACCGGGAACTGGCCTGGCGCAGTTTCTGTGCGCGACGGTCCGGCACGTAGCCCATCTCGTCGGCGATCTCGAGCACCCGCCGGCGAGTGGCCTCGCTCGCGCCGGGGACGCCCCGCATCACGATCGAGACGAGCGCGGTGGAGACCCCTGCCGTGCGTGCGACGTCGCCCATCGTCGGACGAGCGCCACCGGTCGATCCCGCCACCGGTTCGACCACGTGCACGGCTCCTGTCCTCCGGGCCCCGCGCTGTTCCGCTCGAAGCTGCTCTTGACCAATGATCGCATGAGTTCTACGGTCTTGAACTAGAACGTACTAGTTCGCCTCGGCCTCCACCCTTCCACTGCACTGGAGCACACCCATGTCACTCACCGAAGCCGCAACCGTCCACTCGGCGGCGCCCGCTCCCCACCCGGTACGCATCGCGACGATCGGTGCCGGACGCATCGGCTCGAATCACGCGGAGATCGTGGCCCGCCTGGTCCCCGGGGCGTCGCTCGTCGCGGTCAGCGACCCCGTCGGCGAGTCCGCGCAGCGTCTCGCCACCACGCTGGGAGCGCCGCTCGCCACCACTTCCGTCGACGACGTCCTCACCAGCGACGACGTCGATGCGGTGCTGATCACCGCCCCCGCGCGGAGTCACACGGACCTGGTCGTCGCGGCCGCGGCCGCCGGCAAGCACGTGTTCGTCGAGAAGCCGATGGCAGTGACCCTCGCCGACGCCGACCGCGCCATCGCGGCGGCCGCCGACGCCGGCATCGTCCTGCAGGTCGGATTCAATCGCCGATTCGCTCCCGGATTCGCCGCCGCCCGCGCCGCGATCGACGCGCAGAAGGTCGGAACCCCGCAGCTGCTGCGTTCGCTGACCCGCGATCCCGGCCCCTATACCGCCGATCCGGCACGCGTTCCGCAGTGGACGATCTTCCTCGAGACGCTCATCCACGACTTCGACACCCTCTGCTTCCTCAACCCCGGCGCACGACCGGTGCGGGTGCACGCGGTCGCGGACGCCCTGGTGCGACCGGACGCCAAGAACGCCGGTCATCTCGACACCGCGGTGGTGACCGTCCAATTCGACAACGGTGCCATCGCCACGGCGGAGGCGAGCTTCAGCGCGCTGTACGGATACGACGTGCGCGCCGAGGTATTCGGCTCCGGCGGCATGGTCACCGCAGGCAGTGGGCTCAGCACCGACATGACCTACTACGGTCCCGACGGACTGCACGCCGACACCGCGCGCCGCGACACCGACCTCCTGCACTCCGCGTACGTGGGGGAACTGACCGCCTTCGTCGACGCGATCCGCACCCACACACCGGCCGTCGTCACAGGCCAGGACGCCCGCACCGCGCTGTCGATCGCACTCGCCGCCATCCGCAGCGTCGAGACCGGCTCCGCCGTCGACCTGGACGCGTGACACCGATGGCCACGTACGCGCTCGCCGCCAGCGCCGAAATGCTCTACCTCGACCTGCCGTTCCTGGACCGCGTACACCGCATCGCCGAGCGCGGACTCCAGGTCGAGATCTGGGACTGGTCCACCAAGGACATCGACGCTCTCGCCGCCAGCGGCGCCGAATTCTCCTCGATGACCGGTTATCTGGAGGGTAACCTCACCGAACCCGACGGCATCGAGGCCCTGCTCACCACGGCGCTCCAGTCCCTCGACGTCGCGAAACGGCTCGACTGCCCGCGGCTGAATCTGCACGGAACCGGACTCGACAACCGGGGACTACCCGTCCGGCCGGTCGAAACGGTCACGCCCACAATGTGGCTCACCGCCGCCGACACTCTGCGGAAGGTCGCCGAACTCGGTGAACAGGCGGGGCGGGTGTTCACACTCGAGAATCTCAACCTCGCCGTCGATCATCCCGGTACCCCATTCGCGTCCGCGGCCGACACTCTCGCTCTCGTCCAGGCGGTCGACAGCCCCCACCTGCGTATGACCGGACTTCCGCAGTTCGTAGGCATTTTCGTGCATGCCGTGGAATGAAGGTGCAGGTCAGAGCGGTGCAGGGTGGGTGGAACGCGAAAATCTGTAGGCACACGACTTTCGGCGTGTCGGCTGGTGAAGCCGCATGCGATGTGGTGTTGTGTAGGTATGTACCTGCGGGAGACGCGGCGGAAGAACAAAGACGGCTCGGTCGTGTCGTATCTGCAGCTCGCACACAACGAGCGGCACCCGGACACAGGCTCGCCGACGGCGAAGGTGATCCACAACTTCGGCCGCGCCGAGACCGTGGACCGCGACGCTTTGGGGCG
>NZ_JBHWUE010000024.1:0-94486 GCF_042738615.1 Rhodococcus sp. NPDC059968
CGCTCACGGGTCTCGGTGTCGTACTTCCTCGGTGCTGGCATGATTTCATTCTCCTGGTTCAATCAGGAGTCTCCACCCGACCCAGGACAGTTCACTTCTGATCGGAACCGAGGAATGGCTGGTACGGCACGAGTTGCGGATGCCCGCCGCCCTGCGGGCGGAACGGGACCCTCGTCTTGTCATACACCGTGATGTAGTTCGCGAACGTAGCCACCTGGCCGTCCAGCAGGTTGATGCTGATCTTGTCGCCGTGACCGGTTCGGTCACGCAACCGCAGGGCCGCGCACACCCCGAAGCCGAGGAGGAAGGATCCGACGAAGTCGGCGATCGGAACCCCGACCTTCACCGGACCACCACCGACCTCACCGGTGACGCCCATCAACCCGCTCATTGCTTGCGCCAGGATGTCCATGCCCGGCTGGTGGGCGCGGGGCCCGGTTTCCCCGAAAGCGGTGATCGAGCAGTAAATCATGCGGTCGTTGAGCTTGCTCAGCGTGTCGTAATCGATGTCCATCCGCTCGACGGCGTCCGGCCGGAACGCGACGACGAAGACGTCGGCGTCGCGGACCAGGCGGGTGAGCACCTCGTAGCCCTGCTCGCTCTTCAGGTCCAATGCGATGGATCGCTTGCTGCGATTGACCCCGAAGAAGTAGGCGCTCTCACCCTCACCGAAAGCGCTGTCGACATGCCGGAAGCTGTCGCCCTCGAGGGGTTCGACCTTGATCACGTCGGCCCCGAGGTCGCCGAGCAGGGAGGTGCCGTAGGGACCGGCTCCGACCTGAGAGAGGTCTACAACCCGTACACCGGTCAAGGGGAGGTTGTCATCGGTGCCGGCCAGGCCGACCACTCGGTCGTCATTCTTCGACACTGTGCACGCTCCTTGTCATGATGTCGTTCGGTGGCAGGGACCCCGTGGCCGGTCTCGAACCAGTCCTGATCGGGACGGACGATTGCGGTCAGAGTCCTTGCGCCGGGCGGATTCGTTCACGTTCGGTCGTCGGAGTTCACCAGCCACCGAAGGACAACCCGCCGTTGACGCTTACCGTCTGGCCGTTGATTTGTCCGGCTTGGTCGGAGACCAGGAACGTCACCACGTCGGCGACCTCGTCGACGGTCGGCGGCCGCCCCTGCGGGAATCGTTCGGCGGCCTTCGCGAACAGCTTCTGCTGGAAGTTCTTGTTGGAGAAGATGCGATCCCACGACGGGGTGCCCGACGTCAGTGTCATGGCGACGCTGTTGACCCGGATCTGCCAGCGGGCGAACTCCTTGGCGAACACTTTGGTCATCAGGATGTATGCGGCACCTGCCGCACCCATCACCGATTCCCCCGGTGTCGGGTGTCGTGCGGCGTCGGTGGAGAGCATGACGATGGAGCCACCGCGGACGCGCAGTGCCGGAATGGCGGCGTGGACCGGGAAAAGTCGGGGGTACAGGCGCGAGTTGAACGCCGCCTGGATCTCCTCGGGGGTCATCTCCGCGAACGGTTTGGCGCCGGGCTGCCCCTCCGCCCCGGCACTGATGACGATGTCGAGAGCGCCACCGCTCCGCGCGGCGGCCCGGTCGACGGCCGCGCCGATACTGCCGGCGTCTCCGGAATCGGCGGCCTCGAAGTGGACGTCGTCGGATACCGCCTTCAGTCGAGCCAGTGCGTCCTCAGCACGTTCGGGGGTGCGACCGGTCACGGTGACGCTGGCACCGGCGCGCGCCAGCCGGATGCCGGCCTCGAGCCCCACGCCGCCCGTGCCGCCGCTGATGAAGGCTGCTTTCCCTGCCAGCTCGTTCTGCTTCATAGATGTTCGCCTTTCGAGATTGTTGCCGCGACTTCAGTGTCGCAGCAATAGATTTCAGATTCAGGAGGAGTAGCTCGCCCGCAACGTTGCGCGGTGTTCCGGTGCAGCAACCGCGATGAGGCGTTCCGCGCGCTCACGGAGAGTTGTCGCACGGAGGTCGGCGATGCCGAATTCCGTTACCACTAGGTCGATGTCGCTCTGCAGCGAGGTCACCGGACCACTGAGCCTGCCGACGATCTGGCTGGTGTCCCCGGACGGACTCGTGGCCGCCATCGCGACGATGGCAAGACCGGACTTCGCAAGACGGGTGGCGCGAAAGGTATCTACCTGGCTGCCCACGGCACCGACGTAGCGCCCCTTGATCACCTCGGAGTTGACCTGGCCGAGGAGATCGACCTCCAGCGCCGAGTTGACCGCGACGTAGGGGTTGCACTCTGCCACTGCCGTCGCTGACAGGAGCTCGCTTATCGGCACGAACCGGATCGCGTCGGAGTCGTGGACGAACGAGTACAGTTCTGGGTCGCCCAAAGCCATCCCCGTCACGCAGGCTCCTTCCGCGGTGTCCAGGGCACCAGCATTGTGCAGGTCGAGCAGCCAGTTGCCGACCAGGCCGGAGCGCACCCGGAGTCGGTGGTGGCCACGGAGTTCGGTCGCGATCGCGTCTGCCAATGTGCCGATCCCGAGCTGGATCGTCGCACCGTCGGGGATCGCGGAGGCGACGTTGCGGGACAGAGCCCGCTCGGCCGTCGACGGCGGCCGGGAGGGAGTGCCCACGACGGGACGGTCGGTGGTGATCGATGCTGTGATCTGCGAGCGGTGCAGCCGCCATTGCGCGCGCGTCGACGGCAGGTTCTCATTGATCTCCGCGAGAACCACCCGGGCCGACTGCGCTGCGAGAGCCGCGTAGTCCACGGAGGGTCCCACACTGTGGTACCCGTCCGCGTCGGCAGGTGGTAGCTGCAGCAGGACGACATCGGCTGGGATTCGCCCGCTGATGACGTGCTGTTCGAGCTGGCTGTAGTGGCATGGCATGACGTCCATCAGCCCGTTGGCCGCCAGCGGCCGCAAGGGACCGTGCGCCGCATATCCGACAACCCGCGGCCGACCGGCGGTGACCTTCCCCCACGCATCGCTGAGCGAATAGCCGCATACCGCCGTCAGTCGCTCACACTCACCCGCCGCCTCGATGAGCCGTGCGACGAGTTCCGGAGGTTCCGCGGCTGCCTGACCGATCACCACTGTGTCGCCGGGCATGAGGTGGTCCGCCATGCGCAGATCCACCAGCGGATCCCCCTGCCGCACCCGTTCGGGCACACCGAGATCAGCAGACCGTGCGGTGGTCCGGGCGGGGGCCGTGCGCGAATGGAGGTGTTCCTGCAGGTCCCTTGGACGCTGCTGTCGGGTACTCATGGGCACTATCGTGCGCCGATGAGACTCCGATCACGTGGGGGCAAATACCTGAATACGTACCTGTACCCGGTTGAGCTCACTTCTGGGTCTGGCCCCGCTCGGTCACCCACGCCGCGATCTGAGCACGTGAGCGGAAGCCGAGCTTGTTGAGGATACGTTCGACGTGACCTTCCGCTGTCCTTTGTGCGATCACCAGTTTGACGGCGATGTCGCGGTTGCTCATTCCGCGCGCAACAAGCTCGGCAACCTCGGTCTCTCGTGGAGTGAGTCGGACAGACTCAGAGGGTGCGCGCGTCGCAGGCGGTTCGCTGTGTCCACCGACCGCGTACTCGAGTGTCTCCTCGTCGGAGAATCCGGCACCGCGACTGAACGCAGCCTGGTATCGGGCTTCGCTCAGTGCTCGGCGAATCGTCTGATCGACTGGTTCGGTGTTCAGGCTGCGAACCACGGCCTTCGCGAAGAGGGCCGCGGTGGCGCGCCATGTCGTGTCCGCCGCTCCACGCAGACACGCGGCACGCTCGTAGTCACCTGCAGACGTAGCTGCACAGGCCAGACCTTCACAGCACATCGCGATTCCGGCGACGAAGCCGACCGAATCGTAGAGCCTCACTGCTTCACGTAGTCGCGCAGTCGCTCGTTCCTGGTCTCCGTTCCACCAGTCCTGGAGCCCGGCAATCCACAGACCACTCGCGGTGCGGAAGGGCGAACCATGCTCTTTCGCCAGTGCGAGCGATGCCTCCGCGAACTCGGATGCTCGGTCATCTCTCATCCCGAAGGCTGTGACGGCCGCCCGGTACAGGGCTTCACAGGCCCCGGCAGCGTTGCCCACCTCCCGGCAAATAGCTGCGGCTTCCCGTGCGAGTTCGAGCGTTCGAGCACTGTCGCCCCGGAAGAAACTGGCTCTCGCGATGCTGCAGGCAGCGTCGGCAAGGACCTGCTGAAGGCCCAACTGCTTTGCCAGAGCTTCGGACTCGACTGCCCGCCGCTCCCCTTCGTCGCCGTCGCCCGTGAGTGATGCGGCATAGCTGCACGCCGCCAAGGCGCGAGCCCTGATCTCGCTCGGTTCGAGGTCGAGATCCAGTGCTGTGCTCAGCCACCGGTACTCCTCGACGACGAAACTCGCCCCCACCCGATAGAGTTGCAGTGGAGAGACGATCTCGAGAACCGCCGTGAAGTCCTGCAACTCGGTTTGGCAAAACTGCACGGCGGCACGAATGTTCGCATGTTCCCTCCGCACACTGCGCGACCACTCGAGTTCACGTGGGCTGAAGTAATCCGTGCTACCCCGGAGCGCGAGAGCACGGAAGTAATCGCGGTGACGCAACCGCACAGCGCGCTCCTCGCCGGACTCACGCGACCGCTCGGCACCGAACTCACGAAGAAGCCCGAGCATTTGCAGTCGTGCGTCACGTCCGTGGGCTTCGCCGTCCCTGGTCACAATCGACTTGTCGACGAGCCCTGCGATCAGGTCGAAGACCTCGTTCCGAGGAACGCTGCCGCCGGCGCACACTTCCTCGGCGGCGCCCACCGTGAACCCGTCCGCGAACACCGACAGCCGTGCCCACAGGATTTGCTCGGTCGACGAGCACAGGCGGTAACTCCAGTCGAGGGTCGATTCCAGCGTTCGGTGCCGCTCCGGGGTAGTGCGCAGTGTGCTCACCAGCACGTGCAGCGAATCGTCGAGTCTGCGGAGAATGTCCTCCAGTGAGTAGGCCCGTAAGCGGGCCGCGGCGAGCTCGATCGCCAGTGGAACGCCGTCGAGGCGTTGGCAGATCCCTGTCACGAGCTCCCGGTTGCCCTCGTCGACCGCGAAACCGGGAAGCGCCGTGGTCGCACGCTCGGCGAAAAGAGTGACGGCATCGGAACCCGCGGCAATCGGCCGATCGGGCATAGGAGTGGACAGCGGGCGGACAGGAAGCACCACTTCACCCTCCACACCCAGCACCTGTCGGCTCGTGGCCAGGATGCGGAGTGTGGGCACTGATGCGAGGAGAGTGCCGAGCAACGCGGCGACCGAGTCGATGATGTGTTCGCAGTTGTCGACGATCAGCAGCAGCTGCTTGCCCTGCAAGTGCTCGACAAGGTCAGTCACTGGGGAGGTCGTGGTATGGAACAGTCCGAGCGCGGAGCCGATGACCGACGGGGCCATCTCACCGTTGGCAAGGTCGTCCAGCTCGACCAGCCACGCGCCATCGGGGAACGAGCGACGCGCCTCGACAGCGATCTGACGCGCCATGCGGCTTTTACCGATCCCACCGGGACCAGCCAAGGTCAGTAAGCGGGCGGTCCGCAGGAGTTGCCCGGCTTCGGCAAGCTCACGGCGGCGGCCGACGAAGCTCGTGACCTCAGCCGGTAGGTTTCCTGGAACGCGCTCCGTCATGCTCGCATCGTGCCACCAGCCCGTGCGACTGTGAACCGGGCCGCCAGTTTCACTCCCTCTCGCTGTGGAATGGTCTGTACAGGACTCCCGACGAGGACGATGCACCGTGGGAGGAGGCGCCATGACGGGTGCCGTGAAGCCGGCCAACAGCCTCCTGCTGGGGAGCCTTCGATCGGGAAGCCGATGGGCCGGCACGTCGGGACGACGAGGAGCCCGGTCAGCTGAGTTGGTCTTTCTGCACGTGCGTGTCCAGTCGGTCGGACTGAATGTCGTGAGACTGTTCGGTTTCCCAGGAAGCAAGGAAACGGAGAGCCTCATGTGAGCGGCTTCGAGGCGGTGCGGTCATGATCATGATGGATTGTTGCGGGTCGTGTGGGCAGGTGAGCATCTGCCAATCAAGAGTGATCTCGCCGGCTACCGGATGACGGAAGCGTTTGGTGCCGAAGGTCTTATGGGCGACGTTATGCGAGACCCACCAACGACTGAAGTCTTTGTCGCGGACGGACAGCTCCCCGACCAGCGCCTGGAGATCAGGATCGGTGGGCGCGTGGGCGGTGTCCATGCGGATAAAAGCCACGCACTCGCGAGCGCTGTCTTCCCAGTCCACATAGAGGTCCCGGATGTGCGGGTCGAGAAAGGTCAGGCGCAACATATTGCGGTCGGCGGACGGCAGGGCGGAAAAGTCGGTATAGAGGGCTGCGGCGAGCGCGTTCCAGGCTAGGACCTGCATGTGGCGTCCGAGGACGAGCGCGGGGGCATTGGTGAGGTTTTCCAATAGAACTTGGGTCTGGGCATGAACACGCTGAGCGGCGGATCTGCGTCCCCGGGCGATGTTGGGCTTCCTGGCCAGCTGACGGAGGTAGCTGGTTTGATCCGGGCTCAAACGTAGAGCTTGGGCAATCGCATCCAGTGAAGCGGCGGACGCACCGGACAGGCGCCCTTGTTCGATGCGGGTGTAGTAATCGGTGCTGATCGAGGCGAGTTGGGCGACTTCCTCCCGTCGCAGACCAGGGACACGGCGATGGTCGGTGCTGGGCAGGCCGACATCGGCGGGGGTGACTTCGGCGCGTCGGGCTCGCAGAAATCTGCCCAGCTCGCTACCCGTGATCTGTCGTGGGTTCATAGCTTCCGATTTTTCCTTGTCGGTTCAATTCCTGGGAGGGCAAATTCCTCCCCTGGAACCCACACGCACCTCGGACGTCGGTGGCCCTGTTGCGGGCGGATGGCCTGCAGCCCGAGCAGACGATCGACCAACTGTTCGACACCCATATCAATTTCCGATGTCAGGGAGTTCAAGAGCCGATTCCACGGCGCCGTACTGTTTGCACAGTACGGCTACCGTCCGTGGAGCGAAGGCTGGTAGGTCCGCTTTCGTCCCTCTGACTCAGTTGGACGTGAGGTTCTCTCGGAAGAAGCCGGTCAGCTTCGTCACGACCTCCGGCACGTATTCCTCCTTGTCGTAGAGGTCGATATGGGTGGCACCTTCGATCCAGTACAACTCCTTCGGCTCGTTCGCCTTTTCGATCGCTTCGCGGCTGAAATACGCGGTATCGGCTTCCGTGCCGGCAATCATCAGCAGTGGGCGCGGTGAAATGAGATGGATGAGGTCATACGAGGAGTACTGAGCGATCTGATCGACGCTTCGGGCGACCCACCAGTTCGGCGAGTTGGGATGCTGGGCGCGAGGGGTGCGGTAATAGTCGCGGCCCTGTCGGTACAGAGTGGGCATGCCCTCGGCCTCCTCCTCTGTTTCAGGGACGACGCGCAGCAAACGGGGCTCCTTTCCGAGAGCTTCCTCGGTACGGTCCATCCCTGCATCGTCGAGCATCCCACGGATGACGTCTTCGCTCTGGCCCCCGCCGAGGCCCTCACGGAACAGTGCGCCCATGTCGGCGCCGCTGACGGTGGCCACGGCCTTGATGCGGTGCTCGGTTTGGGCGGCGTACGGGACGTATCCTCCGGAGGCGCAGATGCCGAGAGCACCGATGCGCTCTGGATCGACCTCATCGCGTGTCGTCAGATAGGTAACGGCACTCTTGACGTCCTCGGCACGGGCAAAGGGGTTTTCGAGGAAGCGCGGCTCGCCTTCACTCTCTCCCTGGTAGGAGGCGTCGAAGGTTAATGCGACGAACCCCTCGTCCGCCAGCTTGGCGGCGTAGAGGCCGGCGGTCTGTTCCTTCACACCACCAAAGGGGTGGGACACGACGATCGCAGGGCGACGCTCGCTCGTGGTGTCATCATCGGGGGTGTAAAGCTGCCCAGCGAGCATAAGCCCATTGCTTGGGAACTTGACCTCTGTTTTCATCTTCATCTCCTGGTGAGGGTGCAAACGAGTTCTCGAGGGACCTCAGCGTGCAATTAGTGGGCGCTTTAAGCATCTCGGCTGGCTGGCCACATAATGACCCTTACACAGCCGCGAGCGGCTCAACAGGGGAAGTTTCGTCCAGGGAAGGATCCTTCCCCCCTTGCCGGAAGGTGTGCTCCTGCGACAATCGCCGCGTGTCCTCCAGCGTGCGCCGGTGCCCCTCCCGAAGCTTGGGAGGTGGGCTTGGGGCGGATGCGGTTGGCGGGCACTCGACGGCGTCCTGACCGATATTGCTAGCGCTTCGTGTGCGCTGGTCCTTGCAGCCCGTTCGTCATGAGCCGGACCATCACGTCGGTGGTGTGGGCGATGGATGTCCGGACCGTATCTGGCCATTTGGTGATCTGCTCGGAAGTGTGCACGACGAAAAGGTGGAGGACGAACGGGTCGATGTCCTTGCGGATCTCGCCGGACTCGACAGCTGCGATCACCAACTGGTCCCATAGGGATGAGAACGCCTCGAGTTCCGGACGCAAGCGTTCACGCATGTCCCGGGGGAGGTCCCGGTAGCTGCGGATATGTGCCGGCGACATGCTGCCGATCTCGAGCCGCACCTTCACGAACGCGCGAATAGCGGCGAACAGACGTTCTCCCGCAGTGGCTGGGTTGGGCAGGTCTGCCACTGACTGTCGCACTCGTTCGTGGGCCACGCGGACGCCGCCATCCAGCGCCTCCTCGACCAGCGCCTCCTTGGAGTCGAAGTGGTAGTAGAGGCTTCCGGTTTGCATGCCGGCCTCCGCTGCGATTGCAGATAACCTCGTGTGCTGATACCCGGTCTCGGCGAGGACCTTGCCCGCGGCGGCGATGATCCGCGCCCGGGTCACCTCCGATTTGGACATGGGCGCCGCGGTGACGTCGTCGTGCTCGGTCGCGGTCATCTGACTCCTCGTGTCGGGCTCGTCCGGACGCCTGTAATTGCCGTTGAATTCTGCAACGGCATTAGATTGTCGTTCCAGTCTAGGCGGAGTCGCCGGATCCGCGTGTTCTCGACGTCGCCGTCGTTCTGGACTGTGCCCACCGAGGTCAGCGGTCGATCGGTGGTAGTCGCGCTGCGCCATCGGCGAATCGGACGCCGGTGGAGAGGAGACCAGATACGGCCACTCGCCGTCGGCGGAATGGGGCACCGCTCACCGGGCGGCGTACGGGGAGCGGGGAACCGGCGTCAGGTCACACCCGGCTGGACCTCGTAGCCGGCGATCGTGTCGGAGAAAGTGTTGGCGAAGTAGATGAAGCGGCCTCATTGCTGGAGACCGGTCGTGCGGGATCCTCCTCGTCTACCGGCACCAGATCTTGTCTGTGGGCCGGATTGCGGACTAAGTCGCCCACGCCGTTGCGTCTCACTCCACTTTAATCTAAGGTTTCGTTAGAAATCTTCGCTGCTATGAGGTCCTTGAATTCGAGGAGCGCAGCAACGTCAACGGCTCGGGCATCTCGGTGGGAGATCCTGTCGAGGCCGCCGGCGTCCGCATCCTGGCGACCAGGCTCCGCGAGTTGGAGCGTCGGGCAGGCCGCTACGCGATCGAGACCATGTGTATCGGCGGCGGCCAGGGCCTCGCAGCGACCTTTCAACGTCCTGATCACATCAACGACTTACCGCGGCAAAGCCTGCGGAAGACCAGCCAAGCGTGAAACCCGCCATATATGAAGGAGAAGGCGAAATGGCAATTCTCAAGACCGATCTCTGCGATCTGCTGAACATCGAGTATCCGATTCTGCAGGCCGGCATGGGCGGTGTGGCCTTCGGTCCACTGGCCGCGGCCGTCTCCAAAGCCGGAGGCCTCGGCACTATCGCGGCGATCTCGCCGACGCCCGAGCGGGTCGAGGAGGAGATCAAGTACGTGCGCAGTGTGACCGACAAGCCGGTGTGCGTGGACATCGGTTTTCCGCCGCGTGCACCCCAGAAGCCGGAGCCGGTCAAGCACGAGGATCTGCCCGATCCCATCAGGGAGTTGCAAGCAGAGGTCGAAGCGCTGGGCGTCGAGGTCAAGCCGGTCGATGACCAGGCGATGGGTATCGACGATGCCAAGCGCAAGATGGAGATCTGCGAGCGGTACGGAGTCGAGGTCATCGCGTGTGCGCTGGGTACGCCGGAGTGGGCGGTACAGCACGCACACAGCTGGGGCGCCAAGACCATCTCGATGGTCGGTCGGGCCTCGCATGCGAAGCGCGCGATCGCGAACGGCACGGACATCGTCGTCGTGCAGGGTACCGAGGGCGGTGGGCACACTGGTGACGTCGGTCTGGTGACGTTGCTGTCGGAGGTTCTCGAGTTCGCCACCGTTCCGGTGGTTGCTGCCGGTGGTCTGGTGACCGGCGCGCAGATCGCCGGTGTGCTGACCCAGGGCGCGCAGGGCGCCTGGATCGGCACTCGGTTCATCAACACCGAGGAGTCGAGCGTCGGGCCGAATTACAAGCAGTCGATCGTGGAGGCCGATCACGACACCACGATCCGTTCGCTGCTCTTCGACGGTCTGTACGTGCGCCAGCTGCAAAACCGTTTCACTGACGTGTGGCATGGCCGCGAGGATCAGTTGCTCGGTTATCCGATGCAGCGCGTGGCCATCGGCCCGGTGCGATTCGCCGCTGCCGAAGCCGATCTCAAGAACCAGCAGGCGCTGCCCGCTGGACAGGGCTCGGGTCTCATCCGCGATGTCCTGCCGGCCGGCCAGGTGCTCGAGCGTCTCGTCCAAGAGACTGCGGAAGCCCTCGACGCATCCAGTGGGCGAATCAAGTACTCGCAGTAGATCGTCGCGGGTGGCGTCGGCCTGAACAGGTCGGCGCCACCCAGGCCATCGGAGCCCGGGCACGCGGACCTCCGCCGAGCGACATCCCGACGAAAGGTCTTCCGTGTCTCTGTCTGCGTTCTACCGAGTCGATTCCCACGTCCCCGCGTCTCCCGAACGCGAGATTCTGAGTCCGTTGCCTCGTGCCTTTGGAGGATGGGGGAGCCGCATGCTGCGCGGCATGGCGGTGAGCGGGGTGTTGGCCCGAGCGGCGGAACGCAGAGTCGCCGACCTCGGTCGGTCCGACCTGTCTCCGGCAAGATGGACCCTCGATCTGTTCCGTCCGGCTGGCGAGTCACCGTGCTCAGTCGCCACCACGGTCTTGCGCCAAGGCCGCAGGCTCTGTCTGCTCGACGCCACACTGATGCAAGACGGCGCCGCGGTGGCCCGTGGGACAGCACTGTTCCTGCGTCCAACAGAGTTGCCGCACAGCGGTATCGACGTGATTGCGGAGGTCCCGCAGCCGCCTCCGCCGATTGGCGGTATCGAACGCCTCTATCGCCGGCACGAGGGGGACTGGCTCACGGACGGCGCAGTGCCGCGCGACGCACACGCCAAGAGCGTCTGGCACTTCCCGGTACCGATCGTCGAAGGCGAAGACCTGACGCCGTTCCAGGCCGCAGCGGCTGCCGCCGATATCACCAATGCGGTGGCGAACGCAGGACCTGACGGCTTGGCGTTCATCAACGCCGATCTGACGATGAATATCGTCCGCCGTCCCACCGAGACCGCGGTGGGCATGACGCTCGCGGAGCGGTTCGAGAGCGACGGGTTGTCGGCCGGGGTGGCCACGATGTTCGACTCCGCCGGGGGATTCGGTTCGGTGTCGGTGTCCTGCCTTCAGCAGCGGCCCATTGTGCTGCAGTAGGTGATGCTCGAGCAATGATCAGCGCGGTGAGGCCGACTTCCCGGATCGCAGAGTCAGAACGGGTTGAGTGCTGACCGAGGCGTCGGGAGAGGTTGACGCTGCTGACGATGCGGAGTGGAGGAGTCGACCTCAGGACATCTCGAGCCGGCATTGTTCCGGCGCACGAGAGTTGTCGATGACGCAGAACCGGTTGCCCTCGGTGTCCTCCAGCACGACGAAGTCCGAGTCCTCGGGGTACCGGTCCCACGGCACCCGCTGCGCGCCGAGACCGACGAGTCGTTCGATTTCCGCGGCCTGGTCCTCGCTGTCGCGGGCGTGCAGGTCGAGGTGCAGCCGTGGCTCGGGTTCCGCGTCGTGTTCGCTCTGCTGGATCGCCAGCAGAAGTCGGCCGTCGGGCAGGGACAGGTTGGTGAAGTTGTTGTCGCCGACCGGCGGGAGCGCAGTCAGTCCGAGTGCCTCGGTCCAGAACCTGGTTGCACGCCCGACGTCGCGTGCCCCGATCACGGTCGTTCCCAAGATGAGCATGAACCGAACTTATCCGCTGCGCCGGGCCGGGGTGGACGATGTGGGGTGTGGAATTCGAGGACCTGGTGTTGCGACCACTCGCCGAGCGGTTGTGCCGCGTCGACGGCGTCGTCGGCGTCACCCTCGGCGGCAGCCGCGCCCGAGGGACACACACGGCGGAATCCGACTACGACCTGGGCGTCTACTACCGCGGGGCCCTCGACACCGACAGGCTGAACGACCTCGCGCAGGAGTGGGCGGGCGCCGGGGCATCGGCGACCCGGACGGGTGAGTGGGGGCCGTGGGTCGACGGCGGGGCGTGGCTGTCGTTCGACGGCAGGGCGGTGGACTGGCTGTACCGCGACCTCGACCGGGTGACCGCGGTATGGCGGGACGCGCAACAGGGTGTGTACGGGTTCCACGCCCAGACCGGTCACCCGTTCGGGTTCGCGGACTTCGCCTACGCGGGTGAACTCGCGTCGGCGGTGATCCTCGCCGATCCGTCCGGACGTATCACTGCTCTTCACGCCGACATGCAGCACTACCCGGACCCGCTGCGCGAAGCCCTGGTGCGGCGACTGTGGGAGGCGGACTTCGTCACCGTGCTGGCCCGCAAGGCGATCCCGCGCGCCGATGCGACGTATGTGGCGGGCTGCCTGTTCCGCGCGGTATGCCTGTGCGCGCACGCCCTCCACGCGCACGCCCGGCGCTGGTTGACCAACGAGAAGGGCGCCGTTGCCGCCGCCGGTGCCCTGCCGAACGCACCCACCGACTTCACCTATCGTGCCCACGTCGTCCTCGGCCGGCTCGGAACGACGCCCGACGAACTGACCGCCGCCCTCACCCTGGCCGAACAACTCGTCGAGGACACCCGCAACGCCTGTCCCCTGACGTGAGCGTGCGAACCCTCAGGCGTTCTCCCCGAACCGTCCGCGGGCCTCGACCGGAATCAGCGGCTTCTCCGCCCGCGCCTTGATCTGCTGGACCGCCCACGTATTGCCGTCGGGATCGGCGAATCCGAAGAACGTTCCCCCGTCACGCTCGTCGAACACGGTGATCTCACTGACCTCGACGCCCCTATCGAGCAACTCCTGGCGAGCCGCGGCGGCGTCGGCGACCACCAACTGCAGTCCCCTCATCGACCCCGCCGACATCTCCGTGTGCGACGGGAGGTCACCGATCACGATCGAGCACCCCGAACCGGCCGGGGTCAGCTGAACGACGTGCATGTGCTCGTTGGTGGTGTCGTGGTCGAGATGGAATCCGAGCTTGTCGCGGTAGAACGCAACGGAACGATCGATGTCACTGACGGGCAGAACGACCACTTCGAGTGTCCAGTCCATGATGCGAGTTCCTCCGTATAGGTGAGGAGCGAAATTGCTCCGCATCAGATGGTGGCGCATCGGGGGCGTCGTCGCCGTCGTTCTGCCGAGAAATCGGGGCTACCAGCTGCGCAACCGGTCCGGGATGACGCGGACGAGCGTCGAGTAGTCCTGCCGGAACTTCTCGGGCGTGTAGTCCAGACCGGCCATGTCCTCGCGGTACTTCTCGACGTAGGTCTCCCACTCCTCCGGCGACGGACCGTCCGCGTCGACGCGGGCTTTCCCGGTGAACACCGACACGTCACCGCCGCTGTGGCTGCTGTTGAAATTGAGCGCTACCTGCGGATTCCTGGCGATGTTCGCCAGCTTGGCGGTGCCCGGTTGGCTGAAGATCAGGAACTCGGTGCCCGACCAGCTGAACCACACCGGGGTCGGAACCGGCGTGTCGTTGCGACCGATGGTCGTCAGCCACACGATGGCTTCGTGGGCCAGCCGGTCGGCGACGGATTCGGTGATCGCGGACGCTGAAAGAGTCATGGCGTTCTCCTGTGTCGTTTCCGATGATCACCCGGTATCAACCGCCGGCGAGTGCGCGATCTTCCCGATTCACCCCGCACGGGTGATGGGGCTGCGAGCGCCGCGGGACACCATGGTTTCATGGGCATTCCGTTCGAGGACGTTGCACAAGGGTTCACGCCTGCGCACCCCGGTTTGGCGCGATCTGCCGGAGTTCCCGCCGTACTTGCCGGCGAAAGCTACGTGGAGGCGCTCGCCCGAGTCGTCTACTACTGGGGCTATCCGGCGGTGGACACCTTCGGCCGAACCAACATGTGGGACCTGATGGAAGGCAAGACCGGCCTGCAACTCGGAATCCTGCCCGGCGCAGCCAGGAACTACACCGGTGCCCTCATCGACTACATGAGCCCGGCGCAACGATGGGTGGTCACCCCCAACAACGACACGATCTACGGTGCCGGATTCGCCGACCTCTCCACCGACGCCGCGGTGATTCAAACACCGACAGAGGTGCCCGACGGGCATTACTGGACGATCCAGATCGTCGACGTCATGACCAACGTCGTCCACCAATTGGGATCGGCCGGCGGCACTCCCGGTGGAAAATTCCTGCTCGTCGGTCCCACCTGGGCAGGCGACAAGCCCGACGGCTTCCTCGAAATCCTCCGAGTACCGACGAACGTGGCCGGCGTCTTCCCGCGCAGTTTCGCAGCGCACTCGGCCGCGTCCAAGCGGCAGGCCCGATCGGTACTCGACCAGATCGGAATGTACCCTCTCAGCGAAAACCAGCCCGGCCAGCGCTCATTCGGCTACGAGGCCAACGCCCGCAACGCGATCTTTCCGCCCGGACTCACCGCCGACGTGCTCGCAGCCGATCCCGACGCCAGCCGACCGCAATGGGTGAAGCCGGAAACCTTCTGGATCGACCTCGGCAGGATGCTCGACTTCAACCCCGACGTGGGCGCACTCGACACGCCGATGGCCGATCAAGCACGCACCCTGGTCGCGTTGCACCGGTCCAACGACGCCTACTGCGCACTGCTCGACCGCGCCGCGCTCGGTGCCGACGTGGCCTTGCACCAGTCGGCGACATACGTTCAGGTCGGGGTGGATGCCGGTAACGGATGGCAGCGGCAGCGCAATGGTGGCCTGTGGGGAACCGACTGGTTCGGACGGGCCCTGGCAGCGGTGATCTATATCTACGTCAACGACTTTCACGAGGCGGTCTACCTCATCCGGGGCACCGACAACAACGGTGCGTTGCTGCACGGCCGCGAGCACTACACGATGACGTTCGCCGAGGGCGCACTTCCCCCGGTCGACCGCGGCCGCGGCGGCTTCTGGTCCCTGACGATGTACGACAAGGACGCCTTCATGCTCGCCAATGCCCCGGGCGGACGCGTAAACCTCGGCACCGTCAACCTCGACGCCGGCGATCTCACCTTCGGCGACGGAACGCTCACCCTGCACCTGTGCCACGACGAACCCACCGACCCGGACGCCCGCGCGAACTGGCTACCCGCACCCGACGACGAGTTCCGGCTCATCATCAGGGCCTACGTTCCCGACAAGTCCATTCTCGACAGCACCTACCATTTCCCGGACGTCGTTCGAACCGCAGACAAGTAGGGGGCGAGAAAGACCGCCACCTCACACGCATTGGCTCCCGATTCAGGGGACAGGTCACCCGTGCGCGTGCAGTGGCTTTCCCGACAACGCCAGCATCGCTTCGCCCAACGCTTCGTTCTGGGTGGGGTGCGCATGGATGAATGGCGCGACGTCGGTGGGCAGAGCTTCCCAGGCAACAGCCAGTTGGGCCTCACCGATCAGCTCACCGACTCGGTCGCCGACCATGTGCACACCCACGACAGGGCCGGGGTCGCCGGCTCGGACGACCTTGATTCCACCCGAGGTCTTCAGGATCTGGCTCTTGCCGTTTCCTGCGAGGTCGTACACGACAGACGTGACGTCGCCGTACCGCTCGCGGGCGGCATCCTCGGTGAGTCCGACGGACGCGACCTCGGGGTGCGAGTACGTCACTCGCGGAACGAGATGCTCGGCCACGGGAACGGGATCGAGGCCGGCGATGTCCTCTGCAACGAAAATGCCCTGCTGAAAGCCGCGGTGCGCCAGTTGAAGTCCGGCCACGATGTCCCCGACGGCATACACACCGTCGACGTGGGTGCGCAGCCGCTCGTCGGTGACGACGAACCCCCGGTCCAGTGTGATCCCATGTTCGGCGAATCCACTGTCGCCGGTGCGCGGACCGCGTCCCACCGCCACCAGCAGAATCTCCGCCTCGAGGGTTTCGCCGTCCTCGAGTTCCACGAGAACGCCGTCCGCGGTTTCCTTTGCCGCCGCGACCGTCACGCCCGTGCGGGCGGCGATGCCGCGCTTGCGGAACGCGCGTTCGAGTTGCTTCGAACACCACGTATCCTCCGCGGCGACCAGGCGGGGGAGCGCCTCGACGACAGTTACCTCCGCGCCGAACGACGCCCAGACACTGGCGAACTCGACTCCGATCACGCCGCCGCCGAGAACGATGGCCTTGTTCGGGACGAACCCGAGGTTCAGTGCGTCGTCGCTGGTGACGATGCGCTCACCGAGCTCGATGGACGGGACCGTCCGGGCGTAGGAGCCGGTCGCGAGCACCACGGACGTCCCGGTGTAGCGGGTGCCGTTCACCTCGATCGTCCTGTCTCCGAGATACTTTCCGTACCCGTTCACGACGCTGATCTTGTGATGGGCGACCAGGCCCTGCAGCCCCTTGTGCAACCGGTCGATCGTGCCGTTCTTGTACCGGTGCACCGCCTCGATGTCGATGCCGTCGAACGTCGTTCGCACGCCGAACGCGGCACCGGTCCGCGCGGTGTCGGCGACCTCGGCGGAATGAAGCAGCGCTTTGGTCGGGATACAGCCCCGGTGCAGGCAGGTTCCGCCGATCTTGTCCGCCTCGATCAGCGTGACCGACACCCCGAGCTGCGCGGCCCGGAAGGCGCAGGCGTAGCCGCCCGAGCCACCACCGAGGATCAGGACGTCACTGTGCGTGTCGGTCATCTACAGCCTCCCCAGCACGGTGATCGGATTCTCGATGTAGTCGGCGAACAATCTGAGGAACCCGCCTGCAACACCGCCGTCGCACACCCGGTGATCGAAGCTCAGCGACACCTGGGTGACCTTCCGAACGGCCAACTGCCCGTCCACCACCCACGGCTTGTCGATGATGCGGCCGACACCGAGGATCGCCGCCTCGGGATGGTTGATGATCGGGGTCGAGCCGTCCACACCGAAGACGCCGTAGTTGTTGAGGGTGAATGTGCCACCGGTCAACCGTGCCGGCGGGAGCGTCCCCTCACGGGCCAGCGCCGTGGTGTCCCGCAGTTGCCGGGCGAGTTCGACAGTGGTGAGCGAGTCGGCTTTCTCGATCACCGGGACGACCAGGCCACGTGGCGTTTGCGCCGCGATGCCGAGGTGGACGTGACCGTATCGGACGATCTCGTTGCGTTCGGTGTCGACGGTCGAGTTCAGTTCCGGGTACTGCTTCAGCGCCGCGAGGGCCAGGCGGGCGAGCAGGGCCATCAGGCTGACGTTCTCAGCATCCGGCAGCGCAGCGTTGATCGTGCGACGGGCCTGCAAGAGTTCGGTGGCATCCACGTCCACCCAGGTGGTGGCGTCGGGGATCTCCCGTCGGCTCGTCGACAGCTTGTCGGCGACCGCCTTCCGCAGACCCTTGATCGGAATCCGCTGGGCGTCGGCCGTCTCGGGTGGCGTGGCGAGTGCCCGCTCGACGTCGGCGCGGTTGATCACACCGCCGGGACCGCTCCCGGACAGCCGCGACAGATCCAGATCGTTCTGCCGCGCGAGGTTGCGGACGATCGGCGAGATGACCCGTCGCGCAACACCGGTGTGTTCCCGCGGCGGTGTGACCTCGCGGTTCACGCCGACCCGCCGCCGACGCCGCCCGGTGTCCTCGCTTGTGCCGTAGCCGATCAAGACGTTGCCAGAGCCGGCTCGTTCTTCTTCGCGGTACTGCTCGTGTGTGGCATGTGTTCCGCTGACGGTGATCAGTGGGGTGCCGACCTTCAGTGTCGAGCCTTCGTCGCCGTGCAGGGAGATCACCGTGCCCTCGAAGGGAATCGGCACCTCGACCGCGGCTTTCGCGGTTTCGACCTCGACGACCACCTGGTCGATGGTGACGGTGTCGCCGACCCGGACTTTCCATTCGGCGATGTCGGCCTCGGTGAGTCCTTCTCCGAGGTCGGGGAGGAGAAACACTTGATCGTTCATGCGGTCACCGCCCACTGGGTGTCGACGTTGTCGTTCCACTGCAGTCGGTCGACGCTGTCGAGGACACGGTCGACGCTCGGCAGGTGGAGGCGTTCGAGTTTCGGTGCCGGGTATGGGATGTCGAACCCGCTGACCCGCAGCACCGGCGCATGCAGGTGATGGAAGCAGCGTTCCTGGACGCGGGCGGCGATCTCGGCGCCGACACCGGCGAACCCCTGTGCCTCCTGAATGACGATGCAGCGGCCGGTCTTCCGGACCGAGGCCATGACTGTCTCGTCGTCGAACGGCACGATCGAACGCAGGTCGATCACCTCGATGTCGCGACCCTCCGCCGCGGCCGCTTCGGCGGACTCGAGCGCGACGGTCACCGACGGCCCGTACGCGACGATGGTCGCGTCCCGGCCGGAACGCCGGACGGCGGCCTGCCCGATCGGCGCGCCCACCGCGAGATCGACGTCGGCGCGGGAGAAGTACAGGCGTTTCGGCTCGAGGAAGATCACAGGGTCCGGGTCGTCGATCGCCTCACGCAGCAGGGTGTAGGCGTCCTCGACGGTGGATGGGGCCACGACCTTCAGGCCGGGGGTGTGGGCGTAATAGCCCTCGCTGGAGTCGCAGTGGTGCTCGACCCCGCCGATGCCGCCCGCGAACGGGATTCGGATGACGATCGGCACGGACAGCGCCCCTTTCGTGCGGTTCCGGATCTTCGCGACGTGGGAGACGATCTGCTCGAACGCCGGGTAGGCGAACGCGTCGAACTGCATTTCGACGACCGGCTTGAACCCGGACATCGCCATGCCGATCGCGAAGCCGATGATGCCGGATTCGGCGAGCGGGGTGTCGAAGCACCGGTCGTCGCCGAAGTCGCGGGTCAGGCCGTCGGTGACGCGGAAGACCCCGCCGAGGGTGCCGACGTCCTCGCCGAAGACGACGACGTTCTCGTCGGCGACGAGGGCGTCACGCAGTGCGGTGTTCAAGGCCTGGGCCATGGTGAGCACGGGCATGGTGTCAGTTCTCCTCGGACTCGGCGGCCAGTTCGGCTTCCGCCTGCGCTTGCTGCTCTCGTAGTTGCGGGGTCTGTTCGGCGAAGACGTACCGGAACAGGTCCATCGGGTCGGTGGGTCGGTCGACGTTCATGCCGGCACGCAGCACCGACGCGGCGGCCTCGGCGTCCACGGTGAGGGCCTCCGACGATGCGTCGTCGATCAGGCCCTTCCCGCGCAGGTACTTCTCCAGCCGGGCCAGCGGGTCGCGTCCGAGCCACTGCTCCACCTCGGACGAGTCGCGGTAGCGGGTGGCGTCGTCGGCGTTGGTGTGCGCGTCGATCCGGTAGGTGTGGGCTTCGACGATGACCGGGCCGTTGCCGGCGCGGACGAACTTCGCTGCCTCGTCCATCACGGCGAGCATGGCGACCGGGTCGTTGCCGTCGACCTGCTCGGAGCCGATTCCGTAGCCGACCCCCTTGTGCGCCAACGTGGGCGCCACGCTCTGCCGGGCGAGCGGCACACTGATCGCGAATCCGTTGTTCTGCACCAGAAACACGACCGGGGCCTTGAACACGGCGGCGAAGTTGAGGGCCTCGTGGAAGTCGCCCTCACTGGTCGCGCCGTCACCGCAGAACGCCAGCGCGATGGTGTCGTTTCCCTTGCGGTGTTCGCCGTAGGCCACACCGGTCGCGTGCAGCAACTGGGTGGCCAGCGGGGTGCACTGCGGTGCGCTGCGGTGGGCGGCGGGGTCGTAGCCGCAGTGCCAGTCGCCGGCGAGCATGCTGAGGATCTCGACCGGATCGATGCCGCGGGCGGCCAGGGCCACCGAGTCGCGGTACGTGGGGAACATCCAGTCGTTGGGTTGCAGGCTCATCGCCGCCGCGATCTGGCAGGCCTCCTGACCACGCGACGACGGGTACACGGCCAGCCGGCCCTGCTTCGTCAACGCCGTCGCCTGCTGGTCGAAGCGCCTGCCCAGCACCATATTCCGGTACATCTCCAACAGACGGTCGTCGCTCGGCCTCGGATACCGGGCCTCGCTCTCGGTCAGCTCGCCGGCCGCGTCCAGATACTGCACCGCGCACTCGGCGGGAAGGAACTTCCGATAGGGCCTCGCCAGGGGCGGCTCTACGAGCGTCACGTCTACCTCCAGATGCATTGTGTCCGTCAATGCTCGCAACTGAACAACCTATCGACAACGACAAGGAGGAATCAGAGACAAATGGTCTAGAATCGGCGCATCGGGAGCAGAATGTCTCACCGGAGGGTGAGCGACCACAGCAGGGATGGACAGATGGCGGGCGACACAGCGGACACGTATGAACTCGACGCGATCGACCGACGCATCATCAAGGAACTCGTCGCCGACAGCCGCATCTCGATGCGAGCGCTGGCGGAGAAGGCGCACATCTCCCGCGCGCACGCCTACGTCCGCATCGAGCGGTTGCAGGAGGCGGGGATCATCGAAGGCTTCACCACCCGGATCTCGCACTCCAAGGCCGGACTCGGTTCCTCCGCGTTCATCGCCCTCTCGATCAGACAGGACTCGTGGCGGGGAATCTCCACCCAGCTCCGGACACTTCCCTTTGTCGAGCACTTCTCGCTACTGGGCGGCGATTTCGACGTTCTCGTGCTGGTGCGCGCGCCGGACAACAGCGCACTGCGTCATGTCGTCCTCGAACGGTTGCAGAGCCTCGAAGGTGTGCAGGCGACGAAGACGTGGCTGATCTTCGAGGAAGCCAACGGGCCCGGACCGGAATGGGTTCGTTGACGGGACGGATAGGATTTCGTCATGCGCAGCGACCTGATGAAGAACGCGGAACGCAGTGGTGAACCGGGCACCTTCGTGCTACAGAATCCCCGAATGCTCAAGGTGGACTTGGCCGGAACCAGCGGTCACTTCTTTGCCCGGCAGGGATCGATGGTCGCCTACCAGGGCGACGTCGACTTCGCCTACCAGGGCAGCGGCGGCGTCGGGAAGTTCTTCAAGAAGGCATTCACCGGTGAGGGCATGTCGCTGATGAAGGTCTCCGGCAGCGGCGACGTGTTTCTCGCCCGCGACGCCGACGAGATCTTCCTGCTCGAACTCGAGGACGAGTCGGTGACCGTCAGCGGTTCCAACGTCCTCGCGTTCGACAGTTCCCTGAGCTGGGACATCAACCGCGTCGAGGGCGCGTCCATGCTCAGCGGCGGACTGTTCAACACCACGTTCACCGGCCGCGGAGTCCTCGCCGTCACCATCTACGGCACCCCCGTCGTCCTGAACGTGGACACCCCCACCTACGTCGACATGCAGAGCGCGGTCCTGTGGTCGACCGGCCTGCACTCGACGATCCGCAAGACCGCGAAGATGGGCGCCGCGATCGGCCGGGGTTCCGGTGAGGCATATCAGCTGTGCCTCACCGGAAACGGCGTCGTCGTCGTCCAGGCCTCGGAGGGGCACCCGGTTCCCAAACCGTAACCGCCGCGTCGGCGCAGGGTGCCCCGCTCGATCACCCTGCCCGGGTGCGGGCCAGTGCCCCGATCGCGACGTCGACGAGCAGGAACGCGAGGAGGCTGACGCCGAGCAGCGGAACGAACCAGCCGACGAGGACGACGCAGGCGACCCCGGCCACGGCCGCGGCCGGGTGTATTCGGCGCCAGGTGCCGCGCACCGGCGGCCTGCCGACGGCCCGGGTGGTGCCGCGGGTGGGCCTGCGGCGCCACCACAGGAGGTAGCCGCGGACGATCACGGCCAGCAACGCTACCGCGAGGGCCGCCAGGACCAGCTGGTTGAGCAGGCCGAACAGCAACCCCATGTGCAGGGCGATTCCCCAGGATGTCAGCTTCGCTGCGAGCGGCCAGTCACCGAATCGCGACACGTCCGTCACCGCGCCCGTGGCTCCGTCGACCGCGATCGAGTCGGTCGAGAACTGCCACGGTTCGCGGGTCTGGGTGACGGTGAACGCGGTTGTTGCGTCGGCGGGAACGGTCGCCTCGACAGCGCCGGTGACACCGCCCCGCCGAGCCACGTCGAGGACGGTGTCGAGTTCGCCCACAGTGCTGTCGAGGATTCCCGGGTCCGACGCGGGGATGTGCCCTGCGCCGTGTCCGTCGTGACCGCCCGATGTGGCGTCGCCGGCATCGGGCGCCGAAGCCAGTTTCTTGTCGATCTTGGGGGTGGTCCAGCTCAGGGCGGTGCGGAGTTCGCCGACGTTCTCGCCCGCGTACCGCGACCACGTCAGCCCAGTGGCCGAGAGGAACACCAGGCCGACCGCGATCCAGATGCCGACCACACCGTGCCAGCTCAGGGTGCGGTTGCGTCCGCGGCTCGACCGGTCGAGCGTCCACAGCCTGGCGCCGTCCGCGTTCCGGGCCCGGGTGGTGCGGTAGCGCTGCACCCACAGGTACACGCCGCCGAGAGCGATGACCCACAGCCACGACGCGGCGAGCTCGCTGTAGATGCGGCCGGGCTCGCCCAGGTGCAGGTGCCGGTGCAACTGCGAAATCCAGGTCCGCATCGGCAGCGCGCCGCTACTGCCGTACACGACCAGCTCGCCCACCGACTGCGCGGTGACGGGGTCGACGAAGACCGCGCGGCGTTCGGACTCTCCCAGGGTGGGATCGGTGAACATCACCTGCGTCGTGTCACCCGGTTCGGTTGCCGGGCGCACGGCCGCGACGGCGAGATCCGGGCGAGCCTGCTGCGCGGCCCGCACCTGTTCGGACATCGGCAGGTCCGGGCCGGTCGAATCGACGTGCAGGTAGTCACGGTAGACCAGCTGCTCGACCGACGGTGCGAGGGCGTAGAGGCCGCCGCTGACAGCCGCGATCACCAGGAACGGGGCCACGAGGATCCCCGCATAGAAATGCAGGCGCAGGATCAGTGGCCGGAAATTGCGCGGCGACGCCTGCGAGGACAGGGCGGGCGCGACGGGTTTGTCGCGTTCGAGTTCAGGGATGGACATGACGATCTCGCTTCGAATCGGGTGAGACGGGCACCCAGCGCCCCCGGGGCCGCGCACATCAGGGGTGCGCTGGGCAACTCGAGGTCTGGGATGCGCCGACTCAGGAAGGGATCGGCACCGGGACTCGCCGGGGAGTCTGCTGGTGCCGTGTGAGAACACGCCGGACCGGCGACCACACGTCTGACGTGTGCGCCGGGAAGGCGGTGAGAAAAGGATTCGACTAGACGAGTGCGGGCGGTCCGCGGGTGCCGGCGCCCGCAGCGACCAGCAGCCACAACGACAGCTTCGCGCGGTAGACCGGGGTCGCAGTCCAGGTGCCGGTATCGACCTGCAAGGGGGCCACGACTGCGAGAACGATGCGCGACAACGCCGCCAAAGCCCTCAGACAGGCGCGCTCGGCCGACCGGACCAGCACCGCGGCCACCGCGATCGCGGCGAGGTGCGCGGCGATCATCGGGGTGGAAAGCCCCAGCCCATGGGAATGATCAGCAGCCAAGGCCAGCGTGGTGTGGCCGATCAACTGGCCCGCCGCGAGCACCGACAGCACGAACAACCATTCACGGGTGGCCACCCGAACGGCGGCGACCGACGCCCCGACCGCGGCGCACGCCGCGAGGAGCAGCACCACCGAGCCATCGCTCGGGGGCATTCCGCCTCCACCGATGCCGTGCGCGGCGATGCTGACCGCGCCGGACAGTGAACCCACGACGGAGCCGCGCACCCGCGCGACCACATCCAACCGTGAATTCACCCCGCGAGGGTACCGCTTCCGATGCCCACCCCGGCCGCGGGCGTTCGCTACAGGGTCAGGCGGAAGCCCCGGCCGCCGGGCGCAGACGCGCGAGGACGTCCGTCAAGGTGACGACACCGATCAGTTGCTCGCTGTCGGTGACGATCGCGAGATGGCTGCGCGTCTCTCGCATGGTGTGCAGTGCCTCGTACACGGCGGCGTCCGCGTCGAGGGTCAGCACCGGGCGCATGAGGTCGGCGGCCGTGACCGCGGCGCCGGCCCGCAGGCTGTCCCGGGCGTGCACCACACCCTTGATCCCGTCCTCGTCGCGCACGAGCAGTCGGAGGTGGCCGCTTCGATCCGCGGCCGCCCTGATCGCCGCCGCGGTGGCGTCCGGGGCGACGCTGCTCGGGGCGGTGTTCGGCCGCACCATGTCTCGCACGGCGAGCGATTGGAGTTCCAGGGCGCTGGTCAGTTGGCCGTGGTATCGCTCGTCGAGCGTGCCGACGGTCGCCGAGTGCTCGACGAGGTGCCGCAGCGCGTCGGGATCCTGCCCGGCCCCCACCTGGTCGACCGGTTCCACGCCGAACCTCCGCAGACACCAGTTCGCCATCCGGTTCAGCACCAGCAGCAGCGGGCGGGTGGCCCACATGAACCCGCGCATCGGGATCGCCAGCAGGGTCGCCGACTTCTCCGGGTGCGCGATCGCCCACGACTTCGGTGCCATCTCACCGACGACGAGGTGCAGGAACGTGACGATGATCAGGGCGAGGATGAATCCGAGCACGTCCGCCAGCCACAGCGGGGCGCCCCACCCCTCGAAGGCCGGGGTGAGCCAGTGATGCACGGCCGGCTTCGTGACGGCACCGAGCGCGAGGGTGCAGACGGTAATGCCCAGCTGGGATCCGGCCAGCAACACGGACAACTCGGATGCGCTGCGCAGAGCCGCGCGGGCCGCCCTGCTGGTGGGGGCGGCGTCCTCGAGCCGGTGGCGACGGGCAGCGATCAACGCGAATTCGATCGCCACGAAGAACGCGCTGGCCGCGATCAACCCGACGGTGACGAGCACGACGACCCACGGATTACTCATCGGTCGAGTCACTCTCCACGATGCGGAGCCTCACGAACAGCCAGGACGGGACGTGCTTGTCGACTGCCCGCACCTCGGCGTCGAGGCTGCGGACGGGTGGGTCGGCGTCGTTGATCAGGTCGGCCGGATCCGGGTTCAATCGGATCGCGACGGCGTCCCCGACGACGGGGAGACCGCCGAACTCGGCGATGACGGCACCCGCGAGCGTCTCGAAGTCGCCGGACGGCAGGTCGTGTCCGAGGATGCGCTCCACCTCGTCGATGTGCAGATCGCCGGGCATCGTCCAGCCGTCGGACTCCGAGCCCGTCACCGATGCGTCGCCGTCGGGATCGTGTTCGTCGGCGATCTCACCGACGAGTTCCTCCGCGAGGTCCTCGATCGTGATGACACCCGCGAAGCCGCCGTACTCGTCGACGACGAGGGCCATTTCGTCCCGGGCAGCCGTCAGCTGTTCCAGCACGTCCGGCAGAGGCAGCGACGCCGGCACGACGACGGCCGGACGGGCCCGGGACGCGGCCGTACCGTCGGCCTGCTCGCCGAGAAGGTCGTGGAGGTGGATGACTCCGCGCAGATCGTCGGAGGAACTGCCGACCACGGGGTAGCGGGTGTGGCCGGCGCCCATCTTCTCGAGAACACTGCTCAGCGAATCGTGGGCCCGGACGGTGTCGACGTGGGCGCGCGGAATCATCGCGTGCCCGGCGGTGCGGGTGGGGAAGTCGAGGATCCGGTCGAGCAGGGTCGACAGTTCCCGCGGCAGCTCACCGGCGTCGCGGGATTCGGCGACGATGTGTTCGAGGTCGCGCACGGTCGCCGAGTGCTCGACGTCGTGGACCGGCTCGATCCGCAGCGCGCGCAGCAGCAGGTTCGACGACTGGTCGAACAGCCAGATCAACCAGCCGAAGAGTTTCAGGTAGATCGTGGTCGACAACGCGAGCCGTCGCGCCACCGGTTCGGGACGGGCGATCGCCAGATTCTTCGGGAACAGCTCACCGAACAGCATCTGAACGAAGGTGGAGAACAGGACGGCGAGGACGGCGCCGACACCGATCCCGACCGCGGTCGGTATGCCGACGCCGCCGAGGAGCTCACCGAGGCCGCGCCCGATCAGGGGTTCGGCGACGTAACCGACGAGCAGGCCGGTGACGGTGATGCCCAGCTGCGCGCCGGAGAGCATGAACGAGGTGCGGCGGGTGACGCCGAGGGCGCGCGTGGCGCCCGCGTCTCCCGCCTCGGCCCGGGCTTTGAGCCGCGAGCGGTCGACCGACATGTACGCGAATTCCTGGGCGACGAAGTAGCCGGTCAGGGCGGTGATCAGTAATACGACGACGACGCCGAAGCCGATGCTCAGGACGGTCACCATGGGTTCACCCGCGCCCTGCGTCCGGGACTGCGGTGATCACTCTGGGGCGGGCTGGGTCTTCGGGGGCGCGAAGCGCTGGTCATGGCTCTCTCTGTATTCGGGGTACGAATCACCATAGTAAAGGACTCTTTACTTTTTTCGACCGATGGGTGCGCCGAGTCACACGGTCGGTGTTACTACCGGATTTCCGGATTCGGGCCGCGGTGAGGGTTACGAAACCTGAGCTTGTTCCGCGCGTGACCATTCGGAAATCACCGAACCGTGTACTTGTTTCAGGTCGACGGAGTGCGCAGCGCACTCTCCTCACGCAGAGCGAATGGACATCGAAGTCTACGCCCGGCCCGTCGCCCACAGCATCTCATCAGCGCGTTCAGGCCCTTCGGGCGCCTCCGCCCCACGAACAACCAGGAGTCCCCTGTGACCGACATCGAGAACAGCATCGCCGAGAACATCCAGAAGTCACTCGCCGAGATTCCCCACCCGGCGCTGCCCAAGGGCAGCAACATCTACGGGTCGACGAAGATCTTCCCGGACTACAAGGCAGAGGACGGCGAGTCCTACTTCACGCTGGTGCACGGCATCGCGCACGAATCCTCCGTCAGCTTCGTCGCCGTCCTGCAGGCAACCCGCGCACTGCGCAAGGGGTTCGAGTCGGCGATCTACTTCTACGGCCCCGGCGCCCTCAACTGCCTTGCGACACGCGGATTTCCGACCACCGGCGACAACGGGTTCCCGGGCGAGCAGAACATCAACGACGCACTCGCGACGTTCATCTCCGAAGGTGGGACCGTCTTCGCGTGCCGCTTCGGTCTCGCGTTGCACGGTGGAAGGGAAGAGGACCTGATCGAGGGCGTCGTGCCCGCACATCCCCTCGATGTGCAGGACGCCATCATCCACTACTCCCGCAAGGGCGCCATCATCAATTCCACATACATGGTCTGAGGTGTGAACCATGAGCGATCTCTCGACGCGAGTTGACGTAGCAGTACGCGGGATTCGGTCACTGAACGTCCCGGTCACCCGGACTTCCGGCGCCGGCCCCAGCGACGACGGTCATGTACTGATCGGCGGGATCGGCGGCGCCATCCCCATCCGGTCCGACAGCCCGTACGAAGTCAGCGGAAACCGCCTGCTGATGAACGGCACCGACATGGGGGTGGAGATCGAGCCGGTGCGCCGGCCCCGGTTCTACGACCTGGACACCGCCGACGGCATCTCCTACGAGAAGATCGCCCGGCTGCACGGGACGAACGTCCTCGCCACGACCGTGGTCCAGACCTGCATTCGATACGACCCGCAGCAGCGGTGCCGGTTCTGCTCGATCGAGGCATCACTGCAGTCCGGCTCGACCATCGCGGTGAAGAAGCCCGAACAACTCGCCGAGGTCGCCGAAGCCGCAGTCCGTCTCGACGGCGTCACCCAGATGATCATGACCACGGGCACGTCGGCGGCCAAGGATCGCGGTGCCCGTCACCTGGCGCGATGCGTCGCGGCCGTCAAGGCGGTGGCTCCGGAACTCGCCATCCAGGTGCAGTGCGAACCGCCCGGCGATCTCAGGACCATCACGGATCTCCGGGACGCGGGGGCCGACTCCATCGGCATCCACGTGGAGTCCTTGGACGAGGAGGTTCGGCGGCGCTGGATGCCGGGCAAGTCGACGGTGCCGCTGGACGAGTACCGGGCGGCGTGGCGGGAGGCGGTACGGGTCTTCGGACGGAATCAGGTGTCGACTTACCTGCTGGTCGGTCTGGGTGAAAATCCAGACGAATTGGTCGCGGGCGCAGCCGAACTGATCGACATGGGCGTCTACCCGTTCGTCGTCCCGTTCCGGCCGCTCGCGGGCACGCTGGCCGTCGAGGACGGGGCGCAGGCGCCGTCGCCCGCCCTGCTCGCCGACGTCACCTCGCGGGTGGCGAAGGAATTGCAGGCGGGCGGCATGCGCGGCGCCGATCAGAAGGCGGGCTGCGCCGCGTGCGGGGCTTGCAGCGTCCTTCAGAACGCCGGAGGCTGACATGTGGGACCTGCCGACCGCCGAGAGCACTCCCTCCGACTTCGCCGTCCTCACCGGGCCGTCGATTCAGGAGTCACAGCGAAGCTTCCTCGTGCAACCCGCCACCGGTCGGGTGATGACCGAGGCGTACCGACGACTGCGGCGTGAGACGTTCGTCGTGGAACAGGGACTGTTCACCGCCAGCGACCGGGACGATGTCGACGACGACCCCCGAACCGTGGTGCTAGTGGCGATCAGCACCACGGGCGAGGTGCTCGGCGGTGTTCGCCTCGCACCGATGACGGACGGCACCGACCTAGGGTGGTGGGCGGGAAGCCGCCTGGTGGTGGGTCGAAACGTCCGGAACAGCAGGGGAATCGGAAAGGCACTCGTGCGCGCCGCCTGCGCTCACGCCGAATCCCGTGGTGTGCTGCGGTTCGACGCCACCGTACAGAGTCGGAACGAAACGATGTTCGCGCACCTGGGCTGGACGCGGATGGGAGACGTCACGGTGGCGGGCGCCCCGCACGTGCACATGACGTGGCCGATCGATCGCCTCGAGCGTCTGGTCCAGAGCACGAAGTCCTGTCTGGCCGACACCCTGGCGCCCTTCGGTACGCACGGTGATGCGCTCGGCGGCAGCGGGTTCCGCGGCGACGACGGCGCGCCGGTACCGGGCAGCGACCTGATCGCGGCGTGTGACGCCATCCTGCCCGCCATGGTTCAACGCGATCCGGAGTGGGCCGGATGGTGCGCCGCCCTCGTCAACCTCAACGACCTGTCGGCGATGGGTGCCGTCCCGGTCGGAATGCTCGACTCCGTCGGCGCACCGAACACGTCGATCCTGTCGAAGGTGATCCGTGGGCTCAGCCGGGCTGCGGCGGCGTGGGACGTACCGGTACTGGGCGGCCACACCCAACTCGGTGTTCCCGCGGCGCTGTCGGTGACGGCGCTCGGACGCACCCCGGATCCGGTGCCCGCGGGTGGTGGCCGGGTCGGCGACGAGCTCACGCTGACGGCAGATCTCGGCGGACGATGGCGGCCGGGATACACCGGACAACAGTGGGATTCGACGTCCCATCGCAGGTCGGACGCACTGCGGGACATGGCCTCGTTCGTTGCCCGCACCCGCCCCGCCGCGGCGAAGGACATCAGCATGGCGGGGATCGCGGGCACCACCGGGATGCTCGCCGAGGCGAGTGGACTGGGCGCCGTCCTCGACGTCGCATCGGTCCCGCGACCGCCGGGGACTACGGCGGGTGACTGGATGACGTGCTTTCCCGGGTTCGCGATGGTCACTGCCGATCGGCGGGGTAGCGCGGTGGCGCCCGCCGGACCGGCCACCTCGGGCGTCTGCGGGGAATTGACATTTGAGCCGGGGGTCAGCCTTCGCTGGCCCGACGGCGTAACGACACGCGTGGTGCACTCCACGGTCACAGGATTGGGAAGAGCATGACTGACATCGGAATCTCCGTTGCGGCAGCAGAGTTCGGCCGCGACATGGAACAGGCGTATCGCACGATCGGTGAACTGATCGAGCAGGCGCGGGCAGCCGGGAGTTCGCTACTCGTGCTTCCGGAGGCCTGCCTGGGCGGTTACCTGCCCAGCCTGGGCGGAGGCGACGAAAGCGAGGAGCAGCGGCAGCGTCGACTCCGCAGCCTTCCGCCCGCACTGGAATTGGACGGGCCCGAGATCCGGCGGGTCGCCGACATGGCCGGCGACTTGGTGATCACCCTCGGGTTCTGCGAAGCCGACGGCGCCGACCGGTACAACGCCGCGGTGACGCTGCACGGCGACGGGATACTCGGCTCGTACCGCAAGGTGCACCAGCCGCTGGGGGAGAACCTCTGCTACCGCGCCGGCGACAAGTACGAAGCGTTCGACACACCGGTCGGACGGATGGGCATGCAGATCTGTTACGACAAGGCCTTTCCCGAGGCCGCGAGGACGCTCGCACTCGACGGCGCGGAGATCATCACGTCGCTGTCGGCGTGGCCCACCGCCCGCACCAACCGGGTCGAGAATCCCGAAGACGACCGGTGGAAGCAGAGATTCGACATCTACGACCGCGCGCGGGCCACGGAGAATCAGGTGGTCTGGGTGGCGTCGAATCAGGCGGGGACGTTCGGGTCGCTCCGGTTCGTGTGCAGCGCGAAGATCGTCGGCCCGGGCGGCGAGATCCTCGCCACCACAGGCGTGGAACCCGGCCTCGCCTCGGCCACGCTGGATGTGCGGGCCGAACTGGACGCGATTCGCAGCGGCGGGATGTACAACCTCCGGGACCGCCGGCCGGAACTGTACGGCGACGTCGTCGCGGACAACCGGGTGAGCGGCACCCGCCTCGACGCGACGGCGCGACCGTCGTTCCTCCGCACCACGACAGCCGAACTGGAGCCCGTCGATGCCTGAGATGACGTTCACGGTGCGGTGGCCGGACGGACGCACCCAGTCCTGCTACTCGCCGTCGCTGGTCATGCACGACCACCTGGTGGCCGGTGAGGACTACACGGTCGCCGATTTCCTCACACGCACCACGACGGCGCTCACCGAGGCCAGTGAGCGGGTCCGCGCCAAGTTCGGGATGTACTGCACGTCCGCGTCCGAGCAGATGCAGGAACTCGAACGCGCCGGCCGCACCCTCGACCCCCAATTCCTCGTCCGGGTCCTCGAGATGAACCCGGCTTCCCTCCCCGGAGAGTCGTGATGACCGAACAACACACAGTCGTCGTGATCGGCGGCGGCCAGGCGGGCCTGTCGATCAGCTGGCATCTGGTGCAGCGTGGAATCGACCACGTGGTGCTCGAACGAGAGTCGATCGCACACGAGTGGCGCGACAGTCGCTGGGACAGCTTCACTCTCGTCACCCCGAACTGGCAGTGCAGCCTGCCGGGATACAGCTACTCGGGCGGCGATCCCGACGGGTTCATGAACCGCGAGCAGACCTACCAGTTCGTGCGCGGGTACGCCGATACCTTCGATCCTCCTGTGCGCGAGAGGGTCACGGTGGTCGCGGTGCGGCAGTCGGGTTCCGGAGGGTTCGACGTGGACACGACGGACGGCTCGATGCACGCCGACCACGTCGTGGTCGCGGTCGGCGGGTACCACACTCCGGTCGTGCCCCGGTTCGCCGAACGGCTGCCCGCCGACATCACCCAATTGCACTCGTCGCAGTACCGGAGCGCCGGCGACCTGCCCGCGGGCGAGGTTCTCGTGGTCGGCAACGGCCAGTCGGGCGCCCAGATCGCGGAGGATCTTCATCTGGCGGGTCGCACCGTCCACCTCGTCACCGGTGGGGCGCCGCGGGTCGCGCGGTTCTACCGGGGCCGGGACTGCGTGGCCTGGCTGCACGACATGGGCACCTACGACGTCTCGATCGCCGATCACCCGGGTGGTCTGGGCAAGCGGGAGAACACCAACCACTACGTCACCGGCCGGGACGGTGGCCGCGACATCGACCTCCGCGCCTTTGCGCTCGCAGGAATGCGTCTGTACGGGCGGTTGCTCGACGTCGTGGACGGATCCCTGCGGTTCGCGCCCACCCTGGAGTCGTCGCTGGATGCTGCCGACACCGTGAGTGAGAGCATCAAGAATTCCATCGACGCCTACATCGACCGCGCGGGCATCGACGCGCCGCACGAGGACCGCTACGTGCCGGTCTGGCGCCCCGAACGTGAGGTCACGGAGCTGGACCTGCCGACGTCGGGCATCACGTCGGTGGTGTGGTCCATCGGTTTCCGGACCGACTACCGGTGGCTCCGCGCGGGCGTGTTCGACGGTGAGGGCCATCCCACCCACAACCGCGGCGTCACCGCGGTGCCCGGGCTGTACTTCCTCGGCCTTCCATGGCAGCACACGTGGGGTTCGGGACGGTTCGCGGGAGTGGCGCGGGACGCGGAGTATCTGGCGGATCGCATCGAACTGGAGGCGGGTGTGTTGCCGGCGACGGCGACACTAGCCTGACGCCTATGGTGACGACACGGTTGGCAGCGTTGGCGGGGCACTTCGGCCGCGACATCGATCGCGCGCTCCTGAAGTTGCAGGCGCTGATCGAGAGTGCGACGAACGACGGGGTGGACCTGCTCGTCCTGCCCGACGCCTGCCTCGGCGGCTACATCTCGGATCTCCGGCGGCCGGACACGGAGGAGCTCCCGCCCGCGCTCGCCGCGGACAGCCCGGAGCTGCATGCCGTCGCGAAGATGGCGGGCCGCATGACGGTCTGCATCGGGTACACGGAACTGTGCGACGGGGTGCGATACAACGCCGCCACCTGCGTGACCGGCGACGGAGTGCTGGGCAGTCACCGCAAGGTGCATCAGCCGGCCGGGGAATCCCTGGCGTACGCCGCGGGTGACTCTTTCACCGCCTTCGACACACCGGTGGGCCGGATCGGGATGCTGATCGACTACGACAAGACGTTCCCGGAATCCGCCCGCACCCTCGCGCTCGACGGCGCGCGGATCATCGCCGCGTTGTCCGCGTGGCCGGCCAGCATCACGGACCGGGCGGCGCGCATGACGCAGGACAGGCAATCACGCCTGTTCGACCTCTACGACTCGGCACGGGCCGCCGAGAACCAGGTGGTCCTCGTGTCGTCCAACCAGACCGGAATCCAGGGTGGACTGCGATTCCTCGGTCAGGCCAAGGTGGTGGGCCCGGGCGGCGACGTGCTCGCGCGAACGGGGACGAAGGGCGGCCTCGCCGTCGCCGAACTCGACGTCGACTACGAGGTGGACCGGGCCAGGAAGGTGCTGCGGCACCTGGAGGAACGCCGCATCGACACCTATCGGAGATTGCTGGACCGAGGAGAACACTGACGTGCGGATCGCGCTTCTGACCTATTCGACCAAACCGCGCGGGGGAGTCGTGCACACGCTGGCGTTGGCCGAGGCCCTCGCACGGCAGGGCGCGGACGTGACGGTCTGGACCCTGGGCAGGCACGGCGACGCCGCCTTCTTCCGTCCGGTCGACCCGACGGTCGCCGTGCGGGTGGTGCCCTTCGCACACGTCGACGACGAGACCGTCGGTGAGCGGATCCTCCGATCCATCGAGACGATGCGTGCCGCCTTCACACCGGAGGCCTACGACATCATTCACGCGCAGGACTGCATCAGTGCCAACGCCGTCGGGCGGTGCGTGCGAACCATCCACCATCTCGACCAGTTCACGACGCCCGCGCTCGCCGCCTGCCACGAGCGCGCGATCGTGGATCCGTACGCGCGGATCTGCGTCTCCGCCGCCGTCGCCGGAGAGGTCTCCCTCGGGTGGGGTCTCGATTGCGCCGTCATTCCGAACGGTGTGGACGCCGCCCGGTTCGAGGAAGCCCGCGAGGACACCGAGCGCCGCGGCAGGTGGGCCGGCGAATTGGGCGACTATGTGCTGGCGGTCGGCGGTATCGAGCCGCGCAAGGGCAGCATCGACCTCGTGGAGGCGTACGCACTGCTCATGAAGGAGCGACCGGACCTGCGGCTGGTGTTCGCGGGCGGCGAGACCCTGTTCGACTACCGTGGGTACCGGGACGAGTTCGACCGACGGGCCGCGGAGCTGGGTGTGACACCGACCATCCTCGGAACGATCGACGACGCCGAACTCCCCTCGCTGGTGGCCCAGGCGCACTCGTTCGCCTTCCTCTCCACCAAGGAAGGATTCGGGCTGGCCGCGATGGAAGCCCTGGCGGCGGGCGTTCCCGTCGTCGCACGCGACCTGCCGGTCCTCCGGGAGGTCTTTCGGGGGACGGTCCGGTACGCGTCCACCCACGAAGAGATGGCACGTGCCCTGACAGAACCCGCCGACGATTCCTCCCTCGACGAGGGGCGCGCCTTCGCTCGCTCACATCGATGGGACGACGTCGCGCAGAAACATCTCGAGTTCTACCGAGAGGTCGCGGCACACCGCTGACTCAGTCGGCGCTCTTGATGGTCTTCATCGTGATCAACGAGGTGACCCGCGAGACCGCCGGGAGCCCGCTGAGCTTGGTGGCCATGAAGTTCTCGTACGTCGCGAGGTCGCGGACCGCTACCCGGATGAAGTAGTCGGGGATCCCGAACAGCCTCCGGCATTCGATCACCTCGTCGAAGGCGGCGACCCGGGACTCGAACTGTTCGATGGTCGCCTGATCGTTCACACCGATCTCGGCGGTGACGATCACCTGGAAACCCCGATCGAGCGCTTCCTGGCTGACGATGGCGCGGTAACCGGTGATGACTCCGTCCGCCTCGAGCTTCTTGACCCGGCGCAGGCACGGGGAAGGGGTCAGACCCACGAGATCCGCCAATTCCGTGTTGGTCAGACTGGAGTCGTTCCGCAGGTGGTCCAGAATTGCGTGATCGATGTCATCCATTGAACTACTATTGCGCAGAGTGCGGAGAATGGGCATTTGCTCGCAATCGTGCACCGGGATAGTTGCTATAGATTTGCGTGGTGATCGATCCAGCAACCCTCTCGACGACCGCAGTCGTCGACCCCGACCCCCGGCAGCCCCCGGAGTGGCGTCGCGCCCTGCAGGCGTCCCTCCCCGTCGGAATCGGGCTGGTTCCGCTGGGCATCGCCCTCGGGGTGCTCGTCGTCCAGCAGGGCCTCAACCCGTGGTGGGCGATGGTCTTCACCTCGCTGATCTACGCCGGTTCCCTCGAATTCATCGCGGTCGGCATGGTGGCCGCGATGACGCCGCTCCCGTACATCGCGCTGACCGCATTGCTGGTGAACTTCCGGCACATGTTCTACGCCTTGAGCTTTCCCCTCGACCGAGTCAAGGGCCGGCTCGCCCGCTTCTACAGCATGTTCGCGCTGACCGACGAGGCCTACGCCATGACGGTCACCGGCGATCGGAAGTCGATGTCCGGTCGGGTCATCGTGTACTCGCAGTTGTATCTCCACTCGTACTGGATCGGTGGAGCGATGCTCGGAGCGACCGCGGCGCAATGGATCCCGGAGAACATCGTCGGTCTCGACTTCGCGCTGACCGCGCTGTTCGTCGTGCTGTCCATCGAGGCCATCCGGGCCCAGAGCGGTTTCGCGGTTCCCTCGATGGCGGTGATGTGCGCGCTGATCGCGCGACTCGTCGACCCCGAACACATGCTGCCGATAGCGATGTTCGCCTTCGTGAGCCTGCTCGTCATCCGCTACTTCTTCACCCGGCGAAAGGTGCGCACCGATGCCTGACGCCGGTTACATCCTCTCGGCCATCGCGATCATGGCGATCGTCACGTTCGCTCTGCGCGCGGTCCCCTTCGCGATCGTCATGCCGTTGCGCTCGTCTGCACTCGTCGGCCATCTGGGTGTCTACATGCCGGCCGGGATCATGCTGATCCTGGTGGCGTACTCCCTGAAGAACGTCTCGGTCACCGCCCCGTCGCACGGGATCCCCGAACTGATCGCAGTGGGGGCGACGGCGGGGGTGCACCTGTGGCGCAAAAATGCGGTGCTCTCGATCGTCGTCGGGACCGGGCTGTACGTCGTCCTGATGAACTGGGTATTCGCCTGAGCCCGGCGCGCCTCACGTTTACGACGCAACCACACGGGTAGGCAGGAACCACAAGACAGTCGGCCGTTTCTCGGGAAGGACGCACTGATGAGTGAACAAGACGCAGGTTCGGTGACCGGTGTTCGGGACAAGGACTACAACCTGATTTGGTTCGTCGAAGCGTCACTGAGCAACGCCCTGCGTCTCGAGGGCTACATCTCGGACGCCGACATGGACGGCGACGCCGAGTTGGCCGACTTCTTCCGCCGCGCCCAAGCCGTCAGCCGGAAGGGTGGCGACCTGGGTAAGGCGATGCTGGCCGCCCGCCTGAAGAAGGAACAGTAGGCTCCGGCCCCTGACCGCCGCCCGATCAGGACCGTGCCCCGGTTGCCGGTAGAACCGGTCTACCGGGGCACGGTCTGCGTCGGCCAGGGACCACCTCGGACAGGCCGGCCTGCGAGGGTCCGCTTCTCGTTGTCGCGGAACCGCGGTTCGTAGTGGTGAAAGAACACCTTCCCGACCAGGTCTCGCCGACTGTGCACGCCGGTCTTGTCGAAGATGCTCTTCAGGTGTTGCTGCACGGTGTACGCCGACACGGACAGCTCGGCGGAGATCTGCGACGTCGACGCCCCTTGCAACACCATCGACGTGACTTCCTTCTCACGCTCGGTCAGCCCGTACGCAGACATCAGCAGCGGATACAGACGACTCGGATGAGCCGGCTCGACGATCACCGCGATACGCCGCCGCCCCGTCGACGTCAGGCAGGCGCCGTGCAGCACCACCCACGCTCCCGACCGCGACAGCACCCGCGAGATGGCCACGTCGCCCAGCCGGTCGCGGTCTTCCACACCGCGCAGCACACGACCGGCGAGAGTGATCACCGCGGCCGGTAACCGACCGCGATCCCAGTCCCCGCCCGGCAGATCCAGCATCCACCGGTCGACCCCTGGCGTCGCGGATTCGATGTTCCAGTTCTCGTCGAGGACGAGCAGACCCGGCGAATCGGCATACTCCGGTTCCTCGGCCTGCCCGAAGAGCAGTGCACGGCGGGCACCGCCCGCGAGAGCCGGCGCAATCTCCTTCACGAACGACTTCTCGGTTTCGGAGAACACCGGCATCCCCTCGTTGCGATAGAGCGACAGCGCTCCCCATGTTTCTCCCGAGTGGGTGCGCAGCCGCACGATCAGCTCCTGGTCGCCACCGAGCGTCCGGTTCCGGAGCCAGCGCGGACTTCTCGACGGATCACCGTTCGAGGCCTCGTGCAGCGTGGAAATCCCTTCGATGGAACGCATTACGTCGGGGACGGATTGAACGTCGTCCTCGTAGTACTCGGCGGCCAGCCATTCCACCGGAAACTCGTCCATGCCGGGGTGATAGTGACTGGTCATCAGCAAGGACACGGGGTCGAGGGTGAACCAGCACGGCGTCCAGTAGTACGGGACGACAGCGGCGACGACGTCCGACGCGGCCTGCCACAGCGAGACCAGACCGCGTGGGGCGGCGCACAGTCGTGCGATCTTGTCTGCCGCGCACTGCGCGGAATCCACGCTCACCAGTCAATCCTACGAGCGGGGATCGGCCTCCGGAAATACCAGAATTGTGGAATGGTGCGCGCGTTCCATCGCTCCTAGCGTCAGGGATGTCCAGTTCGTGACGGTCACGACGAGCGAAAGGCGATCCCATGCGTATCAACAGAATCCGACGCGACATCACGGTACTCGGCGACGAACTGGAAGTACCGGGGATCGGGCACCTACCGGTGAACGCCTACGTGCTTCACGCCGCCGAACCCGTCGTCGTCGACACCGGACTGACCCTGCCCGAACGCGGTTTCATGGACGCCCTCGGATCGGCGCTCGACCCGGCGGACGTCGAGTGGATCTGGCTGACACATCCGGACCGCGATCACACCGGCGCGCTCTTCGATCTGCTCGACGCGGCGCCACGCGCCCGCCTGATCACGACGTTCACGGGCGTCGGCATCATGTCGTGCGCACGGCCCGTCCCGATGGACCGGGTCTACCTGCTCAATCCGGGTCAATCCCTCGACGTCGGCGATCGGACACTGACGGCGCTGCGTCCGCCGCTGTTCGACAATCCCAGCACGGTCGGCTTCTACGACGACCGCAGCGAAGCCTACTTCTCGTCGGATTGCTTCGGGGCGCCGATGGAGACCGCCGAACTCGCCACCGCCGACGACGTCGGGTACTCCACACCCGGCGCCGTCCGTGCCGCGCAGCACGTGTGGGCCACCGTCGACAGCCCCTGGGTGCACCTGGTGGACGAGACGAAGTTCCTGAACACCGTCGCCGCGCTGCGCTCGCTCGATCCCCGCTGGATCCTCAGCACCCACCTCCCACCGGCGGACGGACGCACCGCCGAGTTTCTGGACATGCTCGCCGAGGCACCGAAGTCGGATCCCTTCGTCGGGCCCGACCAGGCCGCCCTCGAGCAGATGCTGGCCGGATTCGAGACTGTCGGGTAAGGATCACGGCATAAGAAAGCCGCCGACACCTGAAGGTGCCGGCGGCCTCTGCGACGGTGCCGTCATATCGCCTCTCGGCAAGTGGTCGCACTCGGCGACAATTTTAATGTGGTACCCGGGGTATGTCCGACACCGTCGACGGCTTCAACAGTACCGCCTTCGGAGATATTCCGCCCCTCCGACGTCACACCTCGTCGTGCTCCTTCGGATATGCGATCGCGAGCAGCGCCGGCGCGCCTCGGCCAGGCCAGGTGCCCTCGAGGGTGTGTGAGCCGAGAGCCGCGACCTGATCCGGATCGATCACCCGGAACACTCGCACGCCGATCTCGTCCGTCGCGATGACGGTGGTCGTTCCCTCATTCGCGCAGGTCACGGCACCGACGACCGGTACGGCCGAGCTTGGTGAGCCGCTACCCGACACCCTGGTGGTCACCTCTCGACGCTCGCTGGGTGCGGCGAACTGGAGTTCCGCCTCGGTCCCTCCCGTCAGGATGGCCGTCGCCAGCGCACTCACGTACACCGGGTCGACGCAAGCGTCGTAAACCCAGCGCTCACCGAGCACGGAATGCTGCATCGTGGTGATCAACGACGCCTCCGCACCGGGCATCGGGGCACCGCGGTATGTCACCGGCACCTGCACGACCTGCCCGTCCGCCGTCCGGACCAGGTGGGTTTCGATGCCGACCTCCCCGGCCGGATCGTCGAACCGGTACGCACCGACCACCTCGAGCGCCGACGCGTCGGCGGACCCGATCCAGGACTGGCGAGGAACCCAGTCACCGAGCAACGCGGCCTTGGACGGGGACAGCTGAGCCTGATGGATGAGAGCCACGCCGGCGACGGTACCCGGCGCCCGTTCACGTCACCGGCCCGGCGGAGGGTCGGGCGGCGTCAGCGTCGCGGTCAGGCCGGCGAGGAGGATGTCGACTCCACGTTCGAGTTCGGCGGCGCCGTCGTAGGACGCCAGTACCGGTGCCAGGCCCCGGAGTAGAGGGAACTCGCCGATCGGCAGGCGGTGAAGGCCGAGGCGCAGAAGGTCGTCGGACTCGTCGGGGCGCTCGACGAGTTCCTGCAACTCGTTGAGGACGTGGCCGTAGAGGAAGCCGAACAACGCCCGATAGACGTGCAAGGCATCGGCGTCGGTGAACCCCACCTTGGTGAGCAGGGCCAGGATGTCCTCGAGTGGGCGCAGGGTGCCGAGCGGCCTGAGCCCGAGCGGTGTCGACAGCGGCCGGGTGACCAGTAGCGGTACCACCTCAGGATGGGCGAGAGCCAGCCGGCGAAAGCCCCGCGCGACCTCCCGCAGCTGCGTGGCCCAGTCGCCGTCGTCGGTATCAACCTCGAGTTCTTCGACGACACGCTCGGCGACCCCGTCGAGCAACGCCGCCTTGTTCGGGGCGTGGCGGTACAGGGTCATCGGGTCGCGGCCGAGTGCTTTACCGAGGCGGCGCATGGACAGCCCGTCGATACCGTCACGGTCGATGATCTCGAGCGCGCACTCGAGTATCCGCTCACGGGTGATCGGGCCACCGTCGGAGTGGATCGAACGACGCGCAGGCATCTCCGCCATCACGACACCTTCCCTCGCTTCAACTGTAGGCCTAAACCGTAGATCTACAGTGTTGACATGCGACGAAATCCGGCGTTGACTTGGGTATGCAACGTGGGCCACAGGAGGCCGTCATGATCGTCCGAGATCGTCGGAGTCGCAAGCGTGTTGAACTCCAGCGGTGACACACACCCGCTGACGAACGACCATTGGTCCGCGCCCGCCGCGCAACCGAGAAACGAGAAACACCGCCATGAGTATCGGGAAAAAGCTTCGCCACAAAGCTGAAACCGCGGAAGGCGCCGCCAAGAAGACCGTCGGGAAGGCGCTCGGAAACGAGCGCATGGAAGCCGAGGGACGCGCACAGGAAGCCAAGGGCAAAGCCAAGCAAGCCGGCGACCAGATCAAGCAGGCAGGGCAGAAGATCAAAGGCATTTTCAAACACTGACCGCACCCACACCAGTCCGAATCTCGACCCCCGTCCCGAAATCAGGCCGTCATCATGATCATTCTCGGAATCATCCTCGCCATAGTCGGCTTGGTCCTCAGCGTCCCAGTGCTCCTGTACATCGGGATAGCGCTCATCATCATCGGAGTGGTGCTCGAGGTCATGGGCATGGCTGGCCACGCGGTCGCGGGCCGACGCCACTACTACTGACCCACAGCCGTCCCGGGGTGGATCCGGAATCTGGAGTCGAGCATGGCGATATCCGACATCAAGGAATACGCGCACCTCACAGTGGAGGACGTCGAGGCGCTCAGCACCGAACTCGACGCGATCAGGCGGGACATCACCGATTCACTCGGTGAGCGCGATGCCACCTACATCCGCCGCACGATCGCCTTCCAGCGCGGGCTGGATGCCGCTGCGCGGCTGGTGATCCACGCAAGCCGGACGCGCGTCGGATGGGCACTCGGGACCACCGCTCTCGCCGTGGCCAAGAGCGTGGAGAACATGGAGATCGGGCACAACGTGTCCCACGGCCAGTGGGACTGGATGAACGACCCGGAAATCCACTCCAGCACCTGGGAGTGGGACATGGCGGGCCTGTCGTCCCAGTGGCAGTACTCCCACAACTATCGCCACCACGTGTTCAGCAACGTGATCGGGATGGACGACGACCTCGGATTCGGCGTCATCCGCATCACCCGCGACCAGCCGTGGAAACCGGACAACCTTCTGCAACCGCTGCGGAACCTGTTGTTGGCGGCCACGTTCGAATGGGGTATCGCCCTGCACGGGCTGTATTCCGAACAGGAGCGCGCCGGCACCGCCGCCGAGAAGTCCGGCCACACCCGAGCACTGATCGGCAAGATCGTTCGGCAGACCGGCAAGGATTACATACTCTTTCCTGCCCTCAGTGGCCGGCGGTGGCGGCGGACGCTGAAGGCGAACCTCGCCGCCAACCTTCTGCGAAACCTGTGGGCCTACGTCGTGATCTTCTGTGGACACTTCCCGGACGGCGCAGAGAAGTTCACCCCCGCCGAACTCGACAACGAGACCCGGGCGGAATGGTATCTACGCCAGATGCTCGGCACCGCCAACTTCCGGGCCGGCGCCGTGCTGGCATTCCTGAGCGGCAACCTGTGCTACCAGATCGAGCACCACCTGTTCCCCGACCTCCCCAGCAACCGCTACCCGGAAATCGCGACGCGGGTTCGCGGACTGTGCGATAAGTACGATCTGCCCTACACCACCGGCTCGCTTGCCAAGCAATACTTTTTGACCCTGCGCACCATCCACAAGTTGGCGCTCCCGGACCGGTTTCTGTCCGCGACGGCCGACGATGCTCCCGAGACCGCGTCCGAACTGAAATTCCGCACAGCGCTCACTATGCCCGTCGACGGAGGCACCGGACGGCGTGCGGGACTCCGCACTGCCCTGCGGCTTCGCCGCCTGTGAGTACTTATTAACCGCCCGCGGTTAACAAGTACTCACGGGCGCGTCAGCGCACAGGGGTGGGCAACGCGCACCCTAGGGTATCTGTCGACCTGCTTTCCGGGGAGGCAATGTTGGTGTGGCCAAGGAATACTCGACCACACACCACCAAGGACTTCGCATGTTTCGCCACACCGCCCTTCGCGCCGGCCTGATGTTCGTCGCAGTCGCATTCTCTGTCACCGGCGCAGCCGGAATCGCGAGCGCCATGCCCGCCTCGTCGGGGTCTGATGTCGCAGTGACCTCGCAGTCGGACCGCGACGCCCGTGACCGGGATCGGCGTGACCGTTTCGACGACGACGAGAAGGCCATGTTCTGCGAGGGTCAGGCCATCGTCGACCGCCCCAGCTGCTCGTCGCTACCGTACTGATTCTAGCGATCGGGCGGTGCTCGCCGACGCCGCTGCCGCGTTCAGTGCGGCAGCGGCGTTCGAACCGATGCGGCAGGGCGCGTATCGTCTGCTGCAAGGTAACCCCGCACCCGATGGCTTCGCCCATCGGCCCGCCTACTGCGCGGGGTCTGACGATGCCCGTCGAACGGCAACGACGCACGCCTGAACATCGCTCACCGCAGACGCTCACGGTCTTCGTCGACGACGAACCCGTCTCCGCAGACTCTGTCTGGCACCCAGGCGACACCGTGACCACCTCTCTCTCCTGGCTCGACGAGCAGCAGCTTCCCGCCGGGCTCCAATCACTGGCCGAGGAGGTCGAGGTGCGGCCGAACTGGGTCGACCGCGGAGCTTTCTGTGCCGACAGGTATCCGGCATTTTCACCTCAGCCCGTACTGTCCGCGAGCGGAGTGGTCGCGTCGATCGAGGTCGTCGCGAACCTCGAACTGCACACCGACCACGGCTGGAAACTGCTGCCTGGCACCGTGCAGATGTGGGACGTACCCGACACAGGTACGTGGCGCATGCCGAATCGGCAGTTCTCGGTGCCCGGCACGTCCGGTGACCTTCGGTTCATCGAACAGCACGAGTTCGTCGAGCGGTACGGCGCCACCGCACCAACCTTCCGCCGCGATTCCCGATACTTCCGGGTGGTTCTCTACCGGACCGAGTGAGAACTACCTCCTACCGGAGATCGAGCCGCACATCCCGGAACTCGAAGATGTCGACAACCCAGTCGAAGGCCGTGGGCCCGTCCTCCCTCAGAGCGCGCTCGAGTTCGGCGCGCACCCCTCGCCCGGTTCGTCGGGTGGCACTATCGAGCGTGTGGATGCGCGCGCCGTCGATCACGTACGTCACGGGCTGTCCAGTCACGGTTCGATCATTCCTCACCCGACCGGAGGTGGAGGGTTCGTGAAGCGCTCGAACCAGCGGACCCCGGGATTCGCCGCGAGCAGTGCGCGGCGCTGCCGTTCCGTCATCCCACCCCAGATGCCGAATTCGACTCGATTGTCGAGCGCGTACGCACCGCATTCCATCAGCACCGGACAGTGCCGGCACAGGGCGGCGGCTTTGCGTTGCGCGGCGCCTGTGACGAAGAGCTGATCCGGGTCTCCTTCTCGACACTGAGCCCGCGTTATCCAGCCGAGGTCCGCTGCGGGGTGTGCGAGGTCGTGACGCCTGTTCGGTTTGCTCATATCGAATCATTCCCCTCTCGAACACCGAGCACAGTCAAGGCACTGGGAATGCGGGCACGACCCGATGGATCGTGTGAAAGATTCAGTTGCGGATAGATTTTCGCAACGCATCGGCTCCGGTGGCGAGGTGCGATCGACAATTGCACCGCTGACAGATTAACTGCACTTCGTGCCGATCGCGCGGCGAAGATCGGGTCGGCCCGCGTGGGTGCAGACTGGATCCATGGTGTCGACGCAGCGGGAGCGGGAAGACAAGTACGAGGTGGGGCTCGAGTTCGTCCTGCCGGATCTCGAGGACGTGTTGCCTGCCGGTGGACGGATCGAGCAGGGCACGGTGAATCTGAAGAGCGTCTACTACGACACGGATGACCGCGATCTGCTCCGTCAGAAGATCACGTTCCGCCGCCGGACCGGGGATGCCGATGTCGGATGGCAGTTGAAGGTCCCCGCCGACAAAGCCCGCACCGAGATTCGTATGCCTTCGGGTGAGAGTGACGGGGTTCCCGACGAGTTGGCGACCATGATTGCGGGTGTCGCACTGGGCAAACCCGTGCACCCGGTGGCGACGCTGAAAACTGTGAGACGCACGCAGCGACTCCTCGACCGGGAGGACCGACTGCTGGCGGAAGTGGCCGACGACCAGGTGCGCGGTGCCGTCGCCGGTGATCGCGCCGTCCTGAGTGAGTGGCGGGAGGTGGAGGTCGAACTCGGCGACGCCGGGGACGAGAAACTGCTCGGGAAGATCGGTAAACGCCTCACCCGCCGCGGTGCGCAGCCGTCCCCGTATCCGTCGAAGCTCAGCCGTGTGCTCACCGTCGCGCACCTCGCGGTCGACGGCGGCGGCACGCCCCGAACGACGGTGGAAGCGGTGCTCGTCGACTATCTGGATGCCCAGGTTCAGGCGATCGTGGCCGGCGACGTGTGGTTGCGTCGTGGGCTGGACCCCGTCCATCCCACCCGTGTGGGAATCCGGCGTTTCCGCAGCACGCTGCGGGTATTCAGGCGTCTGTTCGAACCGGCAGCGCGGGCAGAACTCGACGCGGAACTGTCCTGGTACGCCGGTTTGCTCGGGGAGGTGCGGGATCGGCAGGTGCAACGCGCACGCTTCGCGGATGCTCTCGCCGCCCTGTCTACGGAACTCGTGATGGGCCCGGTTGCCGCGCGCATCGAGAACGATCTGCTCGCCGAGCAACTCCGTCAGAGAAAAGAGGTGATGGTTGCGCTCGACGGTGACCGCTACCGTGCGTTGCTGGCCGCCCTGGCGCAGTGGCGCACCACTCCACCGCTGACCGCCGAGGCCGTCGACGATCCCCGCGTGATCGAAAAGAATGTGCGAAAAGCCGAACGCAAGGCGCTCACGCGCGTCGCCACCGCGACTGCCGGCAACGACGACGCCGCCCTGCACCGCGCGCGGAAGGCCGCCAAACGAGCCCGGTACGCCGCCGAACTCGCCGCACCGATTCTCGGGAGGAAGTCGGCAAAGAAGAAGGCAGCTCGGTTCAAGAAGATGCAGAAAGTACTCGGTGAGCACCAGGACAGCGTCGTCGCCGCGGAGACGCTCCGGACTCTCGGTGCCCGCGCCGGCACGACACCCGGCGAGAACGGTTTCACCTTCGGCCTGCTGTACGGCCTGGAACTGCAGAAGGCGCGGCAGGCCCGGGCGGACGCCGCCCGGCTCGCGTCGGCCTAGCAGTCGGGGTCAGCCGGCCGGAATCGGCGCGAGGTACCGCAGCGTCGGGGGCGGACCGGCGCCGCAATCGACGAACCACGCGCCCCCTTTCGCGGTCGCCCCCGAGGGAGGGATGTCCGGCACGCCGCGCGACCGCGCGAACTCGGCCAGCGCGTTGAGGATCTCCCCGTGGGTGCAGAAGACTGCCCTGTCGGCGTCGAGTCCGTGTAGTACGGCGAACAGTTCGTCGGGCGGTGCATCCGGTGCCAGCAGTGGGTGATCGTCGATACGCAGACCACCCGCCTCGGCGAGCGGCAGCAGGGTCTGGCGACAACGGGTGGTGGGACTCGAGAACAGTGTCGCGATCTCGATGCCGCTCAGCGCCGCGACGAGGCCGTGGGCCTGCTCGTGCCCGAGCGGGCTCAGCGGTCGCTCGGTGTCAGGGCCGTGCCACTGCTTCTTGTCGCCTGCATGGGAGTGCCGGACCAGGACGAACATTCTCACCTTCTCCCGGCGCAGGGATAGTCGTTGAAGACTCCCACGCGAGACGACTGCGCGTGGTGAATTGCCGTCGCAAGATAGTCGAAATGCTGTGCGGGGTCGCAGTGCGTACGCGAGCGTCACGTCCGCCGGGAGCTGCGGATCCCGTAGATCATGGCCCCGATACCGAGGACGATCACACCCGCGATCACCGAGGCAAGAGGGAGGAACGCAGCGAGAACGAGGCATCCGACGGCGCCGACGACGGCCACCAGCCGCGACCACGGTTTCGCGGACAACGTCCAGGCCGATGCGTTGGCGATCAGGTAGTAGACCAGCACCGCGAACGAGGAGAACCCGATGACGCCGCGCAGATCCGCTGTCGCGGCGAGGAGCGCCACCACCACACCGACGGCCAACTCGGCCCGATAGGGCACCGCGAACCGCGGGTGGACGGCGTCGAGTTGACGTGGCAGGTGGCCGTCCCGCGCCATCGCGAACGTGGTCCGTGACACCCCGAGGATCAGGGCGAGCAGCGAGCCGAGCGCCGCGATCACCGCAGCCACCCGGACCACCGGCTCGAGGCCCCCGAACCCCACAGCGGCGACGGCCTGCGCGAGTGGATCCGTCGCGGCAGCGAGTGCGTCGGCGCCGAGAGCCTCCAGGACGGCGATCGCGACGCACAGGTACACGACGAGTGTGATTGCCAGCGCGATAGGGATCGCCCGGGAGATGGTCCGGGCCGGGTCCTTCACCTCCTCGCCGAGCGTGGCGATTCGGGCGTACCCGGCGAACGCGAAGAACAGCAGGCCGGCGGCCTGCAGAACTCCGGTCATGCCGTGGCCGGAGGTGATCGCGAGGCCGTCGAAGTCGGTGTCGGAACCGGTCAGGCACACGACGACGACCACAGCGAGGACGGCGAGCACCGCGAACACGATGACCCGGGTGACCAGCGCGGACTTCTGTACACCCAGGTAGTTCACGGCCGTGATGGCGGCGACGGCGACGACCGCGACGAGATGTTCGCGGCCGGGCCAGGCGTAGGCGCCGACGGTCAGGGCCATCGCGGCACACGAGGCGGTCTTGCCGAAAACGAATCCCCAGCCGGCCAGATATCCGAAGAACGGTCCGAGGCGTTCGCGGCCGTAGACATAGGTGCCACCGGATTGCGGGTACAGCGCGGCGAGCCGGGCCGAGGAGTGGGCATTGCAGTACGCGATCACCGCGGCCACGGCCAACCCGACGAGCAGGGCGCCGCCGGCGGCGGACGCGGCAGGCCCCAGCGCGGCGAAGATTCCCGCCCCGATCATCGACCCGAGGCCGATCATCACCGAGTCGAACACCCCCAGCCGCCGGCGCAACTGTGGCGTCGCGGTCGGGTGCGCGTCGTTGCCTTCCGAAATCTCGTCACCGGCCATGCGTGGCAGTTTCCCTTCGAACGTGCAAATGTCGGGCACTCCAACGCTAGCGGTCGTCCGGAACTCACACGTGAACCGTTCGGGGTCAGGCAGTTTCGGCGCGGCGACAGGATCGCGGTCACGACCAGGGGCGCTGCCGCCGTGGCGAGGTGGGCGCAGGCGTCGCACTTGAAAACACCGATAACCACTCGAAGGGGTGATTTCCGCCAACCGCTCGGACCATAATTGTTTCATCGGGAAAACGGATACACCGAAATCATGTGTAACCCGAGAATCATCGACCGGTGCGAAGCCGGGCGACAATCGAATCAAAGGTGACATCAGATGAACACGTTCGCATTGCGCACGGCGATTACATCGGCTGCGATCGCCGCCTCTTTTGCGCTCGGTTCGGGCGTCGTGGCGGCGGCACCGGCATTTCATGGGGACCCGAACACACCCGGCTCGCAGCTCCACGTCCACGCCGACCCCAACACCCCTGCCGACAACAACAGTTACCAGTGCGGGGCGATCGGCGTCGGCGGTGCCGGAGTCGGATCGAACGCTCCCGGACAAAGCGGGCAACTCAACGGCGTCTTCTTCGGCAGCGGCCCCGTCCAGGGTGGTTGCATCGGGAATGACGGGTCGGTGCACTTCCCGTCCGGACGCGCCGAGTAGTACGCGGCGCTCGGCCTGATCCGCGCCCTGGCCGTCCGGTGCGTTGCACCTTGATTCGACATCTGTCAATATCGACGGATGTCGAATCAGGAGTTGCCGGACGGTGTGTGTTGCTCGCCGCTCGCGCGTGAACCACTGACCGAGGACTGGGCCGGGGATTTGGCCCGGATGTTCAAGGCCCTCGGCGATCCCGTGCGCCTGCGCTTGCTGAGCCTGATCGCCAGCCACGCCGGCGGCGAAGCCTGCGTCTGCGACATCTCCGCGTCGTTCGACCTGTCGCAGCCGACGATCTCGCACCACCTCAAGGTGCTCCGCGCCGCCGGCCTGCTGGACTGCGAGCGTCGCGGCACCTGGGTGTACTACTGGGTGATCCCCTCGGCGCTGCAGCAGTTGTCCGCGGTGTTGCTGACCGAGGGCGGGCCGGTCGTCCCGTCCGAGACCTGCACCTCCACGGAGGTGCCAGCATGAGCGAGGTCGCCACCGAACATCACGCCGTCGTCGGCAAACTCTCCACCCTGGACCGGTTCCTGCCGGTGTGGATCGGCGTCGCCATGGTCGCCGGACTGCTGCTCGGCCGCATGATTCCCGGGCTCGGGGACGCCCTGAGCGCCGTCGAGATCGACGGCATCTCGTTGCCGATCGCCCTCGGCCTGCTGATCATGATGTACCCGGTGCTCGCGAAGGTCCGCTACGACCGACTCGACACCGTCACCGGCGACCGCAGACTCCTCGTCGGCTCGCTAGTACTGAACTGGGTGCTCGGTCCGGCATTGATGTTCGCCCTCGCCTGGTTGCTCCTCCCGGATCTGCCGGAATACCGCACCGGCCTGATCATCGTCGGTCTGGCCCGCTGCATCGCCATGGTCATCATCTGGAACGACCTCGCGTGCGGCGACCGGGAGGCCGCCGCCGTGCTGGTCGCGATCAACTCGGTGTTCCAGGTGATCATGTTCGCCGTGCTCGGCTGGTTCTACCTGTCCGTGCTGCCCGGCTGGCTCGGCCTCGAGCAGACCACCATCGACACCTCGCCATGGCAGATCGCGAAGTCGGTGCTCATCTTCCTGGGCATCCCCCTGCTCGCCGGCTATCTGACTCGTCGTTTCGGCGAAAAGGCCAAGGGCCGCACCTGGTACGAAACCAAGTTCATCCCGAAGATCGGGCCCTGGGCGCTCTACGGACTGCTGTTCACGATCGTGATCCTCTTCGCGCTGCAGGGTGACCGGATCACGTCCCAGCCGTGGGACGTCGTCCGGATCGCGGTCCCGCTGCTGGCGTACTTCGCGATCATGTGGGGCGGCGGCTACGCGCTCGGCGCCGTCATGGGTCTGGGCTACGAACGCACCACCACCCTGGCGTTCACCGCCGCGGGCAACAACTTCGAACTCGCCATCGCCGTCGCCATCGCCACCTACGGCGCCGCGTCCGGGCAGGCCCTGGCCGGAGTCGTCGGACCGCTGATCGAGGTTCCCGTCCTCGTCGGCCTGGTCTACGTGTCCCTGGCACTACGCTCCCGGTTCCGCGCGAAGCCCCCGTCCGCCACGAAAGGCTCACTCTCATGACCACGCCCAGCGTGTTGTTCGTCTGTCTTCACAACGCCGGCCGCTCCCAGATGGCCGCCGGATTCCTCGCCCACCTCGCCGGTGATCGGATCGAGGTCCGCTCCGCCGGGTCCGCCCCGGCCGAGACCATCAACGCCGCCGCAGTCGAGGCCATGGCCGAGATCGGGATCGACATCTCCGACCAAGCCCCGAAGGTCCTCACCCCCGGGGCCGTCGAAACCTCCGACGTGGTCATCACCATGGGCTGCGGCGACGCCTGCCCCGTCTTCCCCGGGGTCAGCTACCGGGACTGGGCGCTCGACGATCCGGCAGGCAAGGGCGTCGACGCGGTTCGTCCGATCCGCGACGACATCAAGGCGCGAGTCGAAGCCCTGATCGCCGAGCTGGTCCCCGCCACCGCCTGAGCCGCGAACCGGCGCGAGCTGACGGTCAGATCGCGGTCTCCTGCGCCGACAGTGCCATCCACGTGCCGTTCTGCTGGATGAACACATCGGTGAAGCGTTCTCGCGCCAGCACATTGCCCGACTCGGTGAGGGTGTTGACGCCGTGGATCACGGCGGTGTCGCCGACGATGTCGACGGTTTGCTCGCTGGCATTCATCGTGAACGCCACGGGTACGATGCTCGCGATCTCCTCGTCACGACCGAGCAGTGTGCCCTCACTGGTGATGTGCTTGAAATCGGGACTCAGGATCGATTCGATCGTGTCGCGGTCACCGGCAGTGATGGCCGTCAGCCACCTTGCCTCCTGAGCGAGAACCGCGTCCTGCTCCTCGATCGCGCTGACCGATGCAGTCGCCGACATCGATACCGACGCCATCTCAGTCGTGTCGCCGCCGCATCCGGTCAGTGGACCAAACACCAGCACCGCGACGCCGACGCCGATCGCTTTTCGTGTCACGCCGACGTTCATACCGTCTCCAGGTGGCCGCGGGTTTCGGTCTCACACAACAGTGACACAAGCCGACCCGCCCGCGGCCGAGAACTACGGAGCCGTCGCCTCAGAACTCGATCTTCAACACTCGACTGGTCGGCTTCGCCTGGCAGCCGAGGATGTAGCCGTCGGCGACGTCGTCGGGGTCGAGGGCGTCGGTGACGCCGGGGTTCACGGTTCCCTCCACGAGGGTGCAGGCGCAGGCGCCGCATTCGCCTTCGCGGCACGAGTAGGGAGCATCGATGCCGGCATTGACCATGACGTCGATCAGTGTGGCGTCGGCGGGCCACGACAGCACGTGGGTGTCACCGTCGAGAGCCACTTCGACGGTGGCGGAGTCTGCGTCGTCGGCGGGCGTGAGAGTCCGGATCGGGGCGAACGGGTCGCCGTCGAGGGACTTGAATTCCTCGATGTGCACCCTGTGCCGGTCGTATCCGATGCCGGTGAGGGTGTCCTTGACCATCGCCATGAACGGTGCGGGGCCGCAGACGAATACGTCGCTGTCCTGACCGCCGCCCGCGAAAGTCGCGAGACTCTCCGGAGTCGGTAGCCCCGACTCGCTTTCGAGCCGGTGCTCGACGGTCAGCCGATCCGGGTACCGCTCGGTGAGGCCGAGGAGTTCGCTACCGAAGATGATCGATCCGTGATCCCGGTTGGCGTAATATAACGCAACTGTGCCGGTGGAGGATTCGAGCACCGCCTTCAGGATGGACATCACCGGTGTGATCCCGCTGCCGGCGGCGAACAGGCGGAAGTGGCCGTCGAGGCGGTGGGGTGTGAACGTTCCCGACGGCGGGAGGACATGGACGTCGTCACCCGCGGTGACGTTGTCGCACAACCAGTTCGAACCGTATCCGTCGGCGGTGCGTTTGACGGTGACCTTGATGCGATCGTCGGTGAGCGGGCAACTCGCGATGGAGTAGCAGCGTGCCACCGAACCGGTGCGATCGCTGGGGATGCGGATGGTGAGGAATTGTCCGGGTCGGTAGGCGAACCGGTCGGCGAGGTTGTCGGGTACGTCGAGGACGAGGGACGACGCGTCGGGGGTTTCTTCGATCACCTCGGCCACGCGGACGGTGTATCCGAGGGATTCGGGTGCGAGGGTTGTCATGGCGGTTCCTTCGTGTCAGCACCTCAGGGCATGGGAACTGACGGATGCCTGCATGCACGCAGGGTCCGGGATGAGGGTGTTCGGTCAGCGATGTTCCGGCGCGGTGACCGGGGGCGGGAGTGCACGGAACCAGACCTCGCCGAGGGCGCGGCCGAGTTCGTCGATGCGTTCACGTTTCGGGGTGGATGCGGGCAGGCCGACGTGGACGTACGCCATCTGCTCAGTCATGCATCCGAGCGATTCGGCGAGGAGGTCGAGGTCGGTCTCGCCGATCTCCCCGCGGTCGTGCAGTTTCTGCAGCCAGCGCCGGGTGCGCGAGATGAAGTCCTCACGCAGTTTCAGCCACAGTTGCTGAAATCCCTCGTTGGCGCTGGCCGCGGCGGCTTCACGAAGCAACCGCAGGATGTGCCGGTGCCGGGAGTACGCGTGCAGGTAGGTGATGTTGACCTCGATCAACGCCTCGAGTTCGCCGCTGGTGGTGGCTTTACGGCTGGTGGCCTCGGACAGTTCCTGCAACCCCGTGTGCATGGCGGCGAGGAACACGTCGTCGAGGTCGGTGAAGTGCCGGTAGAAGTTCCCCTGCGCGGTCTTGGCCCGGTGGGTGATGTCGGAGACCCGGGTGCGGGTGTAGCCGTATTCGCTGAAGCATTCGATCGCGGCCTGCACGATGCGTTCGCGGGTGAGTTCCCCACGCCGGTTCGGCCGCTTGGGTGCGGGTGCGGCGGGATCGATCAGGCCGGCGTCGGTGTAGACGTCGTCGAGCGATCGCGGCGTGGCCGGGTTCTGTGTGGCCATCTCTAGTTCCTCGCCTTCCCCCGCGTTTGCGAACAAGATATCACTAACCATGGTTGTCGCATCGTGCTGACCTCGCGTTATGCCCGCTCGAGCCGTTCCGCGCGCAACGGCGCCAACGGGTGATCCACCGGAACCTCGTCGGGCAGGTAGCTCAGCAGTTCCGACAGATGTTCGTCCGTGTCCGCCTCGTCGTCCGAGTGCATTGCGTCCCCTTCGTACACCGAACCGGTGGCGCCGTCGACGGTCACCGTCAGCCCGGTCAGCGTCGCGACCGTGCCCGCTCCGGCGCCGACCACGCACGGCAGCCCGATCTCCCGGCACACCAGCGCCGCGTGCGAGGTGCTGCCGCCGAGTTCGGTGACCACGGCGACGGATTCGAACATTGCAGGGACGTCGTCGGGTGCGGTGGACGGACGCACCAGCACCACCGGCGTGCCGGCCGCCGCCAAGTCGAGGGCTTCGTCGAGGTCGCTGACGGCCTGACCGACGGCCACGCCCGGGCCGGCAGCGGTACCGGTGGCAAGCACCGTGTGGCCGGCGCGCACGCCGCTGGTGTTCGCCAGGCTCGCAGCCTGTTCCGTGGACACCCGGGTCAACGCCTCGGCGGGGGAAATGACCCCTTCTCGGGCCAGGTCGACGGCCACCCGCACGGCGGCGCGGGGCGAGCGTTTCCCGGCCCGGCACTGCAGGATGTAGAGCCGGCCGCTCTCGACCGTGAATTCGATGTCGACGAGGTCGCGGTGTTCGCGTTCGAGGATGGCCGCGATGCGCTCGAGCTCGGGGTAGGTGGTGGGGAGGATCTCGCTGACCGACTCCAGCGTCGCGGGGGTCTTCTCCCCGGATACGACGTCCTCGCCCTGTGCCTTGGCCAGCCACTCTCCGTAGAGCACGTTGTCGCCGGTTGCGGGGTTGCGGCTGAACATCACCCCGGTACCGGACTGCTCGTCGCGGTTGCCGAACACCATGGCCTGCACGGTGACTGCCGTTCCCGCGCCGGCGCCGAGGTTGTGGCGTGCGCGGTAGGCCTTGACGCGCTCATTGGTCCAGGAGTCGAAGACGGCACCGATCGCGGCCCGCAGCTGTTCGACCGGGTCGGTCGGGGGCTGGGCGCCGGGGGTGCCGACGACGATGGCGGCGTAGCTGTGGCAGAAGCGTTCCCACGTGTCGTTCGCCCATTGCGGGTCGCCGGTCTCCTCGGCCAGGACGGTGCACAACTCCGGGTTCAGGCCGAGGTTGAGGACGGTGTCCATCATGCCCGGCATGCTCTGGGCGGCGCCGGACCGGACGGACACCAGCAGCGGGGAGGGACCCGCGCCGAACCGGCGGCCGGTCTCGGATTCGAGGCGGCGCAGGTGGGTGAGCACGTCCTGCCAGATCTCGTCAGGCAGTGATCTCCCGCTGTCGTGATAGATCGAGCAGACATGGGTGGGCAGGGCGAACGCCGGCGGGACCGGCAGACCCATCGCCCGCATCTTGTTGACGCTGTAAGCCTTGCCGCCCAGTTCGTCCCGCGTTCCGGGGAAGGTGCCGTCGAGGGTGATCACGTCGCCTGGGAGCGTTGCAGAGGAGGTCATATCGAGAGTCCTTCGAAAACGGGGGATTTGGCGGCTGCTCGGGTGGCGAAGAGCCCACCTTCGACGGGAATGTCGATGCCGTTGAGCCAGGAGGCGGCCGGGGAGAGCGCGAATGCGACCACCGCGGCGATCTCGTGCGGGTATCCGTGCCTGCCCACAGCATCGCGCGAACGCTGCATCGCATCGGTGCCCATGCTCGCCTCGAAGTCGGCCAGGATCGGTGTCTCCACCGGCCCCGGACTCACCGACAGCGCCCGGATGCCGTGTGTGGTCAGCTTCGCGGACAGCAGTTGCGTCCAGTCGATCAGTGCGCGTTTGGAGGTGTCGTACGCGTCCGGGCCTTTGACGGGGTGATCCCTCAGCCAACTCTGGAGGTCGGTGCGGTCCCGCACCCGCAGGAGTTCGTCTATCGCGTCCGGTGGTTGGGTGTTGCGTTGGGCGGCAACGGAGGCGACGTTGACGATCGCCGCGCCCGCTGCCATTCGCGGGAGCAGTTGTTCGGTGAGGAGGCGGGCTCCGAGGAGGTTGACCGTCAGCACGGTCTGCGCCGCGGCCGTGCCCGGCACACCCGCGACGTTGGCCAGTCCGGCGACGTCGGCGGGCAGGGCGGCGACGGCGTCGCCGATCGAGGCGGGATCGGCGAGGTCGCACACGATGCTGTGCACCGAACCGAGCGGGCAGTCGCGGCGGTCGAGGGCGAACACCGTTGCGCCGGAGGCACTCAGCTGGTCGGCAAGTGCGAGGCCGATTCCCGACGCGCCGCCGGTGACGACGACGTTGCCGGTGACACTGTTTCCGGTCATGCCATTACCGCCGTCACGTCGGTGAACTCCTCGATGCCGAGGTGGCCGAGTTCGCGGCCGTAGCCGGAATCCTTGATGCCACCGAAGGGGACTGTGGGCCGGTTACGGGTCCGGACCCCGTTGATCTTCACCTGCCCGACGTCGAGTCGCCCGGCCACGGCGCGGGCGCGTTCGACGTCGCCGGACCACACTTCGGCGGACAGACCGTACGCGCAGTCGTTGGCGATGCGGACGGCGTCGTCGACGTCGGTGTAGATCTGTACGGCGAGGACCGGGCCGAAGATCTCCTCACGGATGGCGCGGGCGTCCTCGGGCAGGCCGGTGATGATGGTGGGATCGACGAAGTAGCCGGTCGGGCAGGCCTCGGACGGTTTGCCCGTGCCGGTCAGCAGGTGCCCGCCGGCGGCCACGGCGTCGGCCACGTGATCGAGGACGCGGTCACGTTGGCGCGCCGAGACGAGCGGACCCTGCCGGGTGCGGGGGTCCGCCGGGTCACCCAGAATCTGCTGCGCGACTGCGCCTTCGATGATGTCGACGGCGTCGCCGGCCAGGTGCTCCGGGATCAGCAGGCGGGTGGTGGCGTTGCAGGCCTGGCCGGAGTTCACCAGCCCGGACGTCACCGCTCCGGCGAGCGCGGCCTGCAGGTCGGCGTCGGGTAACACCACCGCCGGGGATTTGCCTCCGAGTTCGAGGGTGCAGCGGGTCAGTGTGGCGGCTGCAAGCCCGGCGACAGCGCGGCCGGCGGCCACACTGCCGGTGAAGGAGACGTGTGCGAGGTCCGGGTGCGCCGCCAGCGCGGCCCCGGTGACCGCGCCGGTTCCGGTCACGACGTTGAACACCCCGGGCGGAAGTCCCGCCTCGAGGAAGAGCCGAGCGAGAGCGTTCGCGTCGTACGGGGTCATCTCCGACGCCTTGAGCACCACCGTCGATCCGGCGGCGAGAGCCGCCGAGACCTTGGCGACGATCTGGTGGACCGGCATGTTCCACGGCGTGATCGCGCCGACCACCCCGCTGCCGCGACGGACCAGGGTGGCGCCGTCGATGTCCTGCGACCACGGGAAGGCGCGGGCGGTGCGGGCCGTGGCCCGCAGCACGTCGGCGGGCAGGTGCGCCTGGGTGACCTCGGCCAGCGAGATCGGCATTCCCATTTCCCGGCTGACCAGCGCGGCGATCGCCGGCCCGTCACGGGTGAGCAGATCCGCCGCACGGTCGAGCAACTCCGCCCGCTCGGTGACGTCGGTGCGCCGCCACGCCGGGTGGGCGGCCGCGGCCGACCGCACGGCGTCGTCGACGACCTCGGATCCGGCGTCGACGACCTCACCCATCACGGTCTCGGTGAACGGGTCGATCACCTCGATCACCGGCCCGGCCGGTACGAACCAGTCGCCGTCGATCAGGCAGCCGGCCCTGTCGAGTAGATCAGCCACGGCGCCGCTCCATCATCACGGGAAGGGACTTGATGCCGCGGAAGAAGTTGCTCTGCAGGCGCTTCGGGGCATCGACCACACTGATGTCGATGCCGCGTTCGACGAGCGCGGTGAAGAACAGCTTCGCTTCGAGACGCGCGAGATGCGCTCCGAGGCAGGCATGCTCACCCCAGCCGAAACCCAGGTGTTCGTTCGGGAATCGATCGGCGCGAAACACGTTCGGCTCGTCGAACACACGCTCGTCCCGATTCGCCGAGCAGAACCACATGACGACCTTGTCGCCGGCCCGGATCGTCTTGCCGTGCATCTCCACATCCCGGGTGGCGGTGCGCCGCATCGACAGCACCGGCGAGACCCACCGCACCATTTCCTCGACGGCGGTCCGGATCTTGCCGGGGTTCTCACGGAGTTCCTCCCACCACTCCGGGTTCTCGTGCAATGCCAGGACACCGCCGGAGAGCAGATTCCGGGTGGTCTCGTTGCCGGCGACCATCAGGATCAGGTAGTACGCGTCGAGGTAGCCGCGGCTGAGCGGGACGCCGTCGAGTTCTGCCGCGGTGAGCACACTGACCAGGTCGTCGGCCGGGCAGGCGCGCCGCTCCTCTTCGAGGGCGCGGAAGTAGGCGAAGACCTCGTCGCGGGCGCGGACCGCGGTCTCGGGCCCCTCGGAGTAGTCGGGGTCTTCCGACGCCATCTGATTGGTCCATCGCAGCAGGTTGGGGCAGTCCTCGAGCGGGGCGCCGAGCAGTCGGCCGATCATCACCAGGGGAAGCTGCGCGGAGATTTCGGCGACCATGTCGATCGGTCCGGCGCCGACGGCCTTGTTCAGCAGTCCGTCGATGACCGCCTCGATGTCCGGGACCAGCGCCTTGACCTTCGCCGGACGCACGTGCGGGGTGACGATCTTGCGCAGCGGGCCGTGTTCGGGCGGGTCGACGTGGTGAATGCTGCGCGCACCCTCACCCTCGGCGCGGCGGCTCGCGATCTGCGTTCCCTCGGTGACGGTGAAGGTCTCGTGGTCGGAGGCGACGGCCTTGACGTCGGCGTACCGCGTCACCGACCAGAAGCCCGGTCCGTTCGGCTCCGCATTCCAGTGCAACGGATCGTGTTCGCGCAGTTGCGCAAACACGTCGTCGGCGTACCCGGATTCGAAGGCCCGCAGGTCCATCAGGTTGATATCACTGCTGGTTGTCATTGGATGTCTCCCGTCACGGTCACGTTCGTTTGTGACATCTGTTTCACTAAATCACAGATCGGCCTTTTTGCAAACACCCCTTGTACGATGAGCCGATTCGCTTGTAGCCTGACCTTGATAGTGACTAACCATTCACAAAAAGAGGTCTTGTGTACCCACCCGCAATCGCCGCCGAGCACCCCGATTCCCGCGCGTTCGTGATGGCCGGTTCAGGCGCCTCGCTCACCTACCGCCAGCTCGACGAGCAGTCCAACCAACTCGCCCATCTGCTGCGCAGCCGGGGTGTGTCGCCTGGCGACTCGATCGTGCTGGTGCTGGAGAACCGGATCGATTGGCCCGTGATCGTCGCGGCGGGCATGCGCTCGGGCCTGTATGTCACACCAGTGAATTGGCACCTCGGCGCCGCCGAACTCGCCGCCCTCCTCGAGGAAGCGTCGCCGGACGCAGTGGTGACCAGCGAGTTGCTGGCCGAGACGGTTGCCGAGGCACTCCCGGCCGGTCGCCCCGCGGTGATCCTGTGCACGGACCCCGGCACCCGGTTCGAACACCTCGCCGCGGCGATCGCACCCCACCCGACGACACCGATCGCCGACGAGCGGTTCGGTGCCCGCGTCCTCTACAGCGGTGGCACGACAGGCAGACCGAAGGCGTTCCGGCAGAAACTGCTCGACATCCACCCCGCCGATGCACCCTCCCGCCACGCCGGGCTCGCCGCAGAACTGGGCATCGACTCGGACACCGTGCTCCTCTCGCCCGCCCCGAACTACCACGCGGCACCGTTCACGTTTCAGCTCATGACGATGGCCGCGGGCGGCACGGTCGTATGTATGGAACGCTTCGACGCCGCGGCGGCGATGGCCGCGATCGACGCCCACGACGTCACCCATTCGCAGTGGGTGCCGACCATGTTGCTGCGGATTCTCCGGCTGCCGGACCGCGAGTCCATCACGCTGTCGCCGACGCACACCACCGCCTTCACCTCCGGCGCGCCGTGCCCCGCGGAGGTCAAGGAACAGATCAACCAGTGGTGGGGGCCGATCCTGCACGAGTACTACGGCGCCTCCGAGGGATACGGGCACACCTACGTCTCCGCCGCCGAATCCGCCGATCACCCCGGATCGGTGGGCAGGCCCCTCGGTGGCACAACTGTGCACATCACGGACGACGAGGGAACACCGCAGCCGGCCGGCGAGATCGGCAAGGTGTGGTTCGAGCCGCCGGTGTCGAGCGTGTACGTGAACTCCGGCGACGCCGCCGCCACCCGCTGGAAAAGCATGGGCGACCGGGGCTATCTCGACGAGGACGGGTTCCTGTACCTCGTCGGGCGCGAGAGCTTCATGATCATCTCCGGCGGGGTCAACATCTACCCCGAGGAGATCGAGGCAGCCCTGCTACGCCACCCGGACGTCGTCGACGCGGCCGTGTTCGGGATTCCCGACCCCGAATTCGGCGAGCAGGTCAAGGCCATGGTCGAACTGCGCGAGGGCATTTCGACGGCCGAGACCACGGAAACCCGACTCATCGATCACTGCCGGGCAACACTCGCCACCTACAAGGCACCGCGATCGATCGACTTCGTCGAGCGCCTCCCTCGACTTCCGACGGGCAAACTCAACAAGAAGGCACTGCGCTCGCCCTATCTCGCCGGCTCGTAACCGGTGCACGACCCTTTTCGCCGACCGAATCGAACAGGAGCCAGATCATGGTTCACACCCAGCAAGACCAGCTCGTCTTCGACGTCCTGCACTCCCTGCGCGTGAAGGGCCTGGCCGGTGACGGCGTGCTCAGCGCGCTGTCCGGCGTCGCGGTCGAGGACCTTCCGGCGGTGGTCGACCCGCTCGTCGAGCAGGGTTTCGTCGTACGCAGAGAAGGCCGGATGGCGGGATCGATGCTGACCCCCGCGGGCAAGGCCGAACATCTGCGCGTCCTCGCCTCCGACGCCGGCACCGCCGGCGGCTCCGGCGCATTGAACGCCTTCTACGAACGCTTCCTGCCGGTCAACTCGGAGTTCAAGCAGGTGTGCCGGCGTTGGCAGATGCGCAGCGACGACACCCCGAACGACCACTCCGACCCCGCCTACGACGAGGAGGTCGTCGACCAGCTCGCGGCGACGGACGCCGAACTCCGGCCACCGCTGCAGGACCTGGCCGAAGCCCTGCCGCGTTTCGCGCGATATCTGCCCCGGCTCACCGCCGCACTCGACCGTATTCGCTCCGGCGACAATGCGGCGTTCGCCCGGCCGATGTACGACAGCTACCACGACATCTGGATGGAATTGCACGAGGATCTCATCCTCAGCTCCGGTCGCACCCGGGGCGCGGCCGACGAGGGCTGACCGACCGACGAACAAGGGAGTGGCCGGTACGCGACCGGCCACTCCCTTATTCGTGTCTTGCGATCGATGCGTCCCCCGATCGGCGTGTCTACCGATCGGCGGCGAGCGGCAGGCGAGTTTCGACGTACGCGGCGACGTCGAGGTCCTCCGGCGCACTGACGACGGCCTGCAACGCGCTGATCGCCACGTAGCCGTCGCGCACCAGCGCCGAATCGGTGCCGGTACCGAGGCGTTCGGTGTTGGCGTAGCGCAGCAGTCGCACGGTGTCGGGGCTCTTCTCGAACGTCAACCCGAGCAGTCCACGCGGGGCGAGTGGCGCGATGCGCGCACCCTCCAGGGCGGTCAGGTCGACGTCCGGAACGTTGACGTTCAGCACCGTCCGCGGGGCACTGTGCGCGATCATCCACCGCGTGACGTCGACGGCGACCCTGCTCGCCGTATCGAAGCGGTGCTCCGGCGGAAACCCGCAACTGACGGCGAGCCCGCGGACTCCGAGCGTCGATGCGGTCAACGCCGCGGCCACCGTGCTCGAGTTCAAGACCATGCGACCGGTGTTGTGGCCGGGATTGATACCACTGACGACGAGATCGGGGGCAGGTCCGAAGACCCCCGCGCACGCGGAGAACACGGCGAAGGCCGGCGGGGCGTCGAAGCTGATCGCCTCCACCCCGGGAAGGTGCTCGAACCGGCGATGCTCGTACGCGATCGCCGCGCCGTGCTCGAGGGTGCCCAGGGATGAACCGCTGCCACTGCACTCCTCGGCCGGAGCCGCGATCGTGATGTCGTATCCCTCTGCCAGCAGTGCCGTCGCCAGTGCGTGAAGCCCGGGTGCGTCGATCCCGTCGTCGTTGGTCACCAAAATGCGCATGCGAGCGCTCTCCTTCCGGCCGACCTCCACGACAGACGCCAGCAAACCTCGTATCGAACGATTGTGACTTAGCATTCACACTTCTGTCCATAGGGGGAGCCGGATCTCCCGAACTCGCTGCAGCAAACGACCCCGTCAACCCTTGACAACGTGATGCCACTCACATAAGAATGTGAACTTACAGTCGCTAAACGAAGCGGCGTAGACATCGCTCCCGGCGCAGACCGGTATTACGCACTCCTGTCCTGAAAGAAGGCATCACATGGCTGAGTGGCCCATCAACGACACCGTGTCGAAGGTGTTTCCCCTGTACTCGCGAGCGAACGTCGGGGAGATCTTTCCCGATCCGATCAGCCCGCTGAACGCCTCGGCGGGATTCCAGCACAATCTCGAACCCGGCTGGCGTGACGCCTTCGTCGACTGCAAGGTCTGGGATCACGACCTCTACGACGCGACCGTCGAGAAGAACATCCTCCCCGCCTTCGGCAGCTACCTGTACATCAACATGTCGTTGATGCGCCTCTTCGGTGTGCGCATTCCGGGCATGTCGCCCGAAGCGGTCGACCTGCAGTATTTCGGCGACATGCCCGGCATCCCCAGCTACGAGAGCGAGAAGCGCGACTTCGACGAGAACCCGGAATTCGAGGCCCGCGCCGGAGCCTGGCTCGTCGAAGAGGTCATCGGTGCCACCGACCTGTCCGAGTACGACGCCGACCGGCAGGATGTCGAGCGCATCCGAGCCGACCGTCCGGACATGACCACACTGACGGATCAGCAGTTGCGCGAGCGCATCACGTCGTTCGACTACATCCTGCGGCCGCTGTTCAAGCGCCACATCGAAGCGAGCCTGAAATCCGGTGTGGGGCTGGGTGCGGTCGCCCAGATCGCCGCGGCAGTCGGACGGCCGGAACTCGCGTTGACCCTCGTCGGCGGCATCGGCGACGTCGACTCCACCGGACCCTCCAAGCGGATGTGGACCCTGAGCCGCTCGGCCCAGGCCCCCGCCGTGGCCGCCCTGTTCGACGCAGGCAGCACCGATCTGTACTCGCGACTGTCGGCGAGCACCGATGCCGCCGTCGTCGCGTTCCGTCACGATCTCGATGTGTTCTTGTCCGACTGGGACTTCCGCGGTCCCGCCGAATGGGAGATCCGCGCCCAGACGTGGGGAGTGAAGCCGGCCCTGGCGCTGGCCACCATCGACCGGATGCGCCAGGTCGGCGACGGCGAGGCCCCGGACGGCAAGGGCGTCACCCGCTCCCAGGAACGTGAAGCTGCGGCCGCGGCGATTCGGGAACTTCTGGCCGAAGACCCGGAGACCTCCGCCCAGTTCGAGGCGACGCTCAATGCGGCAGCGCTCTGGCTGCGCGGCCGCGAACGCGGTCGCACCACCGCCGCCATGGTGATCCACGAAATCCGTCTCCCGGCACGGGAGCTCGGGCGCCGCGGAGTGGCGGCCGGGGCCCTCGACAGCGTCGAACAGAGCTTCATGCTGTTCGCCGACGAACTCGACGACTACCTGACCGATCCCGCCGCGTTCACCGACATCGTGCGCGAGCGGGAGAAGAGCTATCTCGAACTCTTCGACGTCAAGCCGCCGTTTGTCGTGTCCGAAGAGGTTCCGGCCCTGGAGAACTGGGAACGCCGCTCCAGTGGCGCCGGCGCGGCCCTCACAGCCGGTGACTCGATCGTCGGAGTGTCCGGCTGCACCGGCATCGCCCGCGGCCGCGCACGGGTCCTCACCACCGCGGACGACCCCTCCGCGCTCGAGCCCGGGGAGATCCTCATCGCCCCGATCACCGACCCGTCCTGGACGCCGCTGTTCGTCGCCGCTTCTGCCGTGGTCGTCGACGTCGGAGCCCCGTTCTCCCACGCCGCGATCGTCAGCCGGGAAATCGGGATCCCCTGCATCGTCTCCGCCACCGATGCCACCAAGAAGATCCCCGACGGAGCCCTCGTCGAGGTCGACGGCACCACCGGCACCGTCACGGTCATCGAGGCCGCGAACTGACGACGCTGATTGCGTGGGGGAGCTGACACCGCTACCGCTCGATCACCGACACCGTACCGTCGTCTGCGTTCGGGACGAACGCCGTCCGGGTCGAGGGATCCACTGCCACGTCGTGAGGACTCCCGCCGGCCGTGATCGTATCTGTGACGGTATGGGTTTCGGCATCGATCACCGACACCGATCAGTTCAGCCCGGTCGTCGCGACGTACAGCGCATGGGTCGACGGATCGACGCCCATTCCCCCGGGCCGGTTCCCGACCTCGACGGTGGCGGAGACGGTGCGGGTTTCGGTGTCGATGACGGACACTGAACCGTCGTCGACGTTGGCGACGTAGAGAGTGTGGGTCGACGGATCCCCGTCGATGCCCTGGGGCGCGGCACCGACGGGGATCGTGGCCGTGACGACCCGGGATGCGATGTCGACCACCGACACCGCGCCCTCGGCCAGGCTCGTCACGTACGCGGTGTGGGTTGACGGATCCATCGCTACCCCAGCCGGCGCCCGACCCACCTCGATGGCGCTGATGCCGCCGTCGGCGGCGATCATCGACAACAAGTCGTCGCGGCTGCTGGTGACGTAGGTGGTCCCGGTGGACGGATCCACCGTCACATCGAGGAGTGGCCCTTCTCCGACACTCACCGTAGCGGTGACCGTGGGATTCCCCACCGGGGCGTCGTCGACGGCGGAGTCGCTTCGCGACTGCCCGCATGCCGCCACGGTGAGGATCATCGCGGCCACGGCAATCCCGGGCGTTCGCGTCCTACGTCGCCTATGAACGCCGACCATTCCGTCCACGACGTCTCCCGTCGACTCGGATCACCCGTATTCGCCATTCTGTCACCGTCAGCGGTGCGGAATGTCCGAGTTGGGTCGACCGGCCCCTTCGTCGAAGCGAGGATGGAACTCACGCGGCTCCTGCTTGGTCGATGCTCATACCTCGGGTTTCACGAGCACCGAGCATGACGGGTCCCAGGCACACAAGGAAGATCGCACAGATGAGCCAGAACGGTGCACTCGATCCCAGCGTCGTCTGCAGGAAGGGAATCGACGCGACGACGAGGACTCCACCGAAGCATCTGCTCGCGGATTCGACGAATCCGGCGGCGGTTCCCCTCGCATGGGTGGGGAATTGCTCGGAGGTGAACAGTTTGGTGAAGGGCACCAAGCCTGTGCAGAAGAACGCGCTGACAAGCCCGCATGTGACAGCGAGTGCAATGTTCTGAGACAGTGCGAGCGTACTGAATCCGAAGATGGCGCCGACGCTGTAGAGGAGGAAGGTCTTCTTGCGGCCGAGCCTGTCGGCGAACTGTCCCACCGCGATTGCCCCCACTGCGCCGGAAATGATGATTCCGATGGTCGTGACCAACGCTCCCCGGGTTGTCATCCCCATATCCGCGTACATGACCGAGGCGTAGACCAAGAGCACATAGGCGCCCGCGCTGGCACCGGCGCAGATCAGCAGGCACAGCAAGAATCTCCCGAGCAGTGGCCTGCGAAACAGTTCGGTTGTCCCGCTGCCCCGTTCGATGCCGGCCTCGTACTCGGTCCGCACGACGGCCGCAACCTCGGGGTGCACGAGCTCATCCTCGTGCCTGTACCCGGCCTCGCGTTCCAACTGCTCGACCAGTGCCCGCGCTTCGCCTCCGCGACCCTTCAGCAACAGCCACCGAGGGCTTTCGGGCAGATTCCGATAGATCAGCGGCACCGCGAGGATCGGCAGGCCACCGAGGAGGAACAGGATGCGCCAGGCCAGATCGACCGGCAGATGACCGACCATGATGAGGGCTGCCGCCTGCGGAACCAGATAGCTCAGCGCGAGCACCGCAGACGCCGCCGCGATCATTCTGGCGCGGGATCGGGTACCGAGCAGTTCGGAGAGCATGAGGTATGGAATGGGAAAGACCGCACCCAACGCGAGTCCACCGAGAACACGCATCGCCATGATCCACCCGACGTCTGCCGACACTGCGCACAGTGCCGAGAACAGCGAGAACAGCGAAACGCCCCAGAGCAGCACACTTTTACGGCCGTATCGGTCGATGATGCGGCCGGCGAGGGCTGCGCCCACGATGATGCCGCCGGTGGACGCGATCCCGAGCTGAGCGGTTCCCTGAGCCGTCAGACCCCAGGGCTCCTTGACGAGCAGCAAGATCGGGCCGATGACCCCCGTTTCGAATCCTTCGGCGACCCAGATGACGGTCACGAGAATGGTTGTCAGCAGAGCTGTCCGCGTCATCGGCAGCCGGTCGAGACGCGACAGCAGGTTGGCAGTCACCAGGACATCTGGCACCGCAGTGGTTTTGTCCATGACGAACCTCCTTGGGTGTATTCGGGGTCGACGAAGTCCGCGACCGGCACCGGTCGACAGACGCGGACCTGGGCACAGATTCAGTGATGGGTCATTCGGTGCCGAGGATCATCACCATGTACGCGGACATGACCATTCCTCCGGCCTGTACGAGACAGGTACGCGCATCCGGGACCTGGCGTGCGGCGCATTCGCCGCGCAGCTGACGGACAGCCTCGATCATCAGCTGCATACCGAACTGACCGGAATGATTGAAGGAGAGTCCTCCGCCGGAGGTGTTCAGCGGAAATGTCCCGCCGGGCGCTATTCGCCCGCCGCCGACGAATGTGCCGGCACCACCTGGTTCACAGAACCCCAGCCCTTCGAGCGCGACGAGCACGTTGATGGTGAATGCGTCGTAGATCTGTACGATGTCGATGTCCTGGCGGTCGAGCCGCGCCATCGTCAGTGCGTCGTCGGCGATCTCGCGTAGCGCTCCGTTGTCGAGCCAGTCCTCGGTGCCGAGCGGGGTCATATGATGTCGATAGGTATCACCGAAACCTCGAATCGACACCGGTTTCTGCGCCAGATCGGCGGCACGCCCCGCACTCGTCAGGATCATGGCGCCGGCGCCGTCGTTGATCTGGCAGATGTCGAGCTTGCGGAGTGGGTCGGCAATGACCGGTGACGCGAGATAGTCCTCCATGGTCAGGGGTTCCCGGCGTGCCGCGTTCGGATTGAGCTGCGCCCACCGGCGAGCGGCGAGGGCTACCTCCCCGAGATGCTCTGGCAGGCAGCCGAAACGGCTCGAGTACAGCTGGGCCAGCATGGCGTAGTACCCGACCGGATTGAGCATTCCGTACGGCGTCGCGAACTGGCCCATCGGTGAGCGCGGGTCCTGGACGATGCCTCCCCGCGCGCGACTCTTGTCCAGATGCTGGGTGCTGCCGTAGGTGACGAGGGCGACCTCGCACAGGCCTGTCTCGATCGCCGCCATCGCATGAACCAGGTGGGTGATGTTGGACTGGCCGCCGACCACCGTGTTGTCGACGTACCGTGGGTGAATGTCCAGGTACTCCGACACGAGCAGTGCGTTCGCGCGGTCGTCCCAGTGAGCGAAGACCCCGTCGACGTCGGCCGGGCCGAGCCCGGCCTCGAGCATCGCCAGGCGGGCGGCGCGGCATTGCAGCGACAGCGCCGTGGCACCTACCGGTGCCTTGCCCAAACCGGCCTCGCCGACCCCGACGATGGCATACCGCCCCGCTAGTGCTTTGTTGTCCGCCATCTCTCAGTCCGCCCGCAGGTGTGCGGCGATGATCTTGGCGCGGACATCCTTTTTGAGGACCTTACCGACCGCGCTGCGCGGTAACGACTCCCAGAACTCGACCCTCTTGGGCGTCTTCATGCTGCCGAACCGGTTGCGGCACATCTCCATTATGTTCTCGGCGGTCGCCTCGGACTCCGACTTCAGTTCGATCACCGCGGTGAGCCGCTCACCCCAGTCCTCGTCGGGCACACCGACGACCGCACAATCCTGCACGGCGGGATGCGACCAGATCAGCTGCTCGATCTCGCTGGGGTAGATGTTGAAACCGCCGGAGATCACCACGTCTTTCGTCCGATCGACGACATAGAGGTATCCACTCTCGTCGAAGACCCCGATGTCCCCGGTGTGGTGCCAGCCGAAGCGGTGAGCTTCGGCATTGGCCTCGGGATTGTCGAGGTACCCGGGACAGACCAGCTCACCTCGGACGACGATTTCCCCGCGCTCACCGGCCGGGACGAAGTTGCCGCCCTCATCCATCAGCGCCACCTCACAAGCCCCGGTCGGCCGGCCTGCCGACGCAAGGTGCTTCACACCCGCGGGATAGTCGCGGAGGTAGTGATCCTGCCGAGACAGGCACGTGATCACACCCGGTGCCTCGGACTGACCGTAGAACTGGACGAAGACCTGACCCCACAGCTTCAGTCCTTCCTCGAGCTTGTCGACGGACATGGGTGCGGCGCCGTAGATGACGTACTCGAGGGAGGAACAATCGCGTGTTTGGGCATCGGGATGCGCCAGGATCCGGTAGATCATCGTCGGCGGTAGGAACAGGTGCGTGACGTGCTCTCGCTCGATCAGTTCGAGGACTGTCGCGGGATCGGTCGACGGCGCGATCACATTGCGGGTGCCGAAGGCCGAGAGCCCCATTGCCGTCGCCCCCGCAGCGTGGGTCAGCGGTGCAACCACCAGGTGCACCGGATCCTTTGCGGGTGAGGTGAACTGGTTGGCGATCCGGTAGGCGGCGAGCAGACAGCGGTGGCTCTGCATGATGGCCTTCGGTCGGCCGGTGGTGCCTCCGGACGACTTGATCAGCGCAATGTCGTCGAGGTCTCGTCGGGTGTTGCAGGTCTGTCCGCTGTGCTCTCGATTCCAGGCCTCGGTGCTGAGCCCGAGCGCAGTGTGCTCGCCGAACGCGATACAGGCTGTGAGCGTGGGTACTTCGGCCCGGATCCGCTCGATGTGGGGGAGGTACTGCTCGTGGTACACCAACGCCGACATCTTCGTGAATCGCATGAACCAGATCAGGTCCTCGATCTGATCGCGGGCGTTGAGCGGTACATAGGTGGCGCCCGCGCGCAGGATGCCGAGCATCGCGACGAAGCCGTCGGGATGGTTGGGGGACAGGATTCCGATCCTGCTGGTCGCCAGTCCTTCCCGGGTCAGTCCGTGCGCAATCGCGTGTGAGGCGACCACGACGTCCCGGTAGCTGAGTCGCAGTGTGTCGGACTGGAGAAACGTTCGCTCCGGGTACCGGGCGGCACCCGTGTCGAAGTAGTCGGTGATCATCGGTCGTCCACCTCTGTCAGAGTGAATTGGGGAAGGATCGTTTCGGCGCTGATCCGTTCGAAGCGCACTTCGACGCGGGCACCGACGCGGATGCGATCGATCGGGCAGTCCACGATGTTGGTCAGCAAGCGCACACCCTCGTCGAGTTCGATGACGGCCACGGCATAGGGAACCTTGTCCGCCATCGACGGATTGGCCGGAACCCGGCAGACCGTGAACGTGTAAATGCTCCCCGCTCCCTCCGAGTCCACCCATTCGAGGTTCTCGGAGAGGCAGGCGGTGCAAAAGGCGCGGGGGTAGAACTGATGACGCCCGCACTGCTCGCAACGTTGGACCACCAGGCGTTCCTCCCGGGCCGCATCCCAGTACGGCGCGGTCTCGGCGGTGGGCCGGGGTTCCGGTCGTACCGGGGTGTCAGCCATTGGCCCGCAGTTCGACTCCGGGGGCCACCAGGCGCACGTTGTGCTTGCTCCGCATCCGTCCGAGGCCGGCCACCAGTTCCACGATCGACTGCTGGACGGAGAAGGTGTCCTCGACCGGGACGAGTGCGTCGATCTTCTGGTCGCCGTACATGTACCGCAGGATCATCTCATCCGGCGACAGGTGTCCGTACCGCCTGCGCAGTTCCGGCAGGATCGGGTCGAGTTGTGGCGGTGTCTCGGATATGTCGCGCGACCCGTTGTTCATCACGAGGTCCTTGACGTTGTCGTCGACGGGCAGCGGCAGCGCACCGAAGTATCCGCACACGTACTTCTTCACTTCGACCGGAACCACGGCGTAGCGCTCGGGGTTCAGGACGTTCATGACGGCCTGGGCGGCGACGATGGCCGGGAATGGCGTAGCCATGACCGGGGAACCCAATTCCTCGCGAACCCGCCCGATCTCCTCGATCACCGTCGGCAGTTTGTCGGCAATTCCGGCGGCCTTCAGCTGAGCCTCGAGATTCGTCATGGCGCCACCGGCGTACTGCGTCTGGTAATTTGCCGGGTCGTACTCCGCGGGGACTCCGACGGGGTAGTCCAGTTGCGCGGCGAGCTTGCCCAGGTAGTCCCCGACCTCGTCGAGTGATCGGTCGTCGACATCGACGTCGAACCCCAGGGCGCGCAGATCCCGGGCCATCATCTGAGCCGACGGCAACGAGTTGCCGTTGGCCAGCGGATCGACGGCGGTCAGGATTTGATCCGCTCCGTACACGGCCGCTTCGAGCGCGACCTGCGGACCCATCCCGGTCAAACAGTGCGTGTTCAGCTCCAGCCGGGTGTCGCCGATCGCCGCGCGCAGCGCCGGTACCAGCGTCCGGGTGCGTTCGACGGTCAGGCTGCCGCCCGCGTCGGCAAGACAGATCGTGTCCACGCCGAACCGGTCGATGACCTCCCGTGCCTGCCGGACGTAGAAATCGTCGTCGTAACCCGGTGCGAGGTTGAACACGAGAGCAATCGTGACCTTCGCGCCGAGCCGCTTCGCGATGCGGATCCCGGGCGCCACATTGTCCCACGAGTGCAGTGAGTCGAGGACCGCGAAGTCACGGATGCCGTTGACGAACATCCGCTCGATGAACAGCTCGTTGATGTCGGCCGGTTGCGGGTAGAAGCCGTGAAGCAGGTTGCTGCGGACGGCCGCGCGTAGCGGAACCGTCGTGATCCGATCTCCGAGCAGCCGCACCCGTTCGAACGGGTCCTGATTCAGGAACAGGACTCCCGCGTCGAAGCCGACCATCGCGATGGCCTCGACGGAACCGAAGCCCGCGCCGGCGATCTTGCTCGCGATGGGCAGCATGTGTTCGGTGCGCATCCGGGTCGCCCACAGGCACTGATGCGCATCCCGTAGCGTGCCGTCGGTGAGGGCGATCGTCCGGCGTTTACCCGTCCGGGTGAATTCGGCCTCGACGAGGTGACGAAGGTTGGTGAGCAAGGGGATTCACCCTTCCTGTTGCAGATGGATGCGAAGACCGGGCGCGCACACTGTCAGAGTGGCGTAGCGACCGGCACGCTCGAGCAATCCACGGGTGAGACTTTCGTACGGTGCCAATGCCTTGTACGGCTGCACGTCCGCTCTCCGCGGGACGGTCGCCACCGTGACTCCCGCTATCCACGCGAGCAGTACATCCTCATCGGCAGCAAGATCCGCTTCGACTGTCGGGGAGTTGGATTCGGACCTCAGCACCGAGCCGACCCGCGCCTGGAGGTCGACGCGTTGGTCACCGTCCACCGTGCCGTACACGCCCTGCAGCAACCTGCGCAGAACCGGCCGGAGGCTGTCGTATCTCTGCTCCCCGCCGAAGTGACACATCGCCTGCTCGGCGATCGCTCGGGCGAAGGGGGCCACCATCGGCGGCGAGCCCATCTCACGGCGCACTGCCGCGCATTCGGCGGCAAACTCGTGCAGGTCTGCCCAACGTCCGCTCGCACGCAGTGCGCTCCGAACGTCGGCCGCTACCTCGCCCGGCAGCTGATGGACGTACGTCGCCAGATCGAATGGCCACGGGGTTGTCGCGGGAAAGCCTTCCTGATCGGCGATCCCGGCGAGGATCGCATCGGCGGACAGCAGAGCGTCGAGGTCGGGCAGATCCTGATAGTCCTCGCGGCGCAGGACGCGGATCAAGGACGGAAGCGACGGAAGGGAGGCGCCGTTGGCGACCGAGGGCAATGCGGTGTCGATGCCGCGGACGCCGAGCCGGCCGGCCTCGATGGCGACGACGGTCCCGAGTGCGGTGTGGCATCGGGTGTGGAGGTCGAGTGGAGTGTCACCGAGGGCCGACACCAGTGCCGGGACGAGGGTGTGCACCCGGTCCGGTGTCAGGACTCCGCCCTCGTCTCGCAGCATGACCCGGTCGGCGCCGGCAGCGACGAGAGACGCCGCGCGCTCCGCATAGGTTTCGTCGGACACGCCGTCGTCGGCTGTATAGGGAAGCGCAGCAATGGCGGTGAGTCCCGCCGCGGCGGCAGATTCGAGAGCAGCCTTGAGGCGGACCAGGTCCAGCAGCGGATCCAGCAGAACCACCTGCCGCAGGCCCGCTGCTGCCAGTGCCGTCAGCCAGCCGTCGATCGCCGCGGGGCCGAGGACGTCGGCACCCGCCCGCCCATGCTCGGTCAGCAGGTTGACGGTGGCCCGCAGCGGAACGGGACCGTAGTGCCGGTGGGCGAGTTCCACCCGCTGCAGCGGGTGTTCGTCGCGGGCCATGCATCCGTTCAGGACTGCCGGGCTCAGCACCTCGACCGCAGCGAGGCCACTGGACGACAGCGCGGCGGCGGGGACGAGGACCATCCGATTATCCAGTGCACCTGCCCATACCGCGGTCTGGCCGTCGGTCAGGCTGGTGTCGGTGAAGGTGAGCCGGTGGCTGCTCATGCCGATGCTCCCGCCTCGGTGAGGGACTGACGAATTCGGGGCTCCTGGTTACGCGACGGGAGAAAGACGTCTTCCACCCATCTCGTGGTGACCGCTCCCTCGGCGAAGTCGGGGTGAGCGAGCACCGAATGGTGGAACGGCGCGGTGGTCGTCGGACCGTTGACCGTCAACTCGGACAGGGCGGTACTCATCTTCTCGATCGCCTCGGCTCGGGTGGGGGCGTGCACGATGATCTTCGCGAGAAGTGAGTCGTAGTACGGCGAGACCGTATATCCCGAGTAGCAGTGGGTGTCGACCCGAACACCCTGCCCACTCGGTGGTACCCACTCCGAGACCGTCCCGGGGCTGGGGAAGAAGCCGCGATCGGGGTCTTCGGCGTTGATACGGCATTCGATGGCGTGGCCGTGCAGGACAATGTCGTCCTGGGTGAAGGACAGCGGCAGCCCGGACGCGATACGAATCTGCTCGGCCACCAGATCGCGCCCACTGATCATCTCGGTGACGGGATGCTCGACCTGGATGCGGGTGTTCATCTCCAGGAAGTAGTAGCTGTTGTCGCGGTCGTCGACCACGAATTCGACGGTGCCCGCACCGACGTAGTCCACGTTGCGGGCGAGACGGACCGCGCTCTCACCCATTGCTGCCCGTTCGTTCGTCCCGAGCACCGGCGAGGGCGCCTCCTCGATCAGCTTCTGATGCCGCCGCTGCGTCGAACACTCTCGTTCACCGAGATGCACGACGTTGCCGAACTGATCACCGATGACCTGGATCTCGATGTGCCGAGCGCGTTCGATGAACTTCTCGACGTACAGGGTGGGATCGCCGAAGGCCGATTGGGCCTCCGACGACGCGGACCTGAACGCGTCCGGAACCTCCGCCGCCGACCCCACGACCCGCATGCCGCGGCCCCCGCCACCCGCAGTCGCCTTGATCAGCACTGGAAACCCGATCTCCGTGGCAATCGCCAGAGCCTCGTCCGGATCGGACACCGCCCCCGAGCCGGGCACACACGGAACCCCTGCCTCCGATGCCAGGCCCACCGCCGTGATCTTGTCGCCCATGCTCTCGATCGACTCCGGTGTCGGGCCGATGAAGATCAGGTCGGCGTCGCCGCAGGCACGGGCGAACGCCGCTCGTTCGGACAGGAATCCGTAGCCGGGATGGACCGCGTCGCAACGGGTCCGCTTCGCCGCCCGGATCAGCAGGTCCGCGCGGAGGTAGCTGTAGGTCGGCTGCGGCGGGCCGAGGACGACGACCTCGTCGGCCATCCGCGCGGCCAGGCTGTCGACGTCCGCGTCGGAGACCCCGACCACGGTCTCGATGCCGAGCCGACGGCACGCCCGGATGATGCGGACCGCGATCTCGCCGCGATTCGCGACGAACACTCTCCGGATGTCGTGCCGAACGACTGGGATGTCGCCGGTCATGCTGCGGCCTCCGCCTCGGTGGGATCGACGATCATCAGGATCTGCTCGTGCTCGACGGCCTGACCGTGCTCGACGAGGATCGAATGAACCCGGCCCGCTGCCGGTGCCCCGACCGAGTTGAACATCTTCATCACCTCGATCAGGCAGAGCGTCGCGGATGCCTCGATCTGCTGACCCTCTTCCACGAACGGCGGCTGAGTCGGTGCCGGCGTCCGGAAGAAGGTGCCCGGCATGGGTGCCCGGATGGCGATCATCCGATCCGGGACTTCGGAGAGTGCCGGGCTCCTCACGGTGACCGGGGCAGCGGTCGGCGCGGGCTCCGGCGTCACGGATGGGGCCGGGGCCGCGGTGGCGGTCGTCGGCGCGAGGGCTTCGACCGGCAGCGCACTCATCGGTGCGGCCCCCGGCTTTCGCGCCTGCAGGACGACGTCGCCGATCCGGAGGTCCAGCGAATCGAGATGCTCTGCGGTGTCCAGTAGTTCAAGGATGCGTCGGACGTCTGCGTGTTGGAGATTCATGGTCTGCTCCTCGTAAGTAGCGTTCGCGATGAGGTGTCGGTCAGGCCCGCATGGTGCGTGCGGTCGTGCCGAGCTGTGCGGGCAGGATTCGGTAGGCCTGACGTACCCATTCACACAGCATCGGACGGGTATCGCGGGGATCGATGACGTCCTGGATTCCGAACCTTTCCGCGGTTCGGAACGGGTTCTCCACGGGCTGGAACCGCGCGTAGAGTTCAGCCCGGAGCGCATCCGGGTCATCACTTTCGGCCAGAGTGCGCCGGTAGGCGGCCTCGACGCCGCCCTCGATGGGGATAGATCCCCAATGCGCTGTCGGCCAGGCGAGACGACGATTGATGCTGCCACCACCTATCGGGCCGTAGGCGGCGCCGGCCAGTCCGTAGGCCCGACGCACGAACAGCGAGAGCCAGGGGACGCGAGCCTGCTCGAGGGCCATGGCCGTCCTGATGCCCTTGCGCAGGGTGCCCTTCTGCTCGGCGGCGCTGCCGACAAAGGTTCCGGGCTGGTCGATCAGGTTCACCACCGGTAGATGGAAGGTGTCGGCCATATCGACGAATCTGGTGATCTTCTCGGCGGAATCGACGGTCAAGGATCCACCGAGCCACATGGGATCGTTCGCGAGGACCGCCACGGTGTGACCGTCGAGACGGGCGAGCATCGTGATCTGAGATTGTCCGAAGTACCGTCCGATCTCGAACAGGCTGCCGTCGTCGAAGACCGAGGCCAACAGCTTGCGCATGTCGTACGAATACTGCTTGATTTCCGGGATCGTCGTGGACAGGGCCTCGTCTCGACGATCGACCGGATCGGCGCACGCCCTCGCCGGAGGGAGCTCGTGAACGCTCGACGGAAGGTACGACAGAAATCGAACGACGTCGTCGAGTGCCTCGAATTCGTCGGCGGCCTCGTTGTCGACGACACCCGATGCACGCGCATGCACACCCGAGCCGCCGAGCTCGGCGTTGGTGACGTCCTCGCCCACCGCCTTCTTCACGACAGCGGGTCCACCCGCGAACAGGCAGGAACCCTCGGCGGTCATGATCGACAGGTGACTCGCGCACACCCGGACCGCGCCGAGGCCTGCCGCCGCGCCGAGCGCGACGCCGACGACGGGAACTGTGGCCAGCAACTCTACCATCGGCCAGTGCGGGTACCCGGGAATCTTGGTGGCGGACATCTGCTCGAGGAGGTTGACACTGCCGCCGGCGGTCTCGACCAGCCGGATCACCGGCCAACGGTACGTCAATGCCAAACGCTCGACGTACTGCCATTTTTCGGGGTTGGTCGCTTCCGAAGATCCCCCTCGGACGGTGAAGTCCTCGGCTACGACGATGACGTCCCGACCGTCGATCTTCGCCTGCCCGCATACGACATTCGACGGCTCGACCGAGATCAGCTGCCCGCGTTCGTCGTAGCGGGCCGATCCGGTCATCATGCCGATCTCGCGCCACGATCCTTCGTCGACGAGCCGTTCGATGCGTTCGCGCGCCGTCAGTCGGCCGCGCGCGTGTTGGCGTTCGATCTTGTCCGGGCCGCCCATCTCCAGAGCGAACTCACGGCGCTTGGCGATTTCCGCTTCGAACCACGGCCGGCCGGTGCTGTCCGCTGCGCTGGTGCCGACGGTCAGGACCGGGGCCGCCGCTCCGGATTCGATCTGGGTCATGACGAGATTTCCTTCTGTCAGGGATGGCGGTCAGCGAAGCGCCGCGGCCGGCAGTACGTCCGCGAGGTGGGCGCGCACGTGGTGGGTGGAGCGGGCCACGAGGACGCCTGCGTCGGCGAGCGCTGCGCACTTTTCCTGCACGGTGGCACCGTCGGCGCTGCGCGGCGCGTGACCGAACGGCAGCGTCGTCGGGAGGGAATCGCCGGCACGCCCGGCGACCATCGCGATGACCGGCACGTCGATTCGTCCGTCTGCCACCGCGACTGCCAGGTCGACTTCCTGGCCACCGGACGGTTCGCCGAACACCACCACAGCGCGGGTGTGCGGGTCACTCGCGGCGAGTTCGACGCCCTCGGTGAGCGTGGTCCCGACCGCGGGCGTGCCGCCGATGGACATCTGCACGCTGGTTCCCCATCCCCAGTTGCGCACCAGCATCGCCAGTTCGGAGGCCATGCCGCCGCTGCGAGAGACGATGCCCACCGAGCCGGGCGTGAACCGCTGCCACGGTTCGTTGCCGCCGGGGCAGCCGATTCGGCCCACGCCGGGGACGACGACGCCTTGGGAGTTCGGTCCGATGACGTGGCAGTGGTGCTCTCGCGCGACCTCGAGCGCCCGGAGCCAGCGATGCTGCGGGATATTCTCCGAGCTGACCACGATCAGTTCGATGCCCGCCTGCGCGGCTTCGACGACCGCATCCGCGGCGGCGTGCGGCGGCGCGTAGCTCATCGCGACCCGGGAGTCTGTCGCCGCAACTGCCTCGGCCACGGTGTCGAAGACCGGCACGCCGTGCACCGCGGAACCACCCTTGCCGGGCGTGATCCCGGCGGCCACGTCGACTCCGGAATCGAGCATCCACCGCGTTTCCAGCTGCCCCTGCCTGCCGGTGATGCCTTGCACGAGAAGACCTGAAGGGGCTTCGAGTAGTTCACGAATCATCGAACGAGTCCTTCCAGTTCCTGCGATGACTGCTCCATGGCGGTCAGCAGTAGGTCACATGCGTCTTCGAGTGAGGCGGCGCGATCCAGGACGAGAGCTCCGGGCAGATGCTGACGGAGGACGGCGTGCGCCTCCGCTTCGTGTGGGCCGGCCAGCCGGACGACGGTCGGCACCCGTGTCGAGTCGAATCCGGCCCGATCCGCGGCAGCAGCGAACTCGACCGCCACATCGCGGGCATCGGCGAGACTCAGCACGGCGCCGCCGAACAGCACCCCGCGAAGCCCTGGGACCGAGAGCGCCGAACTGAACAGAGTCTGCAGCTTCGCGCTACCGGCACCCGGCGATGCGTCGAGGTAGCACGCGGGACGGATACCGAGGTCGGTCAGGTAATCCAGGGCGAGAAGCCCCGCACCGCCGCCGGTGATCATGCAGGCGACGTCGCCGTCCAACTCGAAGAACTTGATGCCTGCCCTGTTCGGTTCGGCGGCGTCGGCCGCGCGGACTGCCAGCTCACGCGGGGTGGGTGCGCGGTCCACGACGGGGTCGGGATCGACCAGTGCCGACGGGCGCAGTGCCTGGGCGTCGGGATGACCGTGAGGGTCGAATTCGACCGCCACACCGACTCCGACGAGTCGCCGACCGTCCCAGCGAAACGGGTTGACCTCGACGAGGACGGCCTCCGCACTGCAGAAGGCGGTCCAGAGAATCTGCAGCGCATCACCGATCGCGCTGCGCAGCCGAGGGTCCGGCACGGCAGCCCGGTCGAGCAGGTCTGCGACCATGTGGTCGTCGGGGCCTTCCGCCAGGCCGACCGTCACGGCAGCCGCCTGGTGCGCATCGAATCCGACCCCACCGGTGGCGGCGGCCCGCACGACAGCGCCACGGGTTGACTCGTCCAGGGCAATGGAGAGGTAGCACTCCTCGCCCTCGACGAATTCCTCCACCACCGCGGGCGCGCCGCTCCGAAGAGTTGCGGCGACGGCGGAGGACAGCTCGGCCCGGGACCTGCAGATGTGCACCAGGCCGGCGAGGCCCTTGCCGCTGCCGGCGATGTCCGGCTTCACAACCCATGGCGGGCCGAACGCCGGCCCGTCCGGCGCAAGGTCGTGCTCATCCGTCACGACGACCAACTCGGGCGTCGCAAGGCCGACCCGGCGCAGCCATGGCATCGCAGCGCTCTCAGTGGCGCGGGGCATCGCGTCTCCTTCCTTTGGGGCCCTCCCCGGGCCTCTCGATTTCGTTTCTCAGTGTGATCCGGGTAACTGATTCACGGAAGTGAGCGCAAGCGACCAGGGTGATTGCCATCATCGATCACTCGGGTCTAGGGTCGCGGCATGAGGTCGGAGCAGATGCGCTATCTGGAGGCCGCGATCCGCCTCGGTTCGCTGCGCAAGGCCGCTCAGGAGGTGGGCATCGGGCAGCCGACTCTCAGCCAGCAGATCCGTCGCCTCGAGGAGGACCTCAACGTCGTCCTCTTGATCCGTCGCGCCAACGGGGTTCTCCCCAGCGCGGAGGCGCGGATTCTGCTACCGCACATTCGACAGGTGTTGCAGGCCGATCGCGCACTTCGAGAGGAGGCGGGGCTGATCAACGGACTGCGCAGCGGCAGCGTGCGCCTGGGCGCAGTCACCACAGCCAGCCAGATACTTCTACCGAGAGTGGTCCCGCTCTACCGGAACTCATTCCCCAACGTGCGATTCTCGGTGTGGGAATCCGGCTCCCAGGGTGTACGCGACAGCGTGACGAACGGCGAACTCGACCTCGGGCTCGTCGTGAGGGCCAATGACCCGGCCTCCGACGCAAGCCTCACCGCAACCGATCTGATCTCTGATGAGGTCGTGCTGTGCGTGTCCCGGCGACATCCCCTGGCCGACAAGTTGACAGTGGGAATTCAGGACCTGGCCGGCCAGTCCTGGGTGGTGTCCGCGCATGGTTTCGCCCTGCGGGAGTTGGTGGACACCGCATTCGCACCGCCGGCACAGGACATCGTCTACGAGACGACGAACCCGCACACGAGCCTGCTCATGGTCGCGGCCCGAGTGGGTATCGCCATGCTGCCCCGGCATACACTCCGCGACCACTGCGCCGACGAAGTTGTCACTCCTGCAACGGATTGGGATCCACCTCAGCTGACCGTCTGCATGATCAGGCGGTCGGATACTCAGCCGGCACCGGCGGTCCGCAAGCTCATCCAGGCATTGCGCGAGGTCAGCGCAGACTGGTCCCGTGACCACCCGATCATCAGGTAACTGATCGCGCCATCGCCGGCGGATCATGCAGTGGCTGCTCTCGCCCTGATCAACCCTCGCTCTGCGATTCCACGACCCACGCCGCGATCTGCGCGCGGGAATTGAATCCCAGCTTCGTCAGGAGGTGTTCCACGTGCCCCTGGGCGGTGCGGGGCGAGATCACCAGTCGAGCGGCGATCTCCTTGTTGGTCAGCCCCTCGGCGATGAGTGCGGCAACCTCACGCTCCCGCTTCGTCGGCTTGGGCGACGGACCGGAGGACGTCGAAGAGGGCGAAACCTGCTCGCCCAGAGCGTAGGCGACGGCTGCGTCGAAACCGAGCGCCGCACCCTTCCTGTGGGCGGCGGCGAATGCCTGCTCACTCATCGCCCCTCGGGTCCGGTGTTCGCACTCGTCCTGGTACACGTTCAGGCCGGGCACCAACACCGTCGAACTGCCCACCGACAGGGTGAGCGCCTCTGCCGCTCCCATCAGCAAGACCGCCCGATCCATGTTCTGCTCGTCGGCGGCAATCCACGCGAGGGCCTGCACGCACACACTGGCATTGAGCCGGTCGTTCACCCGGCGGTCGAGCTGGAGCGCCTGCCCGAGGAGCCGCACCGCCCGTGCTCTCTCCCCGAGCCGCCACACCGCGACAGCCAGCGCCCACAGCGAATACGACCGATACACCGATTCGCCCTGTGCCTCGGTGATCGCGAGAATGCGCTCATGGCATTCGATGGCCCGTTCCGTGTCGTTCAAGAAGTCGTGCGTCATGCCGAGGCCCACGACTGCGGCGACCTCGAAGACGTCGTTGCGTGCCGTGAACACCTGGGCGGCCTTCCCGAGATGTGCGCGCGCGTCGAGAAGGCGCCCCCCGAACAGTGCCGCGTATCCGATCGCGTGGTCGAGGTGCGCGCGCACCTCCGGGTCGGTCGTCCGAGCGGCGAGCGACTGCGCTTCCTCCGCCAGTGTGTCCGACACCGGAATGTCGCCCTGCACTCCGGCCAGTACAGCGCCGGCGTATAGCGCCTTGGCGCGATCGCTCGTGGGCTCGGATGGCTGTCGAGCAAGGAGGCGACCAAGCCACCGCCGCCCCTCGCTGAACAGACCACGGGACAGCCAGAATGGGTACAGAGCGGCAGCGATCCGAAGCCCAGCATCGGGACTGTCGGACACGCAGAAATCCAGCGCCTCACGGATATTCGGCTGTTCTCGACCCAGTCTGGCGATCAACGCGAGCTGCCGGGAACTGATCCAGTCGGATTCCGCCTCGACCGCCAGCCGCTCACACCAGTCACGGTGCCGACAGCGAAGCTCGGTGTAGTCGCCAGTCTCCTGCGCTTTTTCCCGCCCATAGGCGCGCAGGGTCTCGAGCATCCGGAACCGCACCGCGCTACCCGACTCTTCTCTCGTCAGGATCGACTTGTCGACAAGGAACGTCACCGTATCGAGGAGGTCGACGGCGTCGTCACCATCGCAGACCTGTTCCGCAGCTTCGAGTTCGAAACTGCCCGCGAACACGGAGAGCTGCGCCCACATTCGTCGTTCCACAGGAGTACACAGGTCGTAACTCCAGTCGATGCACATTCTCAACGTCTGCTGCCGCGACGGCGCGTCCCTGCTGCCGCGAGTAAGCAACAGGTAGCGGTCGGTGAGGCGCTGCAAGATCTGGTCGGGCGTCATCGCGCGAAGCCGGGCCGCCGCCAGCTCGATCGGTAGCGGCAGCCCGTCCAGCCGCTGACAGATTCGGGCGATGGTGACCTTGTTGTCCTCGGTGAGCTCGAATCCCGGGACAGCGGCGGCGCCGCGTTCCGCGAACAGGGTGACCGCATCGTTGCGGGGCAGTCCCTTCGGCAGGTGATCGGGATCCGGGACGGGCAGTGGGGGGATCAGGAGCGCCGTTTCCCCGCCGATCCCGAGCGGTTCGCGACTCGTCGCGAGAATTCGCAGCCGAGGGCACGCGCGAAGCAGGATTTCAGCGAGCTTCGCGGCCGCGGCCACCACCTGCTCGCAGTTGTCCAGCACGAGCAACAGCTCCCGCGGGGCGAGGAATTCGACGAGCACCTCGTGCGAGGGGCGCGCCGACTTGTCGCGCAGCCCCAGTGCGGCCGCCACCACCCCCGCCATCAGCGAATCATCGAGCAGCTCGGCCAGTTCCACCAGCGTCACACCGTCGGAGAAGTTCCGTTGCGCCTTGGTGGCAGCACGCACGGCAAGCCGGGTCTTTCCTACCCCGCCGATTCCGGTCAACGTCACCAGCCGCGACGTAGCCAGCAGGTTCGTCGCCTCGGCCAGTTCGGTGCGGCGGTCGACGAAACTGGTCAGCTCCAGCGGAAGTCCACCCGTTCGGCCCGAGTCCGCCGGTGACCACGACGGCCGACGCCCCGCGCCCTCTTCCGAGGAACGCGCGCCCACGACGGCTGTTCCGCTCGGCACTGCACCCGGTTCGGCATGCATTGCCATTTCGTCGACCGGGAAGCCGTGATGAAGTTGGGACTCACGGAGTTGCCGACCCAGTTCCACGGCGGACGGGCGGGCGCCGGGTTCGGCGGACATGGCATGTTCGATGACGGCGCTGATGTCCTCGGAAATGCCGTGCTCGCGCGGGTTCGGAACCGGCTCGGACGTGATTCTCAGGAACTGTGCCATCAGCTGCTCACCGCTCCGGCGTTCGAACGCCGCATGGCCGGTGATCGCAGCGAACAAGGTGGCGCCGAGCCCGTACACGTCCGCGGCGGGACTCGGCGGCTCGCCGGCCACCACCTCGGGGGCGGTGAACGCCGGCGAACACGTCACGACACTGGCCGTGGTTTCGAACCCGCCGGCGATGTGGGCGATGCCGAAATCCGTCAGCGCAGGCTCGCCGTAATCGGTGAGCAGAATGTTCCCGGGCTTGACGTCGCGATGAAGGATCCCGAGCCGGTGCGCGGTCTCCAGGGCACCGGCCATCTTCACCCCGAGACGCAGCGCTTCGTCCACTGGGAGCGGTCCGTGGCGGCGGATCCGCTCGTCGAGAGAACCCTCGGCGTGGTACGGCATCACGATGAAGGGCCGGCCGTTCTCGGTGACACCGGCGTGGAGGACGTTGACGATGTTGGGGTGACCGGTCAGCCGGCCGGCCGCGCGCTGCTCCCGCAGGAACCGTGCCCGATTCTCCTCGTCGAGGTCGGCGGTGAGGACCTTGACCGCCACGGTGCGGTCGAGGGCCGCCTGGGTGCACCGGTACACGATGCCGAATCCGCCGCGACCGATCTCCTGGGAATCCTCGAATCCGGCCGCCGCCAGCTCCGCCGTGACCGAACCGGACACGTCGCGTTGCGTCGCGAAGGGATCGACATCAGTCATCGGCTACACCGATTCATCCCGCTCGAGGCACTGCCGACAAATGCCACACTGCTCACCTCTCGACGACGTACCCCAGGATATCGCCGCCGGTCACCGTCCGCTTCAGGAATCTCAGTGTGGCGCCGAACATGGCCGTACGATCGCTTGGACCGCCCACGGCGATGAGGAAGCCATGCTGATCTACTCGATGAGCGTCTCCGTCGACGGATTCATCGCCGACCGTGAGGGCGCGTTCGGGTGGACGGTTCCCGACGACGAACAGTTTCGTTTCCACACCACGCAGACACGCGAGCTCGGCGGCTACCTGTGCGGGCGCGGGCTCTACCAGACGATGCTGCCATGGGAGACGGATCCGTCTCTGCGCGAGAACGAGCTCAGGCCGCGTTCGCCGACGTCTGGTGCGCGATCCCGAAGGCGGTCTTCAGCCGCACACTCGACGGCGTCCGGGGCAACGCCCGGCTCGCCGAGGCAACACTGGCCGAGGAGGCCGCTGCGGCGCTCGACGCGACCGGCAAGGATGTCTCGATCGGCGGCGCCGGCCTGGCCGCGGCGGCTATCGAGCTCGGCCTCGTCGACAAGCTGCGCATCTTCCGCAATCCGATCGTCATCGGCGGCGGCACGCCGTTCCTGCCGCCGGTCACCGAAGACGTCCCGCTCGACCTGATCGAGACCGGGACCTTCGGCTCGCGTGTGATCTACGAGCGCTACCGGCGCGCCCGCGGTGAGTTGGACTGACACCTCCGACGGCGCCCTCACCCCGCGTGACGGCCCATCGACTCGACCCGCGATGGAGTGAGGTCAATGGAGGGTAGGGCGGTAGATGAGCTCTTGGATGTGACCGTCGAGCGTCCTGTTCTCGAGCAGCTCCAGGTCGAAGTCGGCCGCACCCTGGAAGATCGGGTCATCACCGGTCTGACCGGTGATCACAGGGAAGAGCGTCACCTGCAGGCGGTCGACCAGGCCGGCGGCCATCAGCGCCCGGTTCATCGACAGGCTGCCGTGCGAGCGCAACGGCACCTCGGACTCCCGCTTGAGCCGGGCGACGACGTCGACGGCGTCACCGCTCACGACGGTCGCGTCCGGCCAGTCGAGAGGTCCTTCCAGCGTCGTCGACACCACGGTCGCCGGCAGACTCCTCATCCGGGTGACCCATGGGTCACGCACTTCGGACTCCTCGGTGCTCGAGGCCAGCATCTGCGTGAATGCCCGATACGTGTTGGCCCCGAAAATCATCCGCTGCTCCGCCTCGTACAAGGCAAGGCGGTGGTCGAGCAACTCGGGGCCTTGCTTGCCCCAGTAGCCGCCCCAATCGCCGCCGCTGATGCCGCCGTAGCCGTCGAGGCTGGAAAAGACGTCGAAGGTGTAGGTCGCGGTCATGTCGTTCTCCTCGAGTGCGGTTGTGATCGGTACAGGTACAGACTGGGAACCACTGCGAAACTCATCGCCGTCGGACCGGCCACAGCGTCACCGGCGGCTTCAACCCTTGATGAGGTCGTCGATCTGGCCGATCGCCTGCGAGGCACCCTCCACCACGCCCATGTCGAGCACCTGCTGGAGACCTTCGGCGGTTGCGTAGGTGCTGACGTAGGTGGCGACGGTGCTGCCGTCCCGGTCCTCGAAGGAGAACTCGTTGGTGGACACCGGCATCGATTCGATCGGGGTGAAATCCGCGTCGGCGAATCCGTCGGTGAAGGTGAAGCCGGTCGGCTCATCGACGGAGATGATGTTCCAGTACCCCGCATGCTTGTCGCCCTCGGGTCCGGTCATGTAGTAGGTGACCCGACCGCCGGGGGTGAACTCATGGTCGACCACCGTCGCCGGGTACGTCGGTGGACCCCAGATCTTCTCGAGTTGGCGAGGATCGGCATAGATCTGCCAGATCCGCACTGGGGGCGCGGCGAACTCGGCGATGATGGTCAGGGTCAGCGCATCCGTGTCGTGGCTGACATTGGTGACAGGCATCGTTCATTCCTTCCGTTGGGGTTGCGTTGCGATCAGTTCGTCGATGCGTGCGATACGCCCACGCCAGACCTGTTCCAGCTCGGCGAGCATGGACGACACCGCGCGAACTGCTTCCACATCGCCCGTGGCGAGTTGTTCACGGCCGCTGCGTCGTTTGACGAGTAAGCCGGACTTCTGGAGGACGGCGACGTGCTTCTGTACCGCAGCGAAGCTCATGTCGTACTTCGCTGCCAGTGCCGAGACGGAATGCTCGCCGGCCAGCACGCGACGCATGATGTCGCGCCTCGTTCGGTCGGAAAGCGCGTGGAACAGGGCATCGGCCTGGTCCTCATCTGTTTCTGACACAACCAGAACATACAACCGATCGGTTGTATGCGCAAGGTCGCTTCGACTCTCAGGATGCGAGCGAGGAGGTCGCATGCCCCGGAGGCGTTGACGAGGACCTCACCGGCACGCAACGGACAGTGCGGCCACGGACTCAGCTAGTGGAAGGTGGTCCCCATACCCGGAAACGGTAGCCGGACGAGCGGGCGGGTCGGCGGATCTCACGTCGGTGTGCACACTCATCCGGGGGCTGGCGTGGTTCGCTACATTGTCGACATCCGGTTGCGCCGAACCTCTCTTGTCCTGGCGGAAGGGTCATGCCCCCAAGCTGCAGAGCCAGCTTGACGGTTCACATGAACGCCAGCATAGGAAACAGCGCGATCGCGGAGACGGTGATCCCCGCAGCGCCGGCGACGACGCCCAGCAATGCTCGCAAGGATGCGGCCTCGTCGTCGGCCACCGAGGACCGCAACGTGGCGATGGCCCCGCAGAGGACCGCTGCCACGCCCAGGGCGAAGCCGAGTCCGACCACCCAGAACGAACCAATGGAGAGCGCCCCCAGGATGATCGACACGGCAGGTAACCGTGAACCATGCCGCGTCCATACCTCCTCGCTGCCGGAGGAGCACACGCCGTTGTCGGCACGTGAGCCGCGGGGGACGGTGGCGGTCATGATCCTCCTTCGCGCGGTTGACGAGTCGGCGGGCATATGTCCGCGTCACACGACCGAAGCGTTCTCGGGGACTGTCAGTTGACGAACTCAGACGACGGTGTCGAGGCCGATTAGTGGGCGGCAGTCACGACTCGGTCGAGAGTGGTATCCAGCTTGTGACTGGACCCTTCAAAGAAGTTAGCACTCATGCGAGGCGAGTGCTAACTCTTTTTGATAAGCGACTTTCAGCTTTCTGCGTGTAGTGGACCTGTTTCGCAGGGGGCCAGGCCCGCTGGTGCAAGCGTCCGACTCCGATTCGCCGGCCGCACCTCGGCAATCGAGCGCGAGGACCACGCGTCCAATTGGCACCGGACCGCGTCGCCACTCTCGCGAGTAGCGACCGGTCCGGTCGACTATCGGAACAAACCCGGGAGGCGATTGGCCTCAGACGACGAAACCGCCCGGCCCCATTACCCCGGTTTGAATCCATTTCTCGAGATCTTCCCGTGCGGATTCATCAACGAACTCGAAGCGAACCCCGCCGGTAGTCTTCGGGTTCGTGTACCACGCAAATGTGGTTCCATCGGGGTTCAAAACCTCGCCATCCGATTCCACTCCGGAATCGAGATACCGCTTCTTGTTTTCATCGATTTTCGGGTCCCACATGCCGATGTGATGCACGCCCTCCCCGTGACCAGCGGAATAAACTCCGTCACCCTTGGCTTCGAGCAGTTCCATATAGGGGGGTCCTTGTTGAGAATATGTAACTCGCAGATCGAACTCGTGTTCGTCGGGATCGACCAGCCTATTGAGATGGACTTCAGTCGGCTCGTGGAAGGTAAGCCCAAAAAGCTGACCGTACAGCTTGATTGCGTTGTCGATGTCTCTGACGAGGATTCCGTAGTGATAGACGTTCGGTGATTCCATTTGCGTTCCTTTCGGGACTGCGAGCAAATTGGACGCCGGGAAGGCGGTGCGAAACCTGCCTTCTCCTAATGCTTCTTCCTGATCTCATCCACTCCAATCGGTTCATCCGGAGGCAGAATTCGTGCATTTTCATTCATGTTCTGCGGTCGCATTGTCCGGAGCCAGGAGTTGGTACGGTCGACAAGACCGACTATGCCATCTGGAAAAAACAGCACGATCAGAATAAACAGAAATCCGAGGACGAAGAGCGGTTCGGACACTGTGCGACTTGCCCATTCAGGTAGGCCGTCGAGGACGCCGGAAGTAGAAAGCTCGGGCAGCCGCAAAGTGAGGATTCCGTATACGAGGCCACCGATCGCTGCACCCCAGATCCGGCCGCGTCCGCCCAGTACCACCATGACGATCAATGCAAGACTGAAATGCACTGACGCGCTGGATGGATTGGCGCCACGCGCAACCAAGAGATAAACCGCTCCGCCTGCCGCCGCGATCACGCCGCCGAAAGCATATGCAACCAGCTTGTAGCTGTACGACAACAACCCAAGACTTTCGACCCGATCCTCGTTCTCGCGGATCGCTTGCCAAACCTGGCCACAACGAGACCGCGTCGCCATCCATGCCAGAAGGTAGGCGACGACGGCGAATGCAAGCGATAGCCAGTAAAGCCAGCGGACATCGCGGGCGCTCGCGAGCAGATCGGGGATCTGCTTGAAGGCAACAGGCAGGCCCTCCTCGCCGCCGAAAATCCCCACAGGATCTACCAGGAGCAAGATATAGAAGGCCTCGCCGAACGCCAGTGTGACCATTGTGAAGGCGACTTCCTTCACGCGAAGGGCGATCGCTCCCAGCGCGGTATTGACCAGCCCGGACAGCACGATGGCGAGCGCTGCGGCGGAAAAATACCCCAGGCCTGCGTGCATCAGTAGGTTGGTTGCGTAGATTCCCAGAGCGAAAACCAGGGCATGACCAGCGCTCAGCAGGCCGGTGTATCCAAATACGACGTCGAAAGATATCGCGACACCAGCGAACACGAGGCCAATCGACAAGATGAGCAGAGAACCAGAACTCGACAACTGTCCGGGGAGAAGGATCGGAATCGGAACATCCAACATCGGTAGGGCAGCCAAAACGAGAACGACCGTGAGGCCCACTCGCGCCCCGACGGAAATCCGACTCGGACGCATTTTTCCCGGACCACGATCGACGGGCAACTCTGTTTGGGTACCGGATAACGGAATCATGCTGATGCAACCCTTCCGAGCAAGCCCTGTGGGCGCAGTAATAGCACAGCCGCAAGCAGACCGACGACCGCGATGTCGCCCAGTCCGGTGCTTACGTAGAAGTTCACGATTTGCTGAGTAAAGGCGACGAGAGCGGCAGCGATGGCGGTGCCGCCGATAGATCCGAGTCCGCCGATAATCACCACGATGAAAGCGAAGATCAACAAATTCGGACCGAGTGCAGGAGTAATTCCCGTGAAGTAGACCGCGCCCAGCGCGCCACCCAGGCAGGCCAAGGCTGCGCCCAGTACGAACACGAAGGTGAAGCTCCGCGCGACATCAATTCCCAGCGCCTGAACCATCCGCCTGTTCTCGACACCTGCGCGGATGATCAACCCATACTTGCTCTTCTTCATGAAGAACAGCAAGCTCACCAGCACCAAGGCTGATATGCCGAAGATAAGGATTCTGCTGTTGGGAATGCGTCCACCGAGGATCACCGTGACGTCGGTGAACCAGGCCGGCTGTGCGATCGATTGCGGCGAATACGAAAAGATACCGCCGATGAGACCCTCCACGACGAATGCGAGCCCCAACGTGATAAGGATCTGCGTGAGGTGATCACCATAGTTGCGCGCTATCAGCGTCCGCTCTACGAAATATCCTAGAACGCATCCGAATATGACCGCGACAACTATGGCGACAGCGAAACGTGCAGCGAGGGAATCTATCAAGTCGAACCGGTCCATGACGACCCAGGCCACATATCCGCCCACCCCGAAGATGGCGGCATGCGCAACATTCAAGACGTCCATCAAGCCGAATATCAGGGAAAGCCCTGAAGACAGGAGGAAATACAGGCCCGCGAGTCCGAGGCTGGTAGCAGTGAGGACGATAAGTGTTGTCATTGTGCCGACCCCTTTTCGGTCCCGATCGTGTTGCTGTCGCGGGAAGACGGTGCGACACCGAGGTAGCGCTGCGTGAGATCCGCATCTGCGGCCAGATCCTCCATCGAACCGGTAAATACAACTGCGCCATGGTCCAGTACGATCGCATCAGTGGCCAGGCGCTGCGCGACTCGGATGTTCTGGTCGACCAGCAAGATTGTGGTGGCGCTGGCAGCCTTCGCCAGAGCCTCGACTACCTGGCCGACCACGATGGGCGCCAATCCCTTGCTCGGCTCGTCGATGAGGAGCAAGCGGTTCGGGTTCAGGATGGCACGCGCGATTGCCACCATCTGCTGCTGGCCTCCGGACAGCGCTCCCGCCCGCTGAGCGCTCCGGCGCAGCAAGTCTGGAAACAATTCGTGTACGAGATCCAGTCGTTGGGTCGCCTCCGGTGTCCGAGCGGCCAATCGAAGATTCTCGGCGACAGTCAACGTGCTGAATACCTCGCGGTCCTCGGGCACGTATCCGATACCTCGGCGGACCAGGTGGTGGGTCGGCACGCCCAAGGTCTCTTCGCCGTAGAGCCTGATGCTGCCGCTGCCCTCGAGCAAACCGAGAATTGTCATCAAAGTTGTCGTCTTCCCCGCACCGTTGCGACCGAGCAGTGCGGTGACACGACGTGGACGTACCTCGAATGACACGCCCTCCAGCACATGTGCTTCGCCGCGGTGCACCTGAAGGTCTCGCACGGACAGGGCCGCGTCGCCGGCGGACATCAGAACTCCGGCCCGAGGTAGGCGGCTTGGACCCGCGGATCGGACATCACTGCGTTCGGCTCATCGCACAGGAGAAGACCGCCGTCTTGCATGACGGCAATACGATCTGACGCGTCGAGAACCAGATCCATTCGATGCTCGACCATTACCACCGTACGGCCCGAGTCGTGCACCGCCCGTACGACGTCGATCAGCGCGTGGACATCCTCGGCGGAGACGCCGGCCGTCGGTTCGTCCAAGAGCAAGACGCGCGGGCGCGCGCACAACGCGAGGGCTATCTCGAGCTTCCGCTTGTCTCCGTACGGTAGGTCGGAAACGATGTTTCCGCCCATGTCGTGCAGGCCGACCTCTTCGAGGTGCTCTCGCGCACGCTCAGTGGCTCGATCGTGGGCCGATGGCCTGCCCCAAAGGTTCATGCTCCCACCCAGCGCAGCCTGGGCCGCCAACCGTGCGTTCTCGAGGACCGTCAATCCAGCAAACAGGCTCGATGTCTGGAACGTCCGTCCCAAGCCGCGCCGGACACGATGTGCGGCTCCCATCTTGGTGATGTCCTGACCATCGAAGTGGACTGAACCCGATGAGGGGCGATATACCCCTGACAGGAGATTCATCAACGTGCTCTTGCCGGCCCCGTTCGGCCCGATAACGGTGAGAAACTCGCCACGCCGAACACGGAGTCCGACATCACTGACGATGGCGAATCCACCTACACTCCACGAGAGATCAACTGTCTCGAGCACATACTCCATCGCCGGACCCAGTGCCTGTGATGCCGGCCCCCTTCGGGCCGGCGCTGCGGTATTCTTCATGGTTTCGCTGCCTCGCTACCGACGTTTCCGACGGTGTGGGCGGCCAATTCGCCATCGCTGTCACTGAGCGAGACAATGTACATATCCTGAAGTAGGGCGTGGTCACCTGAGCGGATTGTCATAGGTCCTTTCGGTGCCTCGAATGACCACCCCTCGAGTGCCTCGATCATGCCTTCCACGTCGTCGGGGCCCGCAGTGGAGATTGCGTGCACGATCTGCTGAGCAGCCACGAAGCCGTCGTGGGTGGACAGGTCCGCATCAGGTACGCGCTCGGTCAGGCATTCGTTCATTTCGCCACCTGGTGCGCCGGGGTAATAGTGCGTCACGAAGTTGATCTTCTCGGCGGCATCACCGTAGATGGACCAGTGTGGCTTCTCGACCAGCACGCTCGCCACCGTGGTCGTGTCCAAGATCCCTTGTTGCGACATCGCTTGCCACATGGACGGAGCCCCATCGCCGTAATACACAACAATCAGTAGATCGGGCTTCAACTCGCTGATTCGCCGCGCGTAGGGAGTGAACTCATTCGTGTCCAAAGGCACAAGCACTTCTTCTACTTCAGATCCGCTCGATTCGAGGATGCCGGTGATGGTAGAGGCGTACTTCTGTCCGAATGCGTAGTCCTGGGCAAGCACTACCGTCTTGTTATTGTTCTTCTCGAGCACGCTGCTCAGGGCAGCCGCTTCCTGATACGCCTGTCGCGAGGCACGGAAAGTGTTGGCGTTCAGACCGGTGACGTCATCGATTCCCGCGGCACCGGAGATGTACAGGAGATTCTGCTGCTCGGCGAAGTGCCCGAGTTGGAGCGCGGCGGCGGACGATGTGGTGCCTGTGAGGATGTTTATCCCGTCACCAACCATCCTGGTGGCCGCAGCGAGTGTCTGCTCTGGATCGCCGCCGTCATCGGCGTAGACGAATTCGATTGGCTTGCCGTCAACTTCGTTGGTTCCGTCGGTACTGCAGTACAGGCCGGCCTCCAACCCGTCCTTGATCATGTTTCCGTAGGTACCAAATGATCCGGTAAGCGACGTTGTCACGCCAACTCTGATCGCATCTCCTGATGCGCCGGAACCCGTTGAACTGCAGGCGACCAAACCGACTGACGCCAGCAACGCTGCGGACAGTACACACGCGCCTCGACGCGCACCTCGTAAAATCACCACAATTTGCCCCTTCAGGAAGATTCTCGTCGCAAGAAATGCCGGCAACTGAGGAATGCGACTGGTCGAAACCGCTCAATGCTGCGTCGGAACTGGTCAATCTCATGGTCTTCGACCAAATTTGGATTGGTTCGCCACGGCCATGGGAGATTCAAAGTTCATAGACTCGAAACGCATTTCGATTATCAGAATGTCGCGCCGGATGGCTGAAGTCAAGAGTTTCGAGAAGTTTCGGCCGTCCGAGCCCCTACCGTCCCGGCCTGATGCAGCGCAGGACGTGCGCAGCACAGCTCTTGACCTGGCCGCGAAAGCCGTGGCCGCGCAGTCGGAATGGCGCAGCGATGAGCACCGAAACCGTTGCAGGGGAGTCGTATTGCGACATTTGCCCACCAGGACGCCCGACCCTGCACTCGAAGGCGAAGGCAGGGTGGAGCGCACCGGAGCGCTTCTCAGACGAGGAGGTTCCAGCCCTTCCTGCCCGACATGCACACTTCATAGGCCACGGGGTCGATAGTCTGGTATATCCCGAGAGCGGTCTGGCCGTCATCACGTGTGACACGGCAGAGATGCTCGTTGAGGCCGCGGATGCCGATCCGGGTCTCCGGTCGGCTCAGATCATACGTTTCACCCTCGGTCAGGTCGGGGCCGTCATAACCGCCTTGGTGGATATCGCGATCCGGCGTGCCGCCGTACATTCCGCATCGAAGATAGGCCGTCTGCTGACCTACCCGCTCGTAGTGGAGTTGGACTTGCTTGCCGTCATCGAACTCGTAGTCGACGATGGCTTCGACGAAGATGTCCGTGTCCGGCTCGAACCGGAGCCGGCGGGTGGGCTTGAAAACTCGTGTCGAACCCGATGTCGAGTCGCCGAACGGGTAGAACAGTCGGTCCCCCCATAGCGCCCAGTCCGGAAATGCCACGAAGGCGTTGCCGTTGGTCCCTACGTGCAGGCGGCCTCCCAGGGACAACTCCGGTCCCCCGACGCCGCGGCCGGTGCCCCAGTGGCGATCCCTCGTGCCTGCAGCATTCGGACCCAAAGTGGTTCGTTCGCCGTCGATCTCGACCCATCCGGTCACCGATCCGAAGCATTCGAATCCGCTGGTGACATCGTTGCGGCGGCCAGCCGGAAAGCCGCGCGCAGAGTCCGACAACGGCTCGCGAAAGACTTGCCGAGTGGTGTCGTGGAACGTCAAATCGTAGCTGACCCCCCACTCGTTCGGCTCGAGGACGTATCGCCACTCCCGCAGACCGCGAACAATCGTGGGCACGATCGGTCCCACACGCAGGTCGGTGCGATCCGCGCCGATCGAGCGGAAACTCCGGACAGTGGTATGTCGACCTTTCGAGTTGACGATCGCGTAGGCCTCGGCCCGGTCGAGGTTCGGATAGAGGCTGCCGCCCGTGGCGATCAGTAACTCGCCGGTGTCGTCGTGGATCACCACCCAGTGGCGCTCATACGCCCGGGGATCCCCTGTCCACATGACCCGCACGGGATCCGGGGTTTGGTGGACGAAATAGTCATCTATCGGTGACAGCGGAAACTGTTCGGCCAAGTGCTTGTCGCCGGAGATCGATTCTGGTGATAGTGCGTTCACGTTTGTTCTCCTTGCTGGCTGTCAGGTGGGATCGGTAGCAACCCGCCACTGCAGGTAACGTCCGATCTCGGCCCGACGCTGTCGACACTCGGGGTTTCTGGGCATGGTGGAGATGAGCTGAGCCAACGATCCTCGTAGCTCCTCGTTTCGCGCGGCGACGGCTGTGAGGTCGGTCGGGACAGGTGCCTGCGCCTCGACCCCGGCGTCCAGGAGTTCGGTGAGCCGAGCGTTGTCGTCCAGGAGGAAGGGCAATGCTGTGTCCCACGATGTGGCAATCCGCTTGATCAGTCGGCGGGCGTTGCTCAGCAGTTCGGACGTCTCGGCCGGAAGCGAATGGGATTCGTCAGCGAGATCGAGAAGCCGATCAACTCCGGACAATTGCTCGTGAATGGTCGGTCTCATCGGAAATCCTCCTTGACTACGAAATCGAGCAATGTCGAAAGCACCCGGCGGGTGGGGCGAAATGGCTCGTCACTACGGCCATAGAGAAACGATCGCAGACCGCTGACCTGCATCACCGCGGTCTTGAAGGTCGAGAAGGTCTGCCACCACTGAAGGCTGCTGTGGTCGACCACGAATCCTGTGGCTCGCTCGTAATGCGCGATCAGGTCGTCGGCATCCCACGCTCCGTCGATCAGGTGCTCCACCCTGCGCAGCGGCTGCGTCACCCAGCCGAGGTCCTCGAGCGGGTCGCCGAGATGAGCCAACTCCCAATCGAGCAGTGCGGTAATCCGATCACCGTCCAACAGAATGTTGCCGGGTTTGAAATCGGCGTGGACCAGGACGATGCGAGCCGGTTCGGGTGCTGACGCTCGTAGTCCGGCAATCGCAAAATCCAACTCGGGCAAAGGCTCCAGCTGGTTTTGACGCAGAACCTTCTCCCAGGCGTCGAGTTCGGCGGGCGCACCGAGCTGGCCGGAACCATCGAGTACAGCCGACAATCCGAGTGCCTGCCAGTCGGTGCTGTGGACTTGCGCCATTAGTTCGCAGAAGCTTTCGGCAAGCGCCCGCCGCTGAGTGATCGAGCGTTGCGAGTCCGACAGCACCCGGTAATCGCAGTCCCCTGGGCACCGCTGCATGATGAGCGAGGGCCGGCCGAGCCATCGCCCGTCGGCGTCGAGCCAGCGGGCAGCCGGGGTTGGCAGATCGCTGTTCTCCAGTATGCCGAGCAACGCGAACTCCACGTTGCGGTCTGTGTCGACCAAGCCTCCGTCCGGGTCGCTGCGCAGGATCAACGGCTCGCAATGCTCGGTGCCATTGCGGTCGGTCACCAGGTCGAACACCCAATTGTCCCGGGACCTACCGACACCGATGCGGTTCAGGCCTACTACTCGAGCACCGACCCCATCCAGTTGGTCGGACAGGAATCTGGTGAGACGGTCGTCAATTTCGGATGGTGCTGTCATCGTTGGTGTCCGTTCTGTTCGTGAAGGCTCGATCGGTGCTGAGGCGCCGCTATCGCGATCATCGCCTCGGCGCGTTCGCGCAGAGTCCGTCCTCTGAGATCGACGACGCCGAACTCGGTGGCCACAAAGTCGATGCTCGTTCGCGGCGTCGTGACGGTCGGGGGCTGCAACTGTCGAACGATCCGGGAGGTTCGACCGCCGTTTGCCGTCGCAGCGAGCGCGACGATCGAGGCCCCGCCGGGCGAGCGCTGAGCGGCCCGCAGGAATTCTGCTTGCCCGCCGGTGGCTCCCAAATATCTGCTGTCGATCTCTTCGGCATTGACTTGACCGGTGAGGTCCACCTGCAGTGCCGAGTTCACTGCGAACAGTCGCGGGATCGACGCTGCGGCTGCCGGACCGATTACCTCGGCGACCGGCCGTACCCACGCTGTCGACGCGGCGATGTGCTCGTACAGTTCCTCGGAGCCCGCGGCCTCGCTGATGATGACCGAACCGGGCTCTTCGCAGAGTGATCCAGCGCGATGCAGATCCAGCAGCCAATCGCCGGCGAGGGTCGATCGAACACGCAATCCGCGGCGTGCGGTCAGCGCCTTCCCGATGGCTGAGGGGACCGCGCCGATGCCGAGTTGGATGGTCCCGCCGTCAGGGATCAGCGGCAGGATATGCCTGGCGATTCCGTGGTGATCTTCATTTACTGCTGGTGTGGGCACAATGGGAAGAGGCCGGGACGTGTGGATAACGGCATCGAACGTGGAGGCCGGAAGTGTAGGCGCGGAAGTGGTCGGCATCGCGGCATTGACCTCGGCCACCACGGTCCGTGCTTCCGCGATCAGTTCGTAGGTGTAATCCATCGCCATTCCCAAGCCGTAGCATCCGTGCGAATCAGCAGGGGACACCTGCATCAGGAGAACGAGGTTGCTCTGGGCACGCAAAGGCAAGAGGCGTGGCAGGTCGTCGAAATTGCAGGGGATTACCTCGGCATGGCCGGTGGCCGCGAGCTTGCCGAGCGGCCCCATTGCGCCGAAGGACACGAGCGGACGCTGCGGCGCAGATCCTATGAGCGCATCGCTGTGGCTGAGTCCGACGAAGATCTCGACGTCGCGTGGGCAGGCCGCGAGAAGCTGATTGAGCAGTGGCGTCGGCTCCCCGACGCCTTGCGCCACCACAACCAGGTCTCCGGGCCGGACGAGATCGGCAGGCCAGTTGCTGTTCACAGGACCGCCACGGGCGTCACCGGAGTTCCGGTCGAGCCGACGAGGGGGATCGGAGCGAACAATAGGAAGAACGTCGAACGGTCGAGGACGGACAGCGCCTCCCCGAGTTCCGCGAGATCCAGGTTTTCGATCAGCGGCACGCCGAACTGGTGGAGGAGCACCAGATGTGCCGGAAAGCCGGGTTCAGCCGATTGCTGTTCGACGGCGTAATTGTCCGCACCGACCAACGCCACGTCACGGCTTGCGAGCCAGCGGGCGGCCTCTTCGGTGATGCCGGGTTCGTCCGCGAAGTAGGAGTCGCTCGATCCCTTCGATTCCCACCACCCGGTCCGGATCAATACAGCGTCTCCCGGCTCAACCGACACGCCGGCTTCCGAAATGCCACGCTCGAGGTCTTCCGGGCCGACCGCGGTCTGCGGGGCGAGCGGCTGACCGGATGCGCGCACCAAGTCGACGAGAATGCCACGGGTGGCGACAGGTGCGAGCTTCTCGGCGCCGCAGCGCTGTGCGCCCTGCGTACTTCTGATGAGGGCAGACGAATGCCCATTGTAGAGTTCGTCCCCCGACCACGCATGGGATAGTGCGTCGACGTGAGTACCACTGTGCGTCGCGAATTGCACTGTGTCCTCCGCGAATTTGAATCCTCCCGGCGTGCGTGCGCCGAGCGCGTAATCGCCGGCGTCGCGGTTCATGAACCGCGACGGCTGCTGCCGGTGGCCGGGCGCAGGTGTCTTCGGGCCGAGAGGTTGGGCCAGTGAAAGCGTCTGTCCGGTGGCGACCAAGCCCGCGGC